>CAYGSG010000033.1:0-26194 GCA_964352615.1 uncultured Phycisphaeraceae bacterium
TGCCCGGCATGGGCGGGATGGGCGGCATGGGCGGGATGGGGTTCTAAGAAGCTCTCCAAGCCATCGCATCAAATCGAAACACACCTCAACACCGCGCAGTTGAATGCGCATTGGAGAACGGTAATGGCCATCAAGCCTCTTGAAGATCGAATCGTTGTCAAGCCCATCGAGGCCGAGTCCCGCACCGCCACCGGGCTGTACCTGCCCGAGGGTTCCAAAGAGAAGCCCACCACGGGCAAGGTCGTGACCTGCGGCCCGGGCAAGCTGCTCGATAACGGCAGCCGAGCCAAGCTCAGCGTCAAGAAGGGCGACACCGTCGTCTACAGCAAGTACGCGGGCACCGAGGTCGAGCTCAAGGGCGACACCTGTCTGATCCTCCGCGAGACCGAGCTGCTCGGCGTTCTCGACCGCTAATAACACGCTGGGCGCAAGGGCAACGCGATGACGACATCGGTAGCACATACTGCGGCGGCTCACGGGCTGCGAGGCCCGGGCATCGACCGTGTGCGCTACGGGCGCGAGCTTGCGGGCGAGCCCGGCTCGGGCGCCGAGTGGGCGATCGAGCACCAGGGCAGACGGCTCAAGCTGTTCTTCCTGCTCGGCCACCCGCGGAGCGGCACGAACTGGCTGGGCAAGCTCGTGAACCTGCACCCCAAGCTGCACTCGGAGGGCGAGTTCCGCCTCGAAGCGCTGCGCGTCGGGTTCAACAACCTCGTGAAGTTCAAGCACCACGTGGCGTTCCACGAGCCCAACCGCACCGTCGCTGAGGAATGCTTCCGCGACAGCGTTCGGCGCGTGATGGCTGCGAGCTACGCGCGGAGCGGCGGCTCCTTATGGATCGGTGATCGCACACCACGGGCGCTGGAGTACTACCTGCCCGGGGCACCGGCGTTGTTGATTTTTCGCGACCCGCGCGATGTGCTCACGAGCTGGGCGCATCTTGAAATCGGTCAGGCCCACCCGCACTACAAGCACTTCGAGAAGCAGCTCGGCCCGATCCATAAGGCCTTTAGCAAGAACCGCAACCACTTCCACGAG
Source organism: uncultured Phycisphaeraceae bacterium (assembly GCA_964352615.1). Lineage (GTDB taxonomy): Bacteria > Planctomycetota > Phycisphaerae > Phycisphaerales > UBA1924 > OFTM382. The sequence continues at coordinate 1,039 of CAYGSG010000033.1, forward strand.
CACCCGGAGCAGTTGTTCGCCAACGAAGAGTGGATGCGGCACCTGGCGCAGTATTACAAGCGGCACACCGAGCACGATCTTGCGATGCTCGACAAGCTCCAGAGCGGCGAGGTCGACGGCTCGGCCCACGTCATCCGCTACGAGCTGTTGCAGATGGACCCCGAGGGCGAGCGGGCCAAGGTGTACGAGTACTTCGGGCTCGATCCCGCCGAGGCGGCGCCGTTGAGCGACGAAGGCCTGACCAAACCCGGATTCACGAAGGAGAACCCGGGCGAGATGTACCGCAAGGGGCGGAGCGGCGACTGGAAGCCGTACTTCACGCCCAAGGCCAAGCAGTGGTTCCTCGACGTAACGGGCGACCTGCTCGTGCGGCAGGGATACGAGCAGGACGACAACTGGTAAGCGAACGTAGTTAGAAAGCAACTACCAAACTGGTAGGCAGAAGTTAGAAACGCAAACAACACGGCCCGCTCCGAGCACCGCTCGGCAAGGCCCTGAGGACGAGGTGAAGCGATGGCACAGAAGCAGATCATGTTCGACGACGCCGCCCTGCTCGAAATGAAGAAGGGTTCAGAGAGGCTTGCAGAAGCCGTGCGATGCACGATGGGACCAAGCGGTCGGCACGTGGCAATCGAGCGTTCCTTCGGCGGTCCGAAGCTGACCAAAGACGGCGTGAGCGTGGCCAAAGAGGTCGAGCTGCCCGAGCCGTTCCAGCAGATGGGCGCAAAGATGATCCACCAGGTCGCCAAGAAGGTCGCCGACAAGGCGGGCGATGGCACCACCTGCGCCACCGTGCTCGCACACGCCATCTTCAGCCAGGGTCTCAAGCACGTCGCGGCGGGCGCGAACCCCGTTGAGCTTCAGCGCGGCATCAACGCTGCCGCCGAAGCCGCGGCCGAAGCCATCAACGCCATGGCCGTGCCCTGCAAGGGCAAGGCCGACTACAAGAAGGTCGCGACCGTTTCCGCCAACCACAACGAACAGGTCGGCGAGCTGATCGCCGAGGCTATCGCCAAGGTTGGCGCCGACGGCGTGGTCGAGGTCGAAGACGGCAAGAGCGCCGACACCACCCTCGACTACGTCGAGGGCATGCAGTTCGATAAGGGCTACCTGTCGCCCTACTTCATGACCGACCCCAAGACCGCCGAGTGCGTGCTCGAAGACGCGCTCGTGCTGATCTACGAGAAGAAGATCGGGAACCTGCCCGATCTGCTGCCGCTGCTCAACACCGTGGCTGGCACGGGCCAGCCGCTGCTGATCATCGCTGAGGATGTCGAGAACGAGGCGCTCGCCGCGCTCGTCGTCAACCGTCTGCGCGGCGTGCTCAAGGTCGCAGCCGTCAAGGCCCCGGGCTTTGGCGACCGTCGCAAGGCCATGCTTCAGGACATCGCCATCCTCACCGGCGGCGAGTTCTTCAGCGAGGACGTCGGCCGCTCGCTCGAATCCATCGAGCTCAACGAACTCGGCAAGGCCAAGAAGATCGCCATCACCAAGGACAACACGACCATCATCGAGGGCGGCGGCAAGAAGAAGGAAATCACCGGCCGCGCCGATCAGATCATGGCCCAGTACAAGAAGTCCACGAGCGACTACGACAAAGAGAAGCTCATGGAACGCCACGCCAAGCTGACCGGCGGCGTCGCCATCATCAACGTCGGGGGCACCACCGAGCAAGAGCAGAAGGCGCTCAAGGACCTCGTCGATGACGCGCTCCACGCCACCCGTGCCGCAGCCAAAGAGGGCTACATCCCCGGCGGCGGTGTCGCGCTGCTCCGCAGCAAGACCGCCATCGAGGCTGCCAAGAAAAAGGCCAAGGGCGATGAGAAGCTCGGCTTCGACATTGTCGCAGCCGCCGTCGAGGCGCCGCTCAGCCAGATCGCGTCCAACGCCGGTTACGACGGCGACCTCGCGGTGGACACCGTGCTCGAAGCGAACGGCAACGTGGGCCTCAACGCCGCCACCGGCGAGTACGAGGACCTTGTCAAGGCTGGCATCATCGACCCGGCTTTGGTCGCGACCAGCGCGCTCATCCACGCCGCCAGCGTCGCGGGCCTCATGCTCACCACCGAGGTGCTCATCACCGACCTCAAGGACGACACCAAGCCCGAGGTCGAGGCCGTGAGCTGATGCTTCTCTAGTGGCACAGGCGTCTCGCCTGTGTGAACACCGACCACCCCGAGCCCCGCCGGGAAACCGGAGGGGCTCGATTCATGAGTCGACGAAACCGCCATGTTGACGGCAATCGTCTTGGGGCTGAGAAGCCGTGCATCGCTTGCGGCGAGATCGCCGAAATCCGTGGCGGATGCGTGATCTGTAGCTGGGAGCCGACGTCAGAATCAACCGCTGATCCAGAGATCAAGAGCAGTGAGAATACTGGGCTCTCACTAAGCGACGCTCGGAACCTCGTTTCAATCGCGGGCCCAACGACCCTCAAGGAGTATTTCGAAGGGTCACAGGCAAAACGCTCTCGAATTGAACAATCTCACAAGTTCCGGATACCTCAGAAATAATGCCAGCCACACGCGACTACTACGAAATACTCGGCGTTGACAAAGCCGCCAACGCGGACGAGATCAAACGCGCGTACCGCCGGCTTGCGATGAAGTACCACCCGGACCGCAACCCGGGCGATGCCGAGGCCGAGGCCGCTTTCAAGGAGTGCGCCGAGGCGTACGAGGTGCTGAGCGACGATGCCAAGCGTCAGCGCTACGACCAGTTCGGCAAGGAAGGCCTGCGCGGCGGCGGGGCCGCGGCCCACGACTTCAGCCGAATGAACGTCGAGGACATCTTCTCGATGTTCGGCGACATCTTCGGCGGTAGTGGTGGGGGTGGCTTTAGCTCGCGCGGCGGCGGGTTCGGAAACGCACGCGGCGGCCAGCGCGTCGCCAAGGGCTACGACCTCGAGACCGAGGTCCGCATCACGCTCGAAGAAGTCCTCACCGGCTGCGAGCGCGACGTGAACTTCACGCGGCTGGACGTGTGCGAGACGTGCGCCGGCAGCGGTGCCAAGCCCGGCACCACGCCCGACACCTGCGGCACGTGCAACGGCCAGGGCCGGGTTCAGCAGGCGGGACTCGGCGGCATGTTCCGCATGGTCACCGCGTGCCCGGGTTGCAAGGGCCGGGGAACGGTTGTCAAGGACAAGTGCTCGACCTGCCACGGCAGCGGTCGCACCAAGAAGGACCGCACGCTATCGGTCAAGATTCCTGCGGGCATCCATGACGGCCAGGCGGTGCGCGTAACGGGCGAGGGCGAGCCACCGCCGCCGGAAGCGAGCCCCGATGGCAAGGGCCTGCGCGGCAACCTGCACGTACTCGTGCGCACGCAGAAGCACGACCTGTTCGAGCGCGAGGGCGACCACCTGCTGATGGAGATGCCCGTGAGCTTCTCGCAGGCGGCGCTGGGCGCGGAGGTCGAAATACCAACGCTCACAGCCAAGGAAGAACTCAAGATCCCCGCGGGCACGCAGCACGGCAAACTGTTCCGGCTGAACGGACAGGGCCTGCCCGACTTGCGTAGCGGCCGGCGGGGCGATCTGGTCGCGGTGACCAAGATCGAGATACCCAAGAAGCTCACGGACAAACAGCGTCAATTGCTGCGCGACTTTGCAGCGACCGAAGACCACGACGTGATGCCCGAGAGCCAGGGGTTTTGGAAGAAGATCAAGGACCTGTTCTGAGCCCGTAGATATGAACTTGCGAGGGCGAACAGTCCAGAAGGTGCCACACGAGATGAGCAAGCGTGAACCCCAGAGCGAGTACAACCTCGACCGCGAGCCGACCGACCCTATGGCCGAGGAACTCGACAAGGTCCGCCGAGAGCGGGACGACTTCGAGGGCAAGTTTCTGCGCGCGATGGCGGACTGCCAGAACACCCAGCGCCGAGCCGTCATCGACCAGCAGCTCGCACGCGAGCAGGGCAAGACCTCGGTCGTCGAACGCCTGCTGCCCGTGCTCGACCAGTTCGACATGGCGCTGTCGCAGGGCCTCGATCGCAGCGACGCCGAGGCCATCGCCAAGGGCGTGCGTTTGATCCGTGACGAGCTGATGCGCGCTGTGCAATCGATCGGCGTGACGATCGTCGCGCCGCAGGCGGGCGACGAGTTCGATCCATCCCGCCACGAGGCGATGACCTACCAGCCCGCCGAGGGCATCGAGCCCGGCAAGATTGTGACAACGTACCGCTTTGGCTACGCGATGGGCGATCGGCTCATCCGCGCGGCGCAGGTGACGATTGCCGCTGATGGTGCCGATGCTGTCGCGCCCGATGCACAGACGGACGAGGGCTGAGCATGCCTACCTACGACTACCGGTGCACCGGGTGCGAGCACGAGTTTGAGCTGTTCCAGGCCATGAGCGATGGGCTCAAGAAAAAGTGCCCGCAGTGCGGCAAGCTCAAGCTCGAACGGCTCATCGGGACCGGCGCCGCGGTGCTGTTCAAGGGCGACGGGTTCTACGAGACCGACTACCGCAGCGAGAGCTACAAGAAAGCCGCCGCTGCCGACAAGAAGCCCGAGAGCGGCACCGGTTCGGAATCGGGCTCCAAAGCCGACACCAAGGCAGATTCCAAGTCCGACTCCGCTGGCTCATCCAAGAGCGAGAAGCAGTCCGATTCGAAGCCTGACAAAGCATCCGCCGCCAACGCCAGCAAATCGGTAGATTCGAAGCCTCCATCGAACTCCAAGAAGTGAGGCTCCCCCAATGAGTGTCGTCTCTCACGGCGTGGATATGGTCGAAGTCGCCCGCGTCGCGGCCATGCTCGAACGCCACGGCGACCGGGCTAAGCGCCGCATCTTTACCGAGGACGAACGAGCTTACTGCGAGTCCAACTCCAAGCGCTGCGTCGAGCACTACGCCGCCCGGTTCGCAGCCAAGGAAGCCGTGTTCAAGGCGCTGGGCACCGGCTGGTCTGGCGGCATCGAGTGGACCGATGCAGAAGTCGTCCGCGACCACTCGGGCAAGCCGTCGATCGCGCTGAGTTCGCTCGCTGCCGAGGCGGCGCGTGATCTGGGCATCGTGCAGTGGTCGCTGTCGCTGACGCACACGGGCTCACACGCGATGGCGTCGGTCATCGCGATGGCCGAGTAAGGGCTCAGCCGTCGGCTTGGCGCTCAAGCCAGTAGGGCCTGAATTCGGTGCGGTACCAGCGCTGCCACTTGGCATTGTCGTACGCGAACTGCGTCGTGGGTTGGCCCCACAGGTCGCTGCTGAGTCCGAGCAGGCTGCGGTGTACGGCCGGGCGGTAGGTCGTGACCACGGCGTCCGAGATGCCCAGCACCACGCCCTCCACCACCACGCTGAGTTCAGGATCGAACCCGACCGCGCTGTCGGAGACAACCGGCTGAAGGTCGCTGACAAACGCGATCTGCCGGCCGATCACGATGTTGGCCAGATTGCCCGTGCGGTCGCTCTCGCTTCTCGGGGGGCCAGCCTGGGCCGCGATCAGGTACGGGATGAGGTCTGCGATGCGCAGTTTGCGCGCGATCTCCGCAGCAGCCTCGGGCGGGCCGTCGCTCTCACGCTCCAGCCCCTCAATCAGCACCAGTTTCACGCGGTCGGAAACCTCGCCCGCCTCGCCCACGCGATCGGCGAGTCGTTCGTATGCAATCTCCTGCATCGCATCATCGGCCCCGAACACCGCCGACCACGCGAGCGTTGCGTCGGCCTCATGGGTCCGCTGGGCAGCCAGCATGTCCATGATCGCTTCGCGAACGTCTATCTTGTCGCGAGCAAACACCTTGAGCAGCGAGGGATAGTGCTCCGGGTCGTTGTACTTGCGGAGCTGTGCAATCCCGATCTGGCGGAGTTCGGTGTTTCGACTGCCGAAGAACTGGCGGCGCAGCAGACGCATCTCTCGTTCGATCTCCGCCTGTCTGGCTTCCTGCGCTTCTTGTTCAGCGGTGGGCTGCTGGGCGTGAATCACCCGGGGCAGGGTCTGCGGCGTCATCTCGAACCCGAGGCTTTGGGCGGAGGCTCCGCCACATGCGAGCAATAGCGGGGCAGCGAGCAAAATGCGTGAAAGACGCGGCATGGGCTTCTCCGAGGATGATGGGCCAACGGGATTCGTCACTTGGTGCCTTCGGCTGGAGCTCGTGGGCCTCGGGGGCCGACGGCTGGCCTGGGTCGGGCCGACCCGCAAGCCGTTGGGCTGGGGCTGGCCTCGCAGACAGCGGGCGTGCTGTCGCTTTACAGAGTATCGTCTATCCCCGCTCGCCACAATGATCTGATTCGCATTCCTGCACCTTGGTCCGCCCGAAGGATCTGACTCAACCAATGGAAACCACCCCATGGACGGCATGAAAGGCATGATCAGCGGCTCTGGCATGATCGGCCACCTCAGCCCCACAAAGGCGATGAACCTCCCCTGGACGCTCCTCACCCGCTGCCTGCGTCAGCCACGCCGAATCGCCATCGAGGATGACCGCCGGGCGTACAAGGCCTCCGAGCTGGTCGTCGCTGCCATGCACATCGCGGGCGTGATCCGTGGCAAGTCCGGGTCGCACGCGGTGGGCCTGCTGATCCCTACATCGGGCGCGTTCGCGTTTGCTGCGATGGGTGCTTGGTTCGCGGGCAAGACCGCGGTGCCCCTGAACTACCTGCTCAAGCCGGAGGAACTGGACTATGTGATCGACGACTCGGGCATGGATCTCATCATCGCCTCGCGCGAGATGGTCGAGAAGCTCGAGATCAATCTCCAGGGCCGACGGGTCGTGTACCTCGAGGACATCAACTTCAAGTCGATGCCCGAACTCGCCTGGCCCTCAGCCGCTCCATGCGATGCGCTCGCGCTGCTGCTCTACACCTCGGGCACCAGCGGCAAGCCCAAGGGCGTGATGCTCAGCCACGCGAACCTGCTGGCCAACATCCGTCAGTGCCAGTCGGTCATCCACCTGAACCGCGGCGATGTCATGCTCGGCGTGCTGCCGCAGTTCCACACCTTCGGGCTCACGGTGCTCACGCTCATGCCGCTCGTGCTGGGCATCAAGGTGGTCTACTCGGCCAGGTTCGTCCCCAACCGCATCGTCAAGCTCTTTCGCGAGCATCGGCCCCGATTCTTCGTCGGCATCCCCTCGATGTACAACGCGCTGCTCGCCGTCAAGAGCGCCACCCCCGAGGACTTCGCGCACACCGAGTTTCTGGTATCGGGCGGCGAGCCGCTCCCGCACGCGGTCGCTGAGCGTTTCGCTGAGCGATTCGGCGCAAACATCACCGAGGGCTACGGCATGACCGAGTGCTCGCCCGTCACGCACCTGTGCCTGCCCACCGAGCACAAACGCGGCTCCATCGGCAGGCCTTTGCCCGGCATCAGCCAGCGCATCGTCGATCCCGCGACAGGCCGAGACCTCCCTGCGGGCACCGATGGCGAGTTGCGACTCACAGGTCCGAACATCATGCAGGGCTACTTCCGCCTGCCCGAGCAGACCGCCGGCACGTTCGACGAGCGGGGCTTCCTCTGCACGGGCGACATGGCTCGCGCCGATGGCGCGGGCTTTACCGCGATCACCGGCCGAATCAAAGAGATGATGATTGTCGGCGGCGAGAACGTCTTTCCCCGCGAGATCGAAGAAGTCCTCAACGCCCATCCTGCCGTCAGCGCTTCGGGCGTCATCGGGCAGACCGATCCCAGCCGGGGCGAGGTGCCCGTCGCGTTCGTCGAGCTAACCGACGAGGCCAAAGAGAGCGGGGGGGTGGGCAGCGGCGACGCAGCCAAGCTGACGACCGAACTCAAGACATGGTGCCGGGATCGGCTCGCGGGCTACAAGGCGCCGCGAGAAATACACATCGTCGATGCCCTGCCGCGTAACCCGACCGGCAAGGTCATGCGGCGAGCGTTGAACGCCATGCTGCCCAGCGAGTAACAGCCCGCCCATCAGGGCGATGGACCATCCGCGTGCGCTCCGCCGCGGTACAGCCCGATGCCCGCCGATTCCGTGCGCACTCCCCGGCCTCCGGCCTTGAGCCGAACCAGCGCGTCTGACGACACCGCCGCCTCGCGCCCCTCGATCAACGGCATGACCACCCACTGGGCCTGCGCCGGTGTGATCCACTGGTCGGGCGTGCCGGGATGGCGACCCATGAACAGCGCGACAGGGTTGTGCCCCAGGCCCACGAACGCGACCGTGTCGTCGCCCACGACCGCTGAGGCTTCCGCCGCGAACCGCTCCAGTCGCGCGCCGATGCCCGATTGCGCAGCTCGGCTAAAGAACGCCTCGCGCACGACCACGCCGCCTGCTGTCAGCAGCACCATCGAAGCGATGACGATCTGAGCGGCGCTGAGTCTGTGCGCACGGTTCTGGGCGATGATCCGGGCGAGCGCGTACACCCCCAGCACCGAAATCGCTGGGTACGCCGGCGCGTTGAACGAACCGCTCTCGCCCGCAACCACGATCAACAGCGCCGTGAGCATCAGCACCCACAACACCGCTGGCGACAGCGGGTGGCGCAGCAGCCGGCGAGGTCCGATGACCAGGAGCCCGATGGCTGCGGCGATCGACCAGGGCCAGAATCGCTCGAAGTAGAACGCAGGCACCCGAATCGCATTGATCGGCAGCCGAGCGAGCCCATCGCCGCCGGTCGAGACGCGGTTGCCAACTTCGCCTCCCAGCAGCGTGCCGCCGATGTGCGCAGGCTCGGCGACATACGCAGGCACCAGCCACATCGCGGGGATCGCCAGCATCACGAGCGGTCCCCAAAGCAGCCCGGTTCGCTTCAACCGGCTACGCCCGGGCTCGCTCGGTTCGTTCGTCCTAAGCAGCAGCAAACCAAGCACCATGAACACGGGCAACAGCAGCGCCATCGGTCCCTTGGTCAGGGCCGCTAGACCGGCCGCAATCCACAGCACCCACGCCCACCGCTTGGGGTGGTGGGGGCTGCCCACCAGCAGCACCGTCGCTGCCAGCCAGCCCCACGCGAGCAGCGCGTTCTGAAGCATGTCAGGCCGGCAGAAGTACAGGTGCTTGATCGTGCTCGGGCTCGCGATCCACGCTCCCGCGCACACCCAGCCAAGCACACCAGCCCGCTCGGCGATCGCCCGGTCCACGTCGTCGGCGCCGCTCCATGAGCCCAGCCGCCTCAGCAGCGTTTGACCCGCCAGCGCCACCGCGACCATGCCCAGCAGTGCCGCCAGAATCGAGGGCAGCTTAAAGGCGAACTCGCCCGGGCCGCCCGTGGCCAGGCTGATCGCCACCGAAGGCACGGCCAAGTAGTTCACCAGCGGCGGTTTCAGTGTCGCAGCGCCCGTCAGGTCCACCGGCACCAGCCACCGGCCGTTGATGAGCATGTCCGCGGTAAACGCGGCGGTCTTGCACTGGTCCGAATTCTGGTACAGGTCCCCCGGTCCCGCGATCCGGCCGAGGATGGCCAAGACCACGCCCGCGAATATCAACACCACGGCCCAGCGTGCCGATCTTGAGGAGCGGATATGGTAATGGGGATTCACGTTCGGCAAAGGAGCTTCTCTTGGAACTGTACATCGATACCGCCAACCTCGACGAGATCAAGCAGGCCCACGACCTGGGCGTGCTCGACGGCGTGACCACCAACCCGTCGCTCATCGCCGCCGAGGGCGTGGATTACGGCAAACGCCTCAAAGAAATCTGCGACGTCGTCTCTGGCCCCGTCTCGGCCGAGGTCATCGCGATCGACTTCGACGGCATGATGAAAGAGGGCCACGAGCGGGCTCAGATCGCTGAGAACATCGTCGTCAAGCTCCCGATCACCATGGCTGGGCTCAAGGCGTGCAACGCCCTTTCAAACGAGGGCATCCGCACAAACATGACGCTGTGCTTTCAGCCGTTGCAGGCCCTCATGGTCGCCAAGGCAGGGGCGTTCCTCGTGAGCCCCTTCATCGGCCGGCTCGACGACATCGGGCATGACGGCATGGACATCATCCACCAGACCCGCCAGCTCTACGACACCTACGGCTACCCGACCAAGCTGCTGGCGGCTTCCATCCGGCACACCAAGCACATGGTCGACTGCGCCCTAGCCGGGGCAGACGTGGCGACGGTGCCCTTCAACGTCATTCAGAAGATGCTCGCCCACCCGCTGACTTCCAGCGGGCTCGAGAAGTTCGTCTCGGATTACAAGAAGGCGTTCGGTTAAGCCCCGGTCCGTTATCGGGACCGGTCGAACCGTCTTGACGATGGCGTTGTCTGGCCTACGCTTGGCCTGAGAACCTGCCAGGGGTCCGCCCCTGCGCTGTTTGGCCCCATCGTCTAGCCTGGTCCAGGACGTCAGGTTCTCATCCTGAAAACCGGGGTTCAAATCCCCGTGGGGTCATTACCAAAACGCTCGGCCACATCGGCTGGGCGTTTTTTATGCGCCCGCTGGGTGTGATCGGGAGGAACCGATAAACGCGCCACGTGCCCCAGCTTCGAGTCACAAAGTCGCGCGACGATCGGCAGAGTTCATCAATTCGTGTGGCAGATGGCCCGATGACCCCGTTGGAGCCACCATGCCACAACCACTCATCGTGCCAATCAAGCCGCCCATCGCCAGCCAGTTCGAGCAGGACGAGGACCTAGCTGAGCTTATTCCGATGTTCATCGATGAACTCGAAACGCGCGCTCAGCAGCTTCGCGAAGCCTTCGACAACAACGATGCCGATGCCATCCGCGAGCTGGCGCACAAGGTGCGTGGCTCTGCCGGGGGCTACGGCTTCCCCGAATTGACCGATCTGGCCGGCCAGGTTGAGGACTCGCTGCGATCAGGGGCACCGGTAGCCGATGTAACCGAAGACCTAGGCGAACTGCTCGGCCACTGCCAGGCCGCGATTCAAGGCCGATCAGACGCTTGAACACCATGGGTTCGTTCGGCCAGCTCACACATGTGACAGGGATCTTTGACTGATGACGACCGAAACCAAATGCACCAACAGCGTCACCGGTCGGATCCTCGTGATCGACGACTCGATCAGTGTCAGGCGCCTGCTCAAGGCCCGCCTTGGCAACGAAGGCCTCGAACTACTCGAAGCCATCGACGGACCGACCGGGCTCGAAGCGGCCCGGGACCAATCGCCCGACGTGATCCTGCTCGACCTGAGCATGCCCGGCATGGACGGCTTCCAGGTGCTCCGCCAGCTCAAGGACGACGAATGTACGAGTAACATTCCCGTGCTCGTGCTCTCGGGCATGCAGACACCGCAAGACAAAGTCACGGCCTTCGATCTGGGAGCGATTGATTTCATCAGCAAGCCGTTCGATCTGACCGAGCTTCGCGCCCGCGTCCGCTCGGCGCTTCGGCTCAGCGAGCTTCTTCAGATGCTCAGCCAGCGTGCGCAGATCGACGGGCTCACGGGGCTCTACAACCGCGCCCACTACGATCGGCGGTGGAGCGAAGAACTCGCGGGCGCCCAGCGGCACGACCGCCCGATCTCGATCGCGATCATCGACCTCGACCACTTCAAGTCCGTCAACGATACCTTCGGTCATCCTGCCGGTGATGCGGTCATCAAGGGGCTCGGCGCGCTGCTCATCGAGCACAGCCGGGAGTCGGATGTCGCCTGCCGGTACGGCGGCGAGGAGTTCGTGCTCATCCTGCCCGATACGTCGCCCGCCGACGGCGTGGCCCAGTGCGAACGCATCCGCGAGGCGCTGGGCAAGATGACGTGGGCGCGTCACCCTGAGCGAAAGATCACCTGCTCGATTGGCATCGCCGGGGCCTCCGCGGGCACCACGCTCAGCGCCGGCGAGGTCATGGAAGCCGCCGACAAGCTGCTCTACAAAGCCAAGCAAGCCGGCCGAAACCGCGTGGTTCACATCGACCTATCGCCCGAAGCGCTCGCCAAAGCGGGCTGAGCGCTACGCGAGCAGGCTTGAGCCCGTCATCGCCTTGGGTTGATCGAGCCCCATCATCGCCAGCGATGTCGGCACGACGTCGGCAAGCCTGCCACCATCGCGGAGCGGCGTCCCCTCAAAGCCTTGTCCGACCACAATCAGCGGCACGGTGTAGATCGTGTGCGCGGTGTGCGGCATGCCCGTGACCGGGTCTTTCATCTGCTCGGCGTTGCCGTGGTCGGCCGTCACGATGGCGCTGCCGCCAAGTTCGAGCACCCGATCGACGATCGCACCCACGCAGGCATCGACCGTCTCGCACGCCTCGATGGTGGCTTCGAGGCTGCCCGTGTGACCGACCATATCTCCATTAGCGAAGTTGACCACGATGAACTGTTCGCAGTCGTCCGCTGCGAGCCTGCGCAGCACCGCGTCCCGCACGCCCGCGGCCGACATCTCGGGCTTCAGGTCGTACGTCTCCACATCGGTGGGGGACTGGATGATCTCGCGGTGTTCGCCCTCGAACGGCTCGTCCCTCTGATCGTTGAAAAAGAACGTGACGTGCGGCGCCTTCTCCGTTTCGGCGCACCGGAACTGCGTAAGGCCCAACGAACTGATCCACTCGCCGGCGATGGCTTCCATCCGTGGTGGCGACGTGAAGGCGACCGCCGCGAGTTGGCTGAGCCGCTCGCTGTAGGGGGTCATCATCACGAATTTGAGGTCGAGCTTTGGCCCCCGGTCGAAGCCGCGTTGGCCTGATTCCGGGCTCGGTTTGAGTTCTTGTGCGCCGTCAAAGTCGGGCACCAGAAACGCGCTGCACAGCTCGCGAGGCCTGTCCGTGCGGTAGTTGTAGAACACCACGCTGTCGCCGTTTGCTATGCGAGTCTCGCGCCAATCGTCGCCGATCGCACGCGGAGAAACGAACTCATCGCCCACGAGCCCTGCTGCCGGCTGGTCGTAGGAGTCCTGCACGGCGCTCGCAGCACCGGCAAAAACCTTCGGCTCGCTTCGCCCGGTCAGCAGGTCGTACGCAAGCCTGATGCGTTCCCAGCGGTTGTCGCGGTCCATCGCCCAATACCGGCCCACGACCGAGACCACCCGGCCGACTCCGATGCGCGCGCACGCCGACTCCACCTGCTCGATGAACCCCTTGCCCGTGAACGGGCCTGTGTCTCGGCCATCAGTAAACAAGTGCAAGAGCACCCGCTGGTGCCCGAGCGATTTGGCAAGCTCAAGCAATGCGTAGAGGTGCTCGAGTTGGCCGTGCACACCCGCGTCCGAGCAGATGCCCATGAGGTGCAGGGCCTTGCCGGCATCGCGCGAGGACTTGATCGCCTCGGTGAGCGCATCGATCTCGCCGAGCTTGTGATCTCTGCACGCCCGGGTGATGCGCAGTGCTTCCTGGTCGACGATGCGTCCCGCACCGATGTTGAGGTGTCCGACCTCGCTGTTGCCCATCGTGCCGGCACTCAGCCCCACGTCCTCGCCGCTGGTGGCGATGAGCGTGCTGGGCCACTCGGCCATCAGCCGGTCGTTCACCGGCGTGCGCGCCAGCTTGATGGCGTTGAAGGCGTCGTGCTCGGGGTTGGGGTTTCGGCCCCAGCCGTCACGGATGATCAGAACGTGCGGTCGTCGATGCAAAGTCGTGCTCCAGCAATGAAAGGCGAGAAGCCAGCGGGACTAGCTGATCTGCGCGATCACTTCGTTCAGGTCCATCGCGTCCTTGATCTCGCGGGCCTGCACCCACTTGACCGTGCCCTGGCCGTCGTCGCTCTGGCCGATGACCACCGTGCCCCTCGAAGCCACATTCAACGGCTCGAAGTAGAAGCCGTACGCCTTGCACACCTTGCGGTGCATGTCCGCGAGCAAGGTCTGCTCGAAGCCCTCGGCCTGCGCCCACGCAGCATGGACGAAGAAGCTGTCGCACGAGATACCAACCACCGTCGCGCCCCGGGCCTGCCATTTGGCGAGGTCGTCGGTCACGCAGTGCATCTCAGCGTTGCACACCGGCGAAAAATCCATCGGATAGAAGCACAGCACCACGTCGCCCTCGCGGACCGCGTCGGCGAGCGTCCACTCTTGCCTTGTTTGGTCGGTCAGTGTGAAGTCCGGAGCAGGTTCGCCTTGGGCGATCGGGGTCTGGCGAGGCTGCAATTCGGGGTCGGGCATGGGGCTTCTCTCCATCGAGGGTTCACGGCTGGTTGCCGAGGTGGGCGGGGCGCAAGAATTGCCAAGATGCCCGCTCGGGCGGTGCATCGCAGGCTCGGGTATGCTACGACCCGCGGCCCGCTCGGGCAGCGGCCAGATAGGAACGCTCGCTGCGTGCGAGCAAGCCCGGCGGTGACAGGGACGAGGAGGCACGGTGCAAGGAGGCTCGGTGACCACGGCTGGCTCGCTCAAAGATCGGTACGAGGCGGTGCGCGGTCGCATCGCCGAGGCGGCCGCCCGCTCGGGCCGGACCGCGGGCGATGTCTACCTGATTGCGGTGACCAAGCACGCCGAGCAGGACGACATCCGCGCGCTCATGGATTTGGGGCATCAGGACTTCGGCGAGAACCGGGTTCAGCAGCTCGTTCAGCGGGCCGCGATGGCCGAGGAATACCTGGGCCGACGGCGCGTCATGAGCCACACCCGCCGCGAGCGCGGCGAGCCCGAACCTATGGACGCGGTCCGCTGGCACATGATCGGGCACCTCCAGCGGAACAAAGCCAAGAAGGCCGTCGAGGTCTGCCGGCTGATCCACTCGGTCGATTCCCTTCGCCTCGCAGAGGAACTCCAGCAGATCGCCATGAAACTCGACATCGTCGCCGAGGTGCTCATTCAGGTGAACTGCTCGGAGGAGCCTCAGAAGTACGGCTGCCCGATCGCGGCGGCGGTACCCCTCGCCGAGCAGATGGACACCATGATCAACCTACGCGTGCGCGGGCTCATGACGATGGCCGCCGAGACCGACGACGAAAGGCAAGTGCGTTCAGCGTTCAGCCGCTGCCGGGAGCTGTACGAAGAATTTGGCGAAGCGAGCTACGGCGACGGGAGCTTCAACCTGCTCTCGATGGGCATGAGCAACGACTTCGAGGCCGCCATCGAAGAGGGCGCCAACTTGGTGCGTGTGGGCACCGCGATCTTCGGCCCGCGCCCCGAGGGCCAGGCCGACGCCGTCGAAGATGAAGACTGAACGCGGCCGGTCGATCTATAGGCCAGACCGGTCGATCTAGGCCAGAGCGCCCGCTCTTATCGAGACCATCGCCCGTTGCAGGCTCGTGCCGGGGCATTCCGTCGCAACAAGTTCTTGGTGCGTATACACCCGCGACCGTTCGATCCGGTACTGACGCATCATTGTGGCGATGGTCGCACGCAGCGCCGACTGGCTTGATCCAGTGACCGCCTGCTTGTTGTAGTTGCCCATCACCATGATGCCGAGATTGCCCGGGTTGTTGTCGCGTACGTGCGCGCCCTGCAGGCTCGTCGGCCTGCCCTCCCAGACCCGGCCGGCGGGGTCGATGATGTAGTGGTACCCGATGTCCGCCCAGCCCTGGCCCACGTGCGCTGAGCGGATGTTCTCGATCCGCTCAGCCGCCGATGAGCGATCGGTCGAGGTGAAGGCGTTCATGCCGTCGTGGTGGACGGTCATCCGTGTGATGCTGCCCATCACGTTGGCGTTGCGGGGGTTGGGGCCGTACTTCGCCCAGCCTCGGCGTGGCTCGACACCCGCCATGGGCTGCCCCTGGCCCGACTTCCAGCCATCGAGCCATGCCGGCTTGTGGCTCACGAACTCCGGTTCACGCGCAGCACCACCAGCAGCGCCACTGCTCGCGGTCATGCCCCCGGTTGGACGCGGAAGCGGCTGCCTGCGGGTTGAGCTTCGCGAGCCGCCGCTCGACGAGCAGCCCGCCAGCACTGCGCCCGCACCGAGCACCAGCCCGACCCGCAGAGCGGAGCGTCTGTCCACAGCCAGTTCCACAGGCACTGAATCGCCCGAGAGCGATCGGCCTTGGAGGTGCGTTAGAACAGCATCGTCGGTAGGCATGGGGTGGGTCACGCTAGGGTCAATCGGTCCATCGCAAGCATGGTATTGAATAGTGGGGGAACGGTCCGAGAAATTCACCCATCGCGCAGTTTCGAGGCCCCCTCGCCCGCCGCTGACGGACCATCCGCTCCAAGCCCCGCCAGCCACCTCGACCAGATCGAGAGCACCAGCAGCATGTACAGCCGCTGGGAGTGGTCCCGCCCGTGCCACGGATTGATGGACTTCTCACCCGCTGCATCGTGCTCGCTGAGCATCTGCTCGACGAAGCCCATGTTGATCTCGACCCCCGCCTCAGCCAGCCCCGGGAACGGGTCCGCCGATTCCAGATGGTCGTAGAGCAGTGACCTCATGCCGCCGTAGTCGGATCGGAACCAATCCCCGATAGGGATGGCAAACCCCCGCTTGGGCCGGTCGACGATGTGGTCCGGCAGGTACTTGCGGGCGACCTGCTTGAGCAGGCCCTTCCGCTCACCGCCCGGCATGAGCACGGTCAGCGGCGTCCGCAGGGCCGCCTCGACCAGCTCGCGGGCCAGGAACGGCGCCCGCACCTCCAGCCCGACAGCCATCGAGGCGGTGTCAGTCTTGCGCAGCAGATCATCCGGCAGGTAGTGCTCAAAGTCGTGCCTCAGCGGGTCGTCCTCTTTCCTGAACCGGTCAGTCTCGATCGGCTCGCCCTCGATGGATGGGATGAGCCGCCGCAGGTCGGGCGTCTGGAAGATCGCCAAGAGCTCCGTGTACCCCTCGTGCCGGGCAGCGACCGCAAGCCGGGCGAGGTACTCGCTGCGCGTGCCCGGCGTTCGGCGGTCGAGCAGACGGTCCGGGATCAGCCCCAGCAGCCGGCGGTACTTGGTCAGCACCTGGTTGATCGTGTGCCTGCGGTACCCGCCAAAGAGCTCGTCAGCGCCATCGCCGCTGAGGGCGACCTTCACGTGCTCGCGGGCAGCCTTGCTCACCCAGTACGTCGGGAGCAGCGAGCTATCGCCAAACGGCAGGCCGAGCTGGTGGATCAGGTGGACCAGGTGTTCGGCTGGTCGGGGTTCACAATCAAGAATCGTGTGATCGATGCCGATGGCTTTGGCCGTCTCGGCAGCGTCCGCCGACTCGTCGTACGAGGCCTCGGGCATGCGCACGGTGAAGGCCTCGATGTCCGGCCGATGCTGCTTGGCGATGGCCGCGATGAGCCCAGAGTCGATCCCGCCGGAGAGGAACACGCCAATCGGCACGTCGGCTTCGAGGCGGGAGGTGATGGCGCGTTCGATCAGTGCCTTATTGCTCGGCGAGTCCTCACGAAACTGGGAGGGATGCCGCTCGCCTCGCGTTGGGAGTTGGTAACGCCGATGCGGTACGGTGCCATGCTTTCTAGGTTTTGCTCCCCTGAGTGGCGACCGCGGGCGAACCTCCCACTCGCCCGGACGAGAATGGCCCGCAGCCACAACGCATGCGCTGTCATCGCACCCGCGGGTGATGAACTCGCAGATCGATTCCGACCAGGGCTTACTGGCTAAGTCGAGGTTGATCGGTCCCGCAGGACTTGAACAGAACGCGATCTCTTTGATATGACTTTGACTGGTGCCGTCGAAGGGCCACAACTCTTCGAGCGGCTTCTCGCCAGCAAGATCCCGTCCCCATCCGAGTTGCCCTGTCATTCGATCCCATGCCAGCAGCGCGTACATGCCGTCAAGCTGGTCCTGCATGTAGAGCCCCCACGCCCGCCACCCGTGCACCAGCACCTCAGTATCCGAGTGGTCCGTCTCGAAGCGGTGGCCGACGGCTTCAAGCTCCCTGCGCAGCTCACGGTGGTTGTAGATGCAGCCGTTAAAAACCACCGCGACCAGCGGCTTGTCGGGCTCGATCTCGCTCGCGGTCTTGGGCGTCTCGCCCGGCTGGTACGTCAGGTCCGGCCGCAAGCGCTCGCCGTCGTGGACCATCGGCTGGTGCCCGCCCGCATGGTCGATGATGCTCAGCCGGCGATGCACCAGCGCGACATCCACGACCGTGCCATCGGCGCGCACCGCGCGGTCGCGGAACCGCCCCTGGCCGTCGGGGCCGCGATGCTTTATGGAATCGTCCAGCACATCCAGCCACGCCTCGGGTATGGCTTCGGGGTGGGGCGGCGGCGGGCCGCTACTCGGCTCATGGATGCGGAGCACGCCCGCGATGCCGCACATCAGGCTCGCTCCGTTGGGTCTTGCTCGGGCTCGGTCGCCGTCTGGTCAGTCGGGACGGCTTCGGCAGCGCGCGGCCGGAAGAACGGGAACGTATCCAGCGGTATCGGTTCGAACCGCCCTGTCTTAAGGCACCACGCCGTGTGCGCGAGGCGGGTGATGATGATCGCAGCACTGAAGGCGAGCACGAACGCCCAGCTCGCGGGCATGTCGAGGTGCTGCAGGCCCCACATGCCGCCGATAGCAATGACGTAGAACGCGGGGGTGAGCGCGAGGCGCTCGAACTGCACGAGTGTGGCCTCTCGCCAGAACGATTCGTCGGGCTTGTCGGAGTCCTTGTTAGGCTTGATGGGCCGCCAGCGATTGGCGATCCAGTGGAGCCCGAAGTAGATGATGATGTCGGCGATGCCGTCGATGATGGCTGCGACGATCGAGTTGATGAATTTGTGCTCGGGCCCGATCCAGGCGGTGACCCAGAGCACGGGGAACTTGCTGAGGGCGATCGCCAGCAGCCCGCCTCCGATGATGTTCAGATTGACGTTGACGATGCGGTGCCGCTGATAGAAGGTGAACACCCGCTTTGGCATAGAGGGCGATGGTAGCTCGGGATGGGCCTCCCCGAGGGCGAGACGAGCCGCTACACTGCCGCCCCATGTCGAAAAACGCCACCAAGAACAAGCCGCCGAAGAAGAACAAGAAGCGCCAGCAGCAGATCGAGCCCAAGTACACGGCTGCCAACTCCGATCGGCACGTGCTCTACGGGCTCAGCGTGCAGAACGTCGAGGCCGAGGTCGACTTCGTCGATGCCACCTTTGAGACCATCCGTGGCAAGAAGGCCAGGAGCGTCCGCGAGGACTTCTGCGGCACCGCCAACACCTGCTGCGAGTGGGTCAAACGCCGGCCCGACAACGTGGCGGTGGGCGTGGACCTCGACCGGGCCACGCTCGACTGGGCGGGCGAACACAACCTGCCCACACTCAATGGCGACCAGCGTTCGCGCGTCACGCTGCTGGAACGCGATGTGTGCGATACAGGCGCTGAGGGCCACGGCACCGATGTCGTGCTCGCGATGAACTTCAGCTACTGGATCTTCCGCAAGCGCGAGCAGCTTCGCGCGTACTTCGCCAGCGTTCGCGAGAGCCTCGCTGACGACGGCGTGTTCTTCCTCGATTTCTACGGCGGCTCTGAGGCGCTCACCGAGGTCGAGGAAATCCGCGAACAGGACGGCTTCGACTACGTCTGGGACCAGGCACGCTACGACCCGATCTCGGGCTCGATGCTCTGCCACATCCACTTCAAGTTCCGCGACGGCTCCAAGATGAAAAAGGCGTTCACCTACGAGTGGCGCGTGTGGACATTGCCCGAGATCCTCGAAATTCTCGAGGAAGCCGGCTTCAAGAAGCCCACGGTGTACTGGGAGGGTGAGGACCCGGACAACCCCGAGGAAGGCAACGGCGAGTTCACACCCCGCGAAGTGGGCGACGCCGACCTCGCGTTCATCTGCTACCTCGTCGCCGAGAAGTAGGCACGTTCCTACCATCTTCCATGCGCGGCGTCCTCGAAATCCCATCCAGCCTTGAGCCCGTGCAGAGCGCGGTGATGGACGCGCTCGCCCTGGTCGAAACGCGGTTCGAGGGCCAGCTCAAGGGCGAGCTCGAACCCGTCCAGAACCTGCTGAGCCATGTCGAACGCTACCGGGGCAAGATGCTCCGGCCCGTGCTGTGCATGCTGAGTTCGATGGCGTGCGCACCAGCCGGCGAGGGCGAGTGGTCGTGGGAGCCAACCGATCGGCACGTCGTGATGGCCTCAGTCGCCGAGATGGTCCACATGGCGACGCTCGTCCACGACGATGTGCTCGACGAGGCCGACCACCGAAGGGGCGGGCTCACGGTAAACCACCTCCACGGCAACGAGCCGGCGGTCATGCTCGGCGACTACCTGATCGCCGCCGCGTTCGAGCTGTGCGCGCAACTGGGCGAGGCCGAGACAGCGGGCCGAGTCGGACGCATGTCGATGGCGATGTGCGCAGGCGAACTGCTCCAGCTCCACCACCGGGGCGACTTCGCCATGACCGAGGCGACGTACTTTGAGATCGTCGAGCGCAAGACTGGCGCGCTCATCGGGCTCGCCGCGTCGCTCGGGGCTTCGGCCTCGGGTGCGCGCGTGGAGGTGGTCGAAGCGATGGACCGCATGGGCCGGGACCTGGGCATCGCGTTCCAGATTCAGGACGATCTACTGGACCTTGAGGGCGAACTGGGCACGGTCGGCAAGAGCGTCGGCAAGGACGTGGAAAAGAGCAAGCTCACGCTCCCGCTGATTCACCACTTGCAGCACGCACAGGACCGCGCCGCCTCGATCGCTCTGCTTGAACAGGCCGCCACGGGCAACGCCGAGGCACGCGCCGCGCTGGCGAGCCGGGCTGGCGAGACCGGATCGATCGAGCACGCACGGCGGATCGCAGCGGAGTACGTGCAGCGTGCGCGCACGAGCATCGCCGCACTGCCCGAGAGCCCGCCCAGAGCGATGCTCGACCTGCTCGCCAAGGCGGTCATCGACCGCGCAAAGTAGAGCTGAACCAGTAGACCTGAACCAGCTCAGCGCCTGCGACGCAGCGCCACCAGCGAGCCGAGCCCGAGCACCGCTACGCCCGCGGGTGCGGGCACGATGCGCACATCGAGTTCCAAGGTCGGTGCTGCGAGCACCGGGTGCTCCTTGGTGGCAAAGCCCGGGAAGCCCGTCGAGCCCATCTGCTGAGCCGCGTGCAGCGAGCTGACCGTCAGGCTCACGATGCCCGCGTCGAGCGATTCGACCAAGAACGCGAGAGCGTCCGGGTTGAACAGATCGATCTCGAACGTCACCAACTGGCCCGCAGCGGTGATCTCGGTGCCACTGATTGCGCCGGCGATCGTACCGGTAGCGAAGGGCGTGACCAGCAAATCATCGCGGTACTGATTGGAGATGTCCCGTCCGGACAGGTACTGGTTGTCGGTCGCGTAGGCGTTGCGGATGTCTTCACGGGTAGGAGGTCCGAAGCCCCATGCAAAGTCCTCGCCGTAGGCGAAGGCATTGAGCCCGTTGCGGAACCCGGTTCCAAAGAGGTCAATGGACGTGCTACCAACCGTTGGGTTGCCCGGGTCGTAGCTTTCGGAATAGTCGAACGTGCCGAACGCGAGCGTCGCTGTAAAGGTCGCGCTGAGAATCTGGTAGTTGCCTCTGCCCCGCCCAGCGGGGATATCGCCCGCGGTGATGAAGCTGTTGAGGAACTGGGCATCGCGGTCGTCGAACTCGCCAGGCGTAATGCCCGGATAGAAACTCGTCGCCACGGGCCGACTGCCCGGCGAGGACAGATTGAATGGGTAGTTCCAGCGGTCGAATGTGGGCTGGTCGTACGAGGCCTGGAATTCCTGGCCGGACGCACCGGCGGCCAGCAAAGCGAACGCGAGTGGGGCAGCAAAACGCATATCGAGATTCTCCCTCTGGGCCTTGGCAGGGGCCGATGGACCGGCTGTTAGTGGTTGTTGGACCACCAGATAAGCGCAGCGGGAACCACCAGCCACAGGATGCCCTTGATCGTGTAAAAAACCAGCACGCCGGTCCCAAAGCGAGTCAGCAGGTGGCGGACTCGATGCCGGTTATCGGATTGAGACTGAGTCTCAGTTGTCATCGGGTGAGCCTAGCCCGCCGGCTGGCTCCCGGCAATCTGGTTGGCCCTATGCACGCTGCAATCAGAGCGGGTAGCGTTCCAGCCCATGCCCAAGCCCACGACAGAGACCCAAGCAGCAAACGTGACCATCGACTTTCTCGCTGAGCTTCGCTGGCGCGGCCTGCTCAAGGACTGCACAGACCCCGTGGGCCTGGCCAAGCACCTCGCCGACCCCGCCGCCAGCCCCCGCAGGGCGTATGTCGGGTTCGACCCTTCCGCCGACAGCCTGACCATCGGCAACCTCGTGCCGATCATGATGCTCGTCCACTTCGCGCGCGCAGGCCACCAGCCGGTGGTCGTCATGGGCGGAGGCACGGGGCTCATCGGTGACCCCAGCGGCAAGTCCGCTGAGCGCACGCTCATGACGGACGACACCATCGCATCACACGTGCGCGCGCAGCGGCCGATCTTCGAGAATGTGTTCGCCGGCGCAGGCCTGCCCGCGCCGAAGATCGTCAACAACGCCGACTGGCTCACCAAGATGAGCGCAATCGAGCTGCTGCGCGATGTCGGTAAGCACTTTAGCGTCAACCAGATGATGGCCAAGGAGTCCGTCCGCGAGCGCCTCAACAATCGTGAGCAGGGCATCAGCTACACCGAGTTCAGCTACATGATCCTGCAGGCGTACGACTTCCTGCATCTCTTCGAGACCGATGGCGTGACCATCCAGATGGGCGGCAGCGACCAGTACGGCAACATAACCGCGGGCGCGGACCTGATTCGGCGCACCGTCGAGCGAAGGGCCGAGGCGCGATACGAAGCCGAGCACGGACAGTCGTTGGATGAAGCCGCTCGCGCCGACGGCACTGCGGTCGCGGGCTACAGCGAGCGGTGGTTCGGCCTCACCACGCCCCTCGTTTCCAAGGCCGACGGCGGCAAGTTCGGCAAGACCGAGGAGGGCGCGGTCTGGCTCACCGCTCCGCGCACCACCGCCTACGCGATGTACCAGTTCTGGCTGAACGCATCTGATGAAGATGCGATCAAGTTCCTCAAGCTGTTTACGCTGCTGTCGCAATCAGAAATCGAATCGATCGAGCGCGCACACGCCGCCGAGCCGTTCAAACGGGAAGCGCAGAAGCGGCTGGCGATCGAGGTGACGGCGCTCGTCCACGGCAAGGCGGAAGCAGAAGCGGCGATGAGCGCGAGCCAGGCGCTTTTCAGCGGCGATATCGCGGGCCTGCCGATGGAGATGCTCGAACAGGTTTTCGCCGAGGTGCCCAGCACCGACCACCCGCGCGCGCAGCTTGAAGGCGGCATCGACCTTGTGGATGTGCTTATCGAGACATCGCTCGCCAAGAGCAAACGCGAGGCCCGCGAGTTCGTCGCCAACGGATCGGTGAGCGTCAACGGCACCAAAGCCGACCCCGATACCAAGCTGACCGAAGCCGACCTACTGCACGGCCGAGTGATCGCGCTTCGCCGCGGCAAGAAGGCGTGGCACCTGACGCGGTGGGGGTAGCGCTTTCTGGTGGGACGGGCTTCCAGCCCGTCATGTTCCATTCACGCGACGGGCAAGATACCCGCCCTGCTGGTCAGAAATTCACCCCACCCCGGCCATTCTGCGGACGGTAGCGACGGTCTCGGCCTGGCCCGTGCGCGCGCTGAGCAGCGCGGTTTGCGCGGTGGCCAGCAGCGAGGCGATGTCCGATGGCCGTTCTGGGGGCAGGCCCGGATCGAGCAATCGGCGGAGGCTCCAACTGATCGCCTCGGCGGCATCGGTCGGACGCGAACCCAAGGCTGGGGTTGGTGCGTGCGGATCCGTGTCCCCGGACCCACTCTCGCCTGACCAAGTCGTGCCAGAGTCCGTGATGGTCAGCCGACCCTTGGGCCCGATGAGCGTGATGTCGCGGTACCAGTCGTGCGACTGGTCGCTGACGAGGATCGTGGCGCCGCGGCCGTCGGCCAGGCGGACGGCCGCCGAGATCGAGCCGTGGAGGTTGAGCAGGTCGTCGCCCGGCGCCGAGACAATCGCGTTCTCTGAGGCAGGCGGCGTAAAGACGGCGTTGACGGCTTCGGGCTCACCCAGCAGCGCGTGGACCTGATCGATGGCGCTGAGCAGCCGCGAGCCGAGCGTGCCCTCGCCCGGCGCGCAGGTGGCGTCGATGCTCAGCACGCTCGCGCTGCCGAATAGATCGAGCAGGTCGGCCGCGTCTCGGGCAGCCCGGCTGAACCGGTCGAACGGGCACAGCCGAACGATGTCGCAAGCGCTCGCCCCGCCGATGTTCTTGTTCCAGCGCGGATGGGCGATGGCGATGGCGCTGGCCGGGATGGGCTCGAGGGTGGCCAGACGGACGCCCCGCTCAGAGGCGGCAATGAGCGCGGCGGGGTCTTCGTCAACGCCTTTGGCCGAGAGGAACCACACGAGGTCGACCTCGGCCTCGAGCAGCAGCGTGCGTGCGTCGTCGTGGGCCTGGGCGCTGAGGGAAGCTGCCACCGCTGCGGATCGGCCGCGATCAGGGCTGCCCGCGATGGTCAGTTCAAGGCCGGCGCGGCGGGCGACCTCCAGCGCCAGGGGCGCCTGATCTTCGTTGAGCCAGACCGCGGTGCGGACAGCGGGTTGCATGGGGCCTCCGGGGCGACAGGTCCGAGACGCAAAGGACTAAGGGTACCGCAAGCGGGATAGGATGGCGCAGCGTGGCTGAGCGGCCGCGCGCCGGGGCTGCCTGTTCGGGGCGCCGGCGTGAGGAAAGTCCGAGCACGGCAGGACACAGCGGTGGGTAACGCCCACCCGTCGGGACGGTTCCCCGGCGAGGGACAGTGCCACAGAAAGCAAACCGCCGATGGCGTCCGAAAGGGCGCACAGGTAAGGGTGAAAGGGTGCGGTAAGAGCGCACCGCTCGGTTGGTGACAGCCGGGGCACGGTAAACCCCGCTGCGTGCAAGCCCAAGCAGTCTCGCGGCCGGTCCGGCCGATCGGGGCGGGTAGGGTGCAGAGAGCCGGTAACGCCCGATGGGCGGGCTCTTCATTGTGGTGGCAACACCACAGGCAGAGAAATGGTCGCTCACGGAGGCAGGTCTTGGTCCTTTGGACTTGGAAACCGCCTCCTGGACAAAACTCGGCTTACAGGCCATGCCGAACCGAACGCGGGCCCTCGGGACAACCGGGGGCTCGCGGCCGTTTTAGGCTGAAGGCGAGGGACTTGTTCTTGTGGCACGGGCGTCTCGCCCGTGTGCGACGAAAACATCAACGCAAAGGCGCGGAGCCAAGACGCAGAGATTGCCGAGCGGGACAGAACAAGATGAGCCCTGAGCGTGAGCGATGGGCCGCTTCAAGAAGTTGCACCAAAGAGGCACCGAGGGCGCCGAGAAAGGCACCCGCTCGAGCATCCGATCGGCCTGCCACGGCCTCATGATGAGCGAATGTTCGGATCGGCCTGCCGGATGCTTGAGAAGCCCCGCCTGACGGGGTATTCGGTCGACCTGACAGAGCATCCGGTTGACCTAACGGAGCATCCGGTCCACCTGACGGAGCATCCGGTCCACCTGACA
>CAYGSG010000033.1:26294-28287 GCA_964352615.1 uncultured Phycisphaeraceae bacterium
GGTTGACCTAACGGAGCATCCGGTCCACCTGACGGAGCATCCGGTCCACCTGACAGAGCATCCGGTCCACCTGACAGAGCATCAGGGGCATCTGATGGTGCATCAGAGCCCCCGGACGGAACAGCCGAACGACCCGATTGAAGCATGGGCGGTCCAAATGAAACGCCGCACGGCCCAGTCGGTGCGGGCGTGAACCCGCCTGCCATCGAACGCTATCAGGGGCCTCTGGTATTGCTGATGATGAAGATCGCGAGCACGACGAGGATCGGTGGGGCGAGCGCCACGAAGAGACCCACGTAGCTCAGGAACATGCCTGTGCTGGCGAGCCTTGCTGTGCGTCCGCCCCGGGTTCCGCGTCGTACCTGTGCGCGGGCGGCATGACCCGTAATCGCGCCGATCAGAGCGAGCAAGATTACTGTCCCGAGAGTAAAAAGTACCACCACCATGGCAGCTCCAGTGCTTGCGAAGGCTGAGACGACCCCGATCAGAGCCAACAAGATCGCAAGGCCCCCGGTGAACTGCGAGGCGACCGCAAAGCCCGAAAGGGGTTGCTCGCTCTGAGGTGATGAACGAGCGGTTCCGCACTCGGGGCAGTTGTCATCGACACCGAGCCCTGCGAGTTCGTAGCCGCACTTCGCGCAGGTTGGTGTAGGAGGGGTGGGCATGGTTCAGTCAAACTACTGGGTAGTGCGGCGCGGGCGTTGCAAACTCACGGACCCGCAGGCGCTGGCGTGAAGCCGCCGCCGGGAGCCGGGGTAAAGCCGCCACCGCCGCCGCCCATGCTCCCCATGAACAGCAGAACAAAGAACAGCACGCCGATGACGCCCAGCACCAGCCCGATGTAGCTCATGATGAGCCCCGCGATCGCGAGGCCGCTCGAGGCTCCGCCGTGTGTGCGTCGCGAGACCTGCGCTGTGGCCATGTGGCCGGTGATCACGCCGGGCAGCCCGAAGAGCACCGCAAGCGGCCCCGCCGTCGCGCACGTCAGCAGGGTCAGGCATCCCAGCACGAGCGAGGCCACAGCCAGGCCCGACGTAGGCAGGTTGGCCGACGTGGGAATCCAGATCTCGGCATTGCATTCGGGGCAGTTGCCGTCGACGCGCAGGCCCGTCAACTCGTAGCCGCACGCCTGGCATCGCGGCCGAACCTTGGGCCATGGTTCTGCGGGTCGCTGGTTCATGTTGCCAGCATAACCGGACCCGCTACCGCCCGGCGACCAGCACGATGAAGCTCTCGTCAAGCTCATCAGGGTCGGTCACGGGGTTGATGTACGCGTTGCCCTCGCCGTCGACGGCGTCGGGCAGCTTGGCGTAGACATCGGTGCGCAGAAAGCCGGCTTCGAGCATGGCGTCGCGGAGTTCGGGGACGGACCACAGCCGCCAGCGATACGTGAAGGCGTCGAAGTATTCTTCTTCGATCACGCCGCGATGCTCGATGCGGAAGTGCAGCACGTTAGTGACCATGCCGGTGAGCGGGTCGGCGTCGCGCTGCTCCCAGGTGTACCGGACGCGCTTGCCCTTGTGCGGGCCTTCGGGGATGGGGTGGTCGCGGTGGACGGTTCCGGTGATGAAGGTGGACTCGCCGCCGTAGGTGTCGCAGAGGAACACGCCGCCTTGGGCGAGGCGCTCGCGTGCGATGGTCATGTAGCGGACCAGGTCGGCCCGTGTGTGCATGTAGCCGATGGAGAAGTTGCCCGCGTGGACAACGTCGGCCTTGGCTTGGTCGAGGTCGGCGGCATTCAGCACATCGCCGACGATCCTGGTCACGCCTTCGCGCGGCGGGTGGTAGTGGAGGGTGTCGGCATCGAGGTCGATGCCCGTGCTGGTGCCGCCGGGGGTGTCGGTGACCCAGCGGTCGCAGAGGCAGGCTGTGCCCGCGAAATCCTCAGCGAGGTGCTTGGGGGCTTGGTCGCCTTGCCCGCCGTGGACGGCTATCAGCAGCGGCACCAGATGCGCGGGGCTAACGACGCACAACTCGTAGAGGTCGTGGTGGG
>CAYGSG010000034.1:0-27598 GCA_964352615.1 uncultured Phycisphaeraceae bacterium
GCCGCCGGGGGTGGCGGGGGTGGGGGCTGGGGGCATGTGCTCGGGGCCTTTCCCTCTAGACGGCGTGGCGAGGGGAGGGTGCGTTCAGGTCGGGCAACGCGGTGCAGCCCTCTTGGTACCATATGCGTACAGGCCCGGTCGGCTTGGCTTCAGGCTTGCGAAAGCACGCTCTGAGGGCTCTGCTGGCTGAACAAGGGGGGAATGGGGATCGCAGAGTCGGCGGTACGGATGCTGCCAGCGCCACAGGCGAGCCACTGGAATTGAGCGGGGAAAGACCGACCGGCGCGTCCCCGCACCGCCTTACTCGTCGCGCGGGCCAAAGGGCCTGTCCGAGCGAACCACCGGATGCCATCCAGCACACCACCATCTCGGCAGGATTCGGTTGACGCGACGGTTGGCGAACGCCGTCGTCCGCTGGGTCGGTTCGATATCCGGGGCACGCTCGCGGTGGGGCTTATCTGTTCGCTCTCGCTGCACCTGCTGCTGATGGTCTTGGCGGCCTTGGTGCTCGTGGGCCGGGGCAGCGTGGCGGGTGAAGGCGACCGCCCGCCGGGCGCGGTGCAACTCGCGGTGGTCACGCAGACCGAGCTCGCGGCATTGGAGTCGAGCGCGGCCTTGCCGACGGTGCCCGTGCCGACCTTTGAGACCCCCAAGCCCGAGGCGCTCGAGAGCATCGAGTTGGCCGAGCTCGATACCAGCCGATCGGATGTGTCGCTCACCGAGCGTGCGATCGAGGGGCTCGGTGCGGGGGATCTGACGAGCGGCTCTGAGCTTGCCACCGGCGGCGGGGGCGAGGGCAGCGTGAGCTTCTTTGGCGCTGAGGCGGTGGGCCGACGGATCGCGTATGTGATCGACATGAGCGGGTCGATGGCCTCGGGCGGCAAGATCGAGGCGGCCCAGGCCGAGCTTGGGCGATCGCTCACCGAGCTGCGCCCGCCGATGGAGTTCTTTGTGGGGCTGTACAACAGCGCGGGCTACCCGCTTCAAGGCTTTGACGGCTGGACCGATGCCAGCGGGCCGATGACGCGCGAGGCACGCCGGGCCTTTGCCCACCGCGCCAGCGAACTCGGGGGTACGACCTTCCCGGTGTACGCCTTCGAGTTGGTGTTCGCGCTGCGCCCGTTGCCCGATGCGATCTTCTTTATGACCGATGGCGACTTCAGCGATCAGGATCAATCCACGGCTCGAATCCTCGCCCTGAACTCCACGCACAAGATACCGATCCATTGCCTTACGCTGATCGACCGGTCTGCGGAGGCGCGGATGCGCCGCATCGCGGAATCATCCGGCGGGACGTACACGCACATCGATGGTCTTGGCCGGGGGCGGCGTTGATCGGCCTCGCGCGCGAGACGCTGCTTGCTCTTGTGCTGGTCGCGGGCAGCGCGTGCGCGCAGGGCGTGGTGCTGCGCCGGAGCGAGCCACCGCCGGTTGGCGAGGTGGTCTCGATGGACATGCAGGGCGTGACGGTTGGCTCGGGCTCGGTTTCGCCCGTGCTGGTGCCTTGGGGCCGGGTGCTGAGCGTTGATGGCGGCGGGTCGTTCGACGAGATCGCAGACCTGGCGTGGCGGGCGCCGTTGCGCGTGGCGAGAGGCGACACGCTGACCGCTGAGCCGATGTTCGAGCGGCTGGTTGCGCTGCTGGGCGAAAGCAACGGCCCGACGACCGCCGAGGCGCTGTGGGGGCTGATGGTCTGCCAGCGCGCGCGGGGCGCGGATGCTCTTGCGGTGCAGACGTGGTCGGCGTGGACCGATGCGTCGTCCCACCGGAGCCAAACGCCTGTGTATCAGCCGCGCGGCAGCGGTCGTAACGAAGGCAGCGAACTTGACCAAGCGTTCCTTGGTGTGCTGATCGCGACGATGCCTCCGATCTGGCCTGGGTCAGCGGAGCCCTCGCTGCTCGCAACGCAGGAGATCGGCGCGATCCAGTCGCGAGGGGATCTCTTGCTCGCGTGGTACCGTTCGTCGGCTCGGCTTGCTGCGGGCCTGCCTGCTGAATTTCCCGAGGTCACCAGCAGCGACCCAGCGGTTCTGTTGGTGCGCGATCTGGTGCTCGCGCAATCGGGTCAGCCACGCGATGCTCGCCCTGCCCGCGATCGGCTTCTGGATCGGCTCGATGGGCTCCGCAGTTCGTGGGCCTCGGCGTGGATACACGCAGCGGTGGGGCGTTCACTCATCGCTGAGCCGGACCGCTCAGCGCAGGAGCTTGGCGTGGTGCACCTGCTGCATGTACCGGCGCAGTGGAGCGTGGTCACGCCGGGGCTGGCACGCACGTCGCTGGCCGACGCGGCGGGTATGCTCGAACAGTTCGGCGACACGCCCGGGCAGGAGGCCATCGAGGCCGAGCTGCGCCGGCTTCGGCTCGCGAGCCATTCTCAACAGGAGTCCGTTCCTTGATGCAACTACTTACGAGTTCACCCCTGACGCTTGCGATGGTGCAGGCGACTGCCGACGCGCCCGCTTCGTCGAGATCGCTGCTGGACTACATCGCCGACGGCCGACAGGTGGGGTTCATCATCATCGGCCTGTCGATCGCGGTCGTGGTCCTGATCATCATCCAGCTCGTTCGTTTGCAGCGTGAGCAGCTCGCGCCGGGCGAGCAGGTCGCACGGCTGGGCGAAGCGCTGCGAAGGCGCGATCTTGCTGGGGCGCTGGCGTACTGCCAAGCAGAAGAGAATTCGTCGTTCCTGACTCGGGTGTTCGGGGCGGCGCTACTCAGGGTGAGTCGAAGCCCGTTCGGCGGGCTTGAACTACGGACCGCTCTGGAGGAGGCCGGCCAGTCGCAGACAGCGCGGTTGTACCGTGGCGTTGATGCCATCGCGGTCATCGCGTCGGTCGCGCCGATGCTCGGGCTGTTGGGCACGACCATCGGCATGGTCGGGGCCTTTGACACGCTGCGAGCGGGCGGCGGCGTGGCCCGCCCCGACCAACTCGCGGGCGATATCTCCGTCGCGCTCATCACAACCGTGCTCGGGCTGATTGTGGCGATCCCCTCGACCGCGGTGCACGCGTTCTTGCGCAACCGGGTTGAATCACTCGTGGGTTCGGTCGCCGAGGTCATCGAGGATCTCGCTGCGGTTGTGGAAGCAGGGGGAAGCCAGCCCCAAAGGCCGGCGGCAGCGGCACCCAGGCCGACCGCGCCCGCAGGCCAGCCCGTGCCCGCAGGCGGGGGCAACGGGACCGGCCCGTGAACCTGCTGCCCAAACGCAAACGCAGGCCCCGTGTGTTCGACATGACACCCATGATCGATGTGGTGTTTCAGTTGCTCATTTTCTTCCTGTTCACCAGCCGATTCACCGAGACGGCGCGCACGCCGATGGACCTTCCGCCGCAGGCGGGCGACGGCGCCATCGATCAGCCCGCCGACTTTGTGGTGGATGTGCTGGCCGATGGCGTGCTGCTCGTGAACGGCGAGAGTGCGAGCCTTGAGGGCTTCGATGCCAAACTTGAGACTTCCATCCTGAAGTTTGGCGATCCATCGCTGGTCGAGGTGCTGGTGCGCGCCGATCAGGCGACTCTGGCTGCGGAGGTCAACCGCGTGGTGGGCGTGATGGCGCAGCGCGACGTTCGGCTGTGGCGGCTGGGTACCGCTGTGCCGGGCGGGGAGGGACGCTAGCCGATGCGGTTCGGACGCGACCATCTCGATGTCGGCATCACCGAGGCCCGGCTGCCCATGACGCCCATGATCGATGTGGTGTTCATGCTGCTCATCTACTTCTTGCTCTCGACGACGCTCGCCAACCCGGAGAGCGATCTGGCGACCGCGCTGCGGGCGCAGGAGGAATCGGGCGCGAGCAGCGCTTCGGACTTTCAGCCTCAGGTGATCGAAGTGGTGATGGACCGGGGCAGCGTGCTGTACCGACTTGGCGCGCGCGAGCTGCGTGCGACCGAGCCGCTGCGCGATCTGCTCGCCACGCTGCCCAAAGAGCCGGGCGTGTTTGTGCGGGTCTCGGGCGATGTGCCGGTGGGAGCGGCGGCTGCGGGGATTCAGGCCGCCAAGGACGCGGGCTTTGTGAGGGTGAGCTATGTGCCTGCGGAGTAGCCTGCTCATGGCGATCATGCTCACGGCGCCGATGGCGCAAGCGCAGATCGATGCGCCCACCGTCGTCGCGAGCGAGGACCTGGTTGAGCAGTACCTGGAGACGCTCGGGCTCGATCGGCTGCGTGCGGTGCATCTGGAACAGCGGCTTTCGGCGCTGGAAGGCGAGAGCCGGGGGCTGGCAGCCACGCGGCTCGCAACGCTCTATGGCCGGCTTCTCGAGAGCGACAAGGACCCGTCGTTTCGCAGGGATATCGAGCATCGCAGCCGGGCGCTGCTCAAGCTTGTGCCGCCTGATGATGTGGATGATCTGCGGCTGACGATCGTCAAGGCTCGGTACTTCCAGGCCGAGCGGCAGAGCCAGGCCTCGCTGCTCGGCGCGACATCGCCCGAGGAAGATCAGGGGCTCGCGCGCGAATTTCTGGCGCTGCTGCCCGATCTGCGGGACATTGCTTCGGATGCGCAGCGGGCGATCCGGAGTCTTGAAGGCAAGCTCGGTTCGCGGCGTGCGAATGTCGATGAAGCCGCGATGCGTGACGAACTTGAGATGCTCCGTTCGCGGGTATCGCAGGCGCAGTACTACCTCGGCTGGGCACAGGTCGAACTCAGCCGGCTCACGGGCCAGTCGCGGCACGCAGACCGAGCGATCGAGGACTTCGGCTGGATCCTCGGTGGGGGTGGGGACCGCGAGCCGAGCGTGGACGCGGTGGCGCCGGGCCTGCTTGGGTACAGCCACGTGGCCCGGTCAGCGCTCGGATGCGCGCGCGCGATGGCGCTTCGCGGGGATGACGTGAACGCGACGCGCTGGCTTGATCTTGTGATCGAAGCGGGCGACGCGGTCAGCGCGGATGTGCGTGCGCAGCTCCTTGCGCACCGCATCGTGGTGCTGAGCATGGCCAAGCGATGGGCGGACCTGCAACTCGCCATCGACGAGGCGCATCACCCGCGCGAGGGAGAGGAGTCGCTGCTGAGCCCGCTCGAAGCCAGGCTGCTCGCGGTGGCGACGCTCTCGGCGATGAGCACCGAGATGCGCGGCCCCGTGGGTGATGCACGCCGGTCGCTGCTTGAAGCCATGGCACAGGTCGCGCTGACGGATCTGATCGAGCAGGACCAGCTCGGCGAGGTGCTCGCGATCGTCACGCGTTTTGGTACGCTCCCGATCGGGCAGCGCGGGTTCATAGTTCACTACGTGCGCGCGGTGCGGGCCGTCGAGCGCGCTGAGGCAGCGCAAAGCGACGCAGCCGAGCCGCTCGGATCGGTGACCGAGAGCGACGCGGTGGCCAACCGGTACTTGGAAGCGGCGGCGGTGTTTGATTTGGCGGTCAACGCGGACGACGCGGAACGGTTCGGAGCGGATCGGGGTGATGCGGCGGTGCTTTGGGGCCGTTGCTTGTACATCGCGAGGCAGTTCGAGCAGGCCGCGGATGTGTTTGAGCGCGCGTCGAACATGGATGCGAGCGGCGACTCGTTGAACGAGGAAGCCGCGTGGAACCTGGTGGTGGCGCTCGATCGAGGCATCGCTGAGGGTTCGGCATCACTCACGGATCGGCGCGATGCGGCATCGGAGTCGTTCCTGCTTCGGTTCCCGGCGTCGGACCGTGCGGCCGAGCTGCTGGTACGGCGCGCCGAAGGCGGGCTGCTGCCGCGAAGCGAGGCGATCGAGATACTTCTTGCCGTCAAGGAGGATTCGCCGTTGCGGCGGTCGGCAAGCCTGATGGCGGCTGGCTTGCTGTTTGATGACTATCGGGCCAGCAAAGGAGCGGTTCGGGCGCAGGCCGCGGACCGCTTTGTGCGCACGGCGGACGCGCTGCGCGAGGAACTGATGGCAGGTGAAGACGAGTTGCCACAAGATGTCGTGGTGTCTCGCCAGCGACTCGCACGGCAGATGCTCGACGCAGCATTCGCGACCGAGCCGCCGAGCGTGCGGGTTGCCGAGCGGCTGATCATCGAACTGAACCGAGATGTAGACAGGCGTTCGGAGCAGGACCCGCTTGTTGGCGAAGTGCGGTACCGCGAGCTTCAACTGGCGATTGCGGCCGACGACGATGGCGCCGTGGAGGATCGATTCGAGGCTTTGGCGCGTACGGGCGGCGACTACCTTCAATATGCAGAATCGCTGCTGTATGAGCGAGCGAACAAGCGTCTGCGTAACGACCCATCGGATCTGCTTGCGGCGGGTGAGGTCGTGCAGTACGGCCAGCGGCTGCTGACCGGATTGCTCGCGGGTTCCAGTCAGGACGCGCGGCGGGGTGTGGCATCGAGCGTGGTACTGGCGGCGGTGACGGTTTACCAAGCGTCTGTGATGCACGATCCACAGGGCGATCTGGTTGTTCGCGATCTGGCGATCGGCATCGCCGAGAGATTGCGGGAAGAGTCGGCTGCGGCACCCGAAGTGCTCGCGGCGCATGCGAAGCTCGCCGAGCATGCGGGCGATCTTGAATCAGCACTGGAGTCGTGGCGTCTGGTGCTGACATCGCTCGACCCGGGCAGCGATGCCTGGATGGATGCACGCCTTCAATCGCTGCGTGTGCTGGCGCGCGTTGACCCGGCTCGGGCGGCGCAGGTGCTCGGGCAGTTCGATCTTCTCTATGGTGAATCGCTGACAGAGGATCAGCAGCGGCGCCGCGACGAGGTGCAGGTGCTGATCGCTACTGACCCCGAGGGCTTGCCATGAGCCATACCGACATGGATCTGTTCAGGCGTGGTGCGACGCGTCTGATCGCTTTGCACGGCGGGTGGAACGCGCGGTCGCGGCGTGCGGTGCTGTGGCTTGCAGCAAGGCACGGGATACCAGCGGCAGAGATCGCCAGCGTGCTGACGAGTCAGCATGCGATGGCGGCACCTTCGCTCGCCGAAGCAACGCCCACGGCCCGCTCGGCGGCGCTCGGCGGCGCACCGCCGGTGCGCGATCGCAACACGGGTCTCCTGACGGTGCTGTTCGTGGCATCGCTCGCTTCGCTCGTATTGACAGCGGGCATCGCGTTGATCGTGCTGCCGCCGGCGCTGCGCGGCGAGAGGCAGCAGGCTCCGCCAGTTGCGGAGGACCCTAAGCCAGCGGTGAACTCGGTGCCGACGGCCGGCACGGGGGCTCTCGTTGAGCCTGATGCACCCAAACGCGATGCGCTCGCGGGGCTCGCGGCTGACCGGTCGCTCGCGGATCTGCGGGCAAGCCTTGCGGGTGCCCTCGAACGGATCGCTGAGCATCGCACCGCGAGCACTCCGAATCAACGCCGCGAGCAACTCACGGCGCTCGCGTCAGCGACGGGCAGGCTGCTGGCCGATCCGCAGCACGCCGAGCACGCGGTCGCGGTTGTAGAACGAGCGATCGATCCGATCGTGCGCGTTCGGCTTGCGGGTGACGGTGGGGCGAGTGCGGCAGAGTTAGGCTCGGCGCTGCTCGCTGTGGAAGTGATCGAATCACTCGACCAGCGGCGTCTGTCGGCGTGGGTGGGGCAGCGGCTGCGGGCTGTTACGGGCGCGATGGGCGCGAGCCGTGAGTCCTCGGCGCTGCTCGTTCCGGCGATGCGAGCAGCGGCCGAAGCGATCGCGACGCCAGCGGACGGCCCCGGCGCCAGCGAACGCATCGAGCGAGCCAACGCTGCATGGGTTCAGTGGATGCTGCTTGTAGACGCCGCCGCCGGTCGCGATGGGGCCAGGCGTTCGGAGCTGCTGTTGTCAGGCCTGCGTGTGCTCACCCGTGGGGCGCCTGACGCTTCGACGAGCTTGGTGGCAACCTCGGCACTGCGGGCGATCACGGGCGGTCTCGGGTGGAGCGAGGGTTCCGCCGAGCGCGATTGGTTCGTGCGGGCCATGCTGGATGAGGC
Source organism: uncultured Phycisphaeraceae bacterium (assembly GCA_964352615.1). Lineage (GTDB taxonomy): Bacteria > Planctomycetota > Phycisphaerae > Phycisphaerales > UBA1924 > OFTM382. The sequence continues at coordinate 7,863 of CAYGSG010000034.1, forward strand.
GGTCACTGCCGAGGAGCTCTACTTGATGACGGGGGCGATGGTGACATCGTCGGCGCCGGGGGTTGATACGACGATGGTCGTGCCGCGTGACGCGGGAGAAAGCCAGCGCCGGGAGTACATGGAGCGGTACATGTCGGCGTGGGGGCTGACGGCATCGGTCGAGATGGCAGGGTTTACATCGCGCTGGCAGGACGCTGCGGCATCGGCTGTATCGGAGTCACGGTTCGAAGCGGAGATGAGCCCGCGCGAGTCGGTTGTTCGCGCGGTGACGCTCGCGACGTTCAGTGCTGCGGCATCGGCTGCGGTGAGCGGCGAGTACGAGCTAGCCGATGAGCTGCTGACGCTCGCTCGAAGCCAGCATGGCCGTGCATTGCAGGCCGACGACGCGCAGCCCGATGCGTTCTCGCCCGCGACCGACGAGTTCAGCGGCGGGTGGGCGATGGAGTTCCTGAGCCATGCGAGCGATGCCAACGCACGGCTGACGATGGTTCGCCGCGTGCCCGGCCAGCCGGATGCTATCGACGCGGAGGTGCTGGTCGAGGCGGCGATGCGCGATGCTTCGAGCCAGGTGAGGGCTGCTGCGGCCGATCGGGTTCGATTGCTCGGCGGTGAGCCGGCGATCGTCAACGCGCTGCTTGAGGCCGCGCCTTCCATGCCCCGTTCGGCGCTGAGCAGCGCTCTGGTGGCGGATGTCACCATCACGCCCCAGCTTTCGACCTCTGATCCGAAGTGGCGCGCGCGGACCAGACTTGCCCTGATCGAACGCCTCAACGAGATAATCGGGCTCCGGTCGCACGGCCTAGAAATCCAAGCGGCGGCAACCGATCTTGCCACCCGATACGCCCAGCGCGGGGGTGCATCGAGCGGGTCTGGCGATCCGGTTATCGAAGCAGGGGCGCTGCTGGCCGCGTGGCAACGACGTTTGGAGTCGGAATCATCGGGCGATGGGGCGGTGTCTCGCCAACAGATCGAAACGAACCTGGCGCGCAGGCTTGCCATCGCGCGGAGCGATCCGCAGCGGGTCGTCTGCTACCAGCGTGCGATTGCAGAAGCGATGGCGCTGTGGCTTGGGGCCGAGCGCCCCGACCGAGCCGAGCTTGCGAGCGACCTGATCGAGCAGGCTGACGAGCGGCTCGACGCGGCCCGGCATGTGCTCACGCAGATCGAGGTGCTCGAGCAGCTCACGCTCGAGCTTTGGCTCTTGCGTTTGGAGGTCCGATCATGAAACCCCGCACAGCCGCGTGCCATATGTGGATGCTGCTCGCGGCTTCGTTCGCTTCGGCGCAGCCGAGCGATACCGAGTTGGCGGCGCTCGACCCGCGCGACGCGAACAGCTACCTGCGGCTTGGTGAAACTGTTGTGGACGAAGCCGATACGCCCGACGAGGTGCGTCTGGCGCGACGGCTGTTCGTGTACGCGTTGCAGATCGGCCGTGAGTCGGACGACCCGATCCAGCGGGCGCTGGGCGCGAGCGCTGCGCTGGCGCTCGCGCAGGATGCGAGAACCGCGACCGAGCGGCGATGGCTCTACAGCATGGCGGGGGAACTGGAGCCGGAACTGGCGCGAGGCCTTGATCGCGGCAGCGCTCCGCCCGCATGGGATTGGTCGGTCGGGCTGCTCGCCGCCGAAGCACTGGGGTTAGCGCGGGCTGGCGAGGGGCGCGATGCTCTCAAGCGACTCAACGAACCGAGCGTGCGCGCGGTGCTTGCAGAGGTCACGCCGCTGCTGGGCGTCAGCGGCGGTGGGGGCGCAGCGGGGCTGGTCGAACGGCTGAGCCGGGGCTGGCCCTGTCCCGAGTGTTCGAACCAGCGGGTGACCACACGCCGGCGTGATGGAGAGGTCGAGCGTTCACGCTGCCAAACATGCCTTGGCAACCCGGGCCTGCGCGAGCTGACGGGCCAGGAGTTGTCCGCGCACCTGCGCGCCGAACTGAGGCTGCTGAATGGATCGGTTCGCACCTGGGGAGCGCAGCTTGAACTCGATGGGGGCGAGCCGTTGCGCGAACCTTCGGTCTCCGGCCTGCAACGGTTCTATGGTGTGGACCCGCTCGCGAGGCTCTGGCGCGATGGCCAGTGGGTCCGCGAGCCAATACCCGAACCCGTTGCCGAACCCGATCCCGCCAGCACGCCGCCACAGGAGGAACCCGCACATGACCAGCGAATCGACCAGCGAATCGACCAACGAACCGACCAGCCAAGCGACGCAACCGACGGCTGACGACAACACCGACGCTCACGGCTTCTTCAAGCCGGAGATCGCGTTCGAGGATTTCGCGCGCGTCGACCTGCGCATCGCCAAGGTGCTCGTCGCGGAGAACCACCCCAACGCCGACAAGCTGCTGCGGCTGCAACTCGACGACGGCTCGGGCACGCCCCGGCAGATCTGTGCAGGCATCCGCGGTGCGTACACGCCCGAGGAACTCGTCGGCCGACTGATTGTGATCGTCGCCAACCTCGCGCCGCGGAAGATCCGCGGCGAGGAATCCCGCGGCATGTTGCTCGCGGGCAGCGACCAGCCCGACGGCCCCGATGGCGCGCGCCGCGTCGTGCTGCTCAGCCCGATGAGTGAGCTATCGCCCGGCTCGATCGCGACGTGAGCCTCAGAGCGTGTTGCTGCCGATCGGCCCTTTGCGCCATGGTGCGCCCTAGGCCGCCATCTTCATCGATGCATTCATTGGCTCGCGCACCACGCCAAAGCTCATGGTGTGCAGCGATGCATGGCTGCGCTGCTTGCCACGGATCGCGGTGATGCGGGCCGCCCATGCTGTCCCTTGGGGCTCACTCAATGGGTTCGGCGAAGAAGATCGCATATATGATCATGCACACGCACCCAATCAGACAACTCATTGCGTACACGACAAACATCCCTCGAACCAGCGGGCCGACCCTTCGTTCGCGAGTAAGCCACTTCTCTAGCATCGAGGTTCCTCATCCAGTGGGTGCGTGGAACCTCCGCGCCGCCACGCTACCTGAATGAGTATACCTCGTCGAAGCGATGGCCACCAGCCTTACGCCGCCCGAAGTATCGGTCTTTGGCCTCGCACCACACCGAACTGCATGGTGTGCAGCGATGCATGGCTGCGCTGCTTGCCACGGATCGCGGTGATGCGGTACTCCGCACGCGTGGGCCCGGCGGGCAGCGATGCATCGATGAAGGTTCGCTCGCCGCTGATGCCCGCGAACGTGAACCGGCTCTGCGTGATGTCGCCATCGACCGCCCGTTCGATCTGGTACAGCGTGCCCTGCGAACCGGCCGGCACCTTGCACTTCCAGCTCAGCCTGACCTCGCCCATCGGCAGCAGTTCGGACCGCACGCGGGTGGGCGCTTGCGGCGGCGGGGTCATCGAGTCGGTCTGCGGCGGCTCGATCTGCGCGAGCGTGTACACACCTCGGTCGTCGGTGGTCGATGCGGTCAGGCGGATGGTGTCGAGCGAGTCCTGGCCCATGCCGGGAGCGCTGTGCATGGTCTTGACGGCCTGGTGCAGCCGCAGGGTTGCGGTTTGCGCTGCAAGCCGGGCGCGGTCGGCGGCCTGAAAGGCGTCGCGCGCGGTCTCGATCGCTTCGCGCAGCTCGATGATGCGTTCGGTGGACAGGCCCAGCGCTTCGCCGTGCTCCTCCCGGCGGCATATGCCCATCGGCCCGCGTCAAGCGGGAGCCGACCCCCGGCAGAAGGCCTTTGGCCCGTGTCAGAACGGTTCTGACACGCGTTAGAGAGGCTGTGACACGGGGCGAACCGCGCCCGACACGCGGCACCGCGCAACCGGCCCGGGCCACTGTCCCCCGACGCTGGGGCGGCGCGAATTGGGGGGGGGCGAGGAGCGTTCTGAACGAGCCGCGACTGTGAGGGAGCGGGCTGGACGCAAGACAAAGAGATTCACCACAGAGACACAGAGGCCACAGAGAAGAAGCGCTCAGGCTGCTCCCCCGTCACCGACGGGGGAGCTGTCAGCGAAGCTGACTGAGGGGGTATGGCTTGTCTTGGTGCAGTTGGCTCTACCCCCTCCGCCTTTCCATGAGGACATGGCTCGGCACCTCCCCCGTCGGCGACGGGGGAGGTGCAAGAGGCCGCTCGACTTCTCCGGGTGGCACGGGCAGGTGGGGGGCGTGGGGGCTTGCAGCCAGAGCGTTGGATGCGCTCAACAAGGAACACGGCTAGGCAAAGCCAGCCGTACCATCGATCGCACTACCGCTTCTTGCATGCGTTGCTACGGGCATCGCGAACCGCCTTATCGAGCTCCACTTTCGCGTTCCGAGCTTCGATCTTTCTTCTTTCTGCATGTTTCGTGGCAGAGTTTCGGGCATCATCTACCTTCTTATTTGCGGCTGCTAGCTTGCGTTTGAGAGAAGCATTCTCGCGCCTGATGTTGCCGAGCGAGGATCGAAGGGTGCCGTTGTCCTGCTCGATCGCAGGGCTCCGGCTATCTGCGATCCGTTTCCACGCATCCCGCTGTTCTTCAAGTTCGTAGACTTGCTCGTGAAGCGATAGAACGCTTGCATCAAGCGTGGATTTCTGGGACATCAGTCGATCGCGATGCTCGGCTAACTGCTCGATCTCTCGGCGAAGTTGCTCATTGTCGACGCGCTCTTTTGCAGCGCACTCAGCATCCTCTCCGCTAGGCTGAGACAGGTAAGCTAGCACTTGGCCAATCACGTCGGACAAATCGCGCACTTGCTTGGTTAGCCGTCGAAGCATTCCCTCGATAGCCGCTTTCTGGCGCGTCGATTCGCGAGACATCCCGGACTCTTCCGATGATGTGTCGATGGTTCTTTGGATGGTGCCCAGCTCATGCATGTATGCATCGAGCCGATCCCTGCAATCTTCTAGTAAAGACACAAAGCCCATCTGCGGAACTCCGATGACGCAATCAGAGATTCCCCCGCCGCTCCTGCTCAAGCTCCAACGCCTCGAACAGGGCTTTGAAGTTGCCCCTGCCGAAGGACTGTGAGGGGCGGCGACTGGTAGTCTTGAGAGCGTGGCTTTGGTTGGTCATGGCATCCCGAGGATACAGCGAAGTGGTCCGCGATGGAAGGCGTCTGGCCGCTACAGGGTGGCCATCAGGCTTTGGTCTCGGCAAGCGGCGCGTAACGCAGGATCTGGCACGCCCAGGTCAGGCCCGCCCCAAAGGCCACCAGCAGAATCAATTGGCCGGGTTCGAAGTGGGCTGATGCCCGGGCGCGATCCAGGGCGATGGGCACGCTCGCGGCCGATGTGTTGCCCGTTTCGGCCACGTCGATGACCACTCTGGGGATGGGGATCTCAAGCTTCTCGGCGACGGCCGAGAGGATGCGTTCGTTTGCCTGGTGTGGGATCACCCAGGCAATATCCGAGGCCGTCAGGCCGCACGCATCGAGCGCTTCTCGGGCCGACTCAACCATGCGGCGAACCGCCTGACGAAAGACCCGGCTCCCATCGAGTTGCAAGTAGTGCTGGCGGTCCTCGATCGTCTTCACGGAAGAGGGAAGGCGGCTGCCCCCCGCGGGGATGCAGATCAGGTCGGCCTGGGAACCGTCGCAGCCGACGCTGGAATAGATGACCTGCATAAAGCCCTTGGCGGCGATCACGCAGGCGCCGGCGCCATCCCCGAACAGGACGCACGTCCGCCGGTCCTCGTAGTCCGTCACACGGGTGAGCGTGTCGGCTCCGATCAGCAAGACATGCTCGGCCGATCCCGAGCGGATGAAGGCTTCGGCCGTGTGCAAGCCGTAGAGGAATCCCGAGCACCCGGCGTTGAGGTCCATCGCCCCTGCGTGGTCTGCGCGCAGGGCGTGCTGCACGGTGCTTGCGGTGGCGGGGACCGGCGCATCCGGTGTTGCGGTGGCCAGAATCACCAGATCGATCTGCCCGGGGTCAAGCCGGGCATCAGCGAGTGCCCGACGCGAGGCGATGATCGCGAGATCGCTGGTTGCTTCCGCCACGCCCGCCCGGTGCCGACAGTGGATTCCGGTTCTGCTGGTGATCCACTCGTCACTCGTATCGACAAGAGAGGCCAGATCGAGATTGGTGATCGTGTCGACCGGGAGGTAGTGCCCCAAGCCAAGGATCGAGGGACATGCAGCGCCCCGAGCGACGCCGGTGCTCGCGTTATGAGGAATCATGAGCGCATCCACAGATCCGCATGAGCGGTGTGAAACAAGATGATCCTTCTGCCGAGTGACCCATCAATGGGATCGATACCCGTGAGTGCACACGCTGATCTTCTGTTGCCTGTGAAACGACCGGCGCCTGCCGCCCCCCCGGCAGGGGAGGTGGGCGAGCCGCGCATGGTCAGCTTCACAGATTCCCTCGCCGCTCCTGCTCCAGCTCCAGCGCTTCAAACAACGCTTTGAAGTTGCCCTTGCCGAAGGACTGGCTGCCGCGGCGACAGATGATCTCAAAGAACAGCGTCGGGCGGTCCTGCAGCGGCTTGGTGAAGAGCTGCAGCAGATACCCCTCGTCGTCCGCGTCCACGAGGATGCCCAGTTCCTTGACGCGGTCGTGGTCTTCCTTGACGGCGGTGTGGCCGTGGTCGGTGAGCATCTTGTTTACGCGGTCCCAGACGAGCTGGTAGTAGGTGTCGGGCAGGCTGAGGAAGTCGACGCCTCGGTTGCGAAGGGCGGCGACCGAGTGCAGCTCGTCGTCGGTGCGCAGCGCGAGGTGCTGGACGCCGGGGGTCATGTTGTGCCACTCGAGGTACTCGAGGATCTGCGACTTCTTCTTGCCCTCGGCGGGCTCGTTGATGGGCATCTTGATGAGGTTGTTGCCGCTGGCCATGACCTTGCTCATGAGCGCGGAGTGCTCGGTCGAGATGTCGGCATCATCGAAGTGCTTGAACATCTTGAACTCGAGGACTTCCTCGTACCACTTGACCCAGTAATTCATCTTGCCCTCTTCGACGTTGCCGACGAGGTGGTCGACGTACTTGAGCCCGCAGGGGTTCTTGGTGTTGTACGCGTTGAGCGGGCAGTCGAAGGGCTTGAAGCCGGGCATGAGCGCCCCGCCCTTCTTGACGTTGATGAGGTCGTACCCGCCGGTTCGGCTGACGAAGGTGTGGATGACCCGGCCGTAGGTCTTGATGGAGGCGACGGTGACCGAGCCGATGGCGTCCTTCATGGTGCGTGGCTCGGCGGCCGAGACGGCGCCGTTGCTCATGGCGCGCTTGTACGCGGCCTCGGCATCAAAGACGGTGAAGGCGACGTCCTTGACGCCGTCGCCGTAGAGCTTGATCTCCTCGGCGGCGGGGTGGTCGCTGTTGAGGGGCGTGGTGAGCATGAGGCGGATGTTGCCCTGCGTGAGCAGGTAGTCGGCCTCGTCGCGGCTGCCGGTGGTGAGGTCGGCTACCTGCGAGATGTTGAACCCGAAGGTGTGGGCGTAGAAGTACGCGGCCTGCTTGGCGTTGGCGACGTAGAAGCGGACGTGGTCGACATCGATCAGGCTGAGCGGGTCGGTGCCGACAGCGCCAGCGCCCCCGGTCTTGGTTTGCGCGGTGGTCATGATTTTGATCTCCAAAGCTTGGGCGGTTCAGGTTCTTTGCGGAGCCCAGGTCCGTTGAAAGCAAGTATACGCGCGGACGAGTGGAATCGAGCGTCGATAGGGCTCTGGAAGGGTGCAAGGCGAATGATGGGCTCGTGGGGCCGCCGGAAACTCCCGACGGTGGTATCCTTGGCCCGATGAACTGAGAGCCAGGGGCATGATGCCCGCCCGAGGGAACTGGGCCGCACGACGGCTTGGCCCCGAGGGATCATCGAACCCTGCTGGGGCTTTTTCGGCCCAGCGCTCGGACCCATGGGCTGGGTGCCGACAGCAGGGTGCACGGACGAATCAATGGCACCGGATGCAACGCAACGTCAGTCAGCACCTATGGCGACACCCAACTCATGGTCTGAATCCACCGACACCGCCGACACGGCCCGCCCACGCTGGGCGTGTTGCACGCTGCTGCGCAGGCTCGAAGGCGGGTTGGCGAACGAGCGCGGCGTAAAGGCTTGGCTGGGCGTTCACGATGGGGACCAGACCAGCCATGTGATCTATCGGTTTGAGGATCCCGCCGACGGGACGACGGGCCGCGTGCAGGCGCTGGCCGACATGGCCCACGCGCACCTGATGGAGATCGAGGCGTTCGACGCCGACGAGGTCGGCCGGCTGCGTGTGCGCACGAGCTACACGGGCAACCAGCAGCAATGGATTCGGCTTGGCGATGTGCTCGAGGCCAAGGGCGGGCAATTGCCCCACGCCGAGGCCGAGCGCGCCGTGCTGCATCTTCTTGAGGCCTCCGCTCACGCCCACCAGCGGGGCATGGCCCACGGCGAGATCGCGATGAGCCGAGTGCTGGTCGACCGGCACGGCCGGGTGCTCGTGGAGCTTTACGGGTTTGATCGAGCGGTCGCAGGCCTCGAAGGCACCGACAGCGAGCTCAAACGCGACGAGGTGCGGTCGATCGCGGCTATCGCGTACACGCTGCTCACCGGGCTCGCTCCGTCCGAGCCGCTGATCGCAGCGGGCCACCTCGTCAAGAAGCTGCCCACAGCATGGGACGCGTGGCTCGAGCGGGGTCTCAACCCGAGCGATGGCTTTGACAGCGCCGCCGAGGCGATCGCGGCGTTGCCCGCCAATCGGCCCGAAGAGAAGGTCCCGACGGTGCGGGTCGTTCGCAGCGTGCTTCGATCGTTCGGCTCGGGCGCTTCACGCTAAAGCCAACCGCTTCCCACTCTCAATCGCTTATGGCCCGCCGGGCTCGGGGTCTGTATCGACCGCTGCGAGAAGCGCGGCGCGTTCTCTCCATGGCTCGCTGTCGCCGAGCATCGTGCCGGCGAGTGCTGCGGCGTCGGCGGCCTGCTCGGTATCGCCACGCTCGGCGAGCGCCTCGGCGAGCATGACCAGCGCTTGGCCCCGCAGGGCGTTCTCTACGCGGCGCGTGCGAACCGACCAGAGCAGATCGACCCCGCGAGAAGGCGACCAGCGTGCATCGGCCATGGAAACCAGCGTCGCGATCGGCAGCCGATCCGCGATCGCGCGGATGGGCTTACTCGCGGCATCCGGCGTAGCCTCGGGCAGCATCAGCAGCGTGGTCAGCGCCTCGCGCGGCGGCATGTCCTTGGTGGCGCTCGCGGCGGCCTCCACCAGGTGCGGGTCGCTCATCGCTGCCCGGATCACGATGCCACTGAGCTGGGGTACCTCGGCCAAAGCCGTGGCGGCCCTCCGGCGAATGGTCGTGTCGCCCGAACTGAGCAACGCGCTGAGCCGAGCGTGCTCACGCGACCCGCCCAGACTGGCGAGCAGCCTGCACATCGGTTGGGTGAGCGCCAAGTCCGGAACCAGCGCGAGCGACGCGAGCACATCGCGATTCGCGGCATCATCGGTCAGCCGGCCTGAGCGTTTGAGTTCCGCGAGCGCGCGGGCTTGGCCCGTGCTGATCGGTGCATCGGGCCTTACCCAGCGAAGCACAGCCTGAGGATCAAGCTGGTCGGGCCAGCGGGCACCGGCCCGCAGGAGCACTTCTGCAACTGCGGGATCGGGCTCGTCGCGCAGTTGGGCGAGAATGGCGTTGCCCGCCTGAGGCGTGGCGATCAGGTCTGCCAAGGCTGCCGCGCGCGAACGGATGCCTGCGTCCGCGTGCGAGAGCAGACCGAGCACCGCCTCGATAATCCGTTCATCCAGCCGGCTGCCGCCTGCCTGCTCGCGGAGAGCGAGATCGAGCGCGCTGCGAACCACCACGGCCGAGCCGTCCGACAGAAGCGAAACAAGGGTCTCGACCCGCTGATCCTCGGCTGAGGCCAGATAGAGCCGGCGAACCATGCGGTCGAGGTCTGCTTCGAGCGAGCCAGCAGTCGGTTCTTGTTGATTGACAGGCTGTTGGGCGCGAGTTGAGGGGACAACTAGGCTCCCGGAGGTGAGCAAACCGATCAATAACCAGAGTTTTCCCTTGGCAAATCTTCGGCTCGGTTTGGTGGCGCCAAGCGGGCGGTGCATCGGGCAAATCCTGGGTGGCGGGTGTGAATCGGAGGGCTGGCCGGTCCCAACAAGTCCCGGAGTCTATGGGTACCGGGTTTGCAGCAATGGGTTGTAGTTCCCTACTATCGTCACATTGGTCGTCCGGACACCCCTAACGGGAAGCAGGCCATGAACGAGTGGTTCGAGGCCGAACAACATGTGGAGCGCGCCCACGAGCTCTTTGAGGCGGGCCGCCTCGAAGAAGCCGAGGTGGAGTTGCGAGCTGCGCTGTCGAGCCAGCCGGACCAGGCAGAGTGGCTATTCAATCTTGGCCTCACCCTTGAAGCAGCGGGGCGGTACGAGCACGCGATCGAGGCCTTCGAACGGGTTCATGCGCTCCAAGACACCGAGCCCGCAGCGATGCTGATGATCGGTTCATGCCTGATGCGGCTTGAAGAACCCGCCAAGGCGCTGGTCTGGCTCGAGCGGGCCATTAAAGCCAAGCCCGACGAAGCCGAGGCGCACGTGTACATGGTCGAGACGCTGGCCAGACTCGGGCGGCACGAGGACGCCGAGGTCGCGTTCTACTTGGGCCAACAGATCGATGCAGAGCGAGCCGATTTATATGTGGCGCTCGCGGATTCGCTGCTCGATCGGGGGCTGCACGAGCGTGCGGTGTGGTGTCTGCGCGAAGCCGCACGGCTTGATCCGGGACTCGCAAAGATCAACGCTCGGCTCGCCGAGGCGTACGCGTCCACAGGTAGGCTTGAGCGTGCACGCCAGTTGTACCTCGCTGAGCTTCGGCTCGATCCGGGCGATACCGATGTACTGCTCGACATGGGCGACCTGCTGGTCGACATGCACCGGTTTGATGAGGCGAGCGAGAAGTACCGCCGGGTGCTCGAACTCCAGCCGCACCATGCGGGTGCCCACGAGGCGCTAGGCGAACTGGCCGTGCGCAGAGGCAGGCTCGATGACGCGGTGCGATCGTTCGATGTCGTGCTGAGGCTCGACAGCGAGCACCCTGGTGTGCGCACGAGGCTTGCCGACACGCTGCTCGAGCGTGGCGTGCCGGGCGATCTCGCGCGGGCTCGCACGCTGCTGGTGGCGGAACTGAGCGCGCGCCGGTCGAGCCTTGCAGCGCCGTCGGACAGCAGCGCCGCAGACAAGCCGATCAATCCCTCGGACGATGCCGCGGCGGATGATGCGTACGAACTCGGCCGACTGCTGGTGGGCACCGGGCAGCACGCGGTAGCCGTTTCTATTCTTGAGCACGCCGTGCAGATCAAGCCGCACGACGCCGAGGCCCACCACGCATTGAGCGTGGCTTTGCTTCGCGGCGGTCAGATGGGTGCGGGCATGGAGCACGCTCGCAAAGCGCTCAGCCTGTCGCCCTCGATGTTTGCGCCCATGCACAACCTCGCGCTCGCCTCGATGGAGCAGCGGGACTGGCTCAGGGCGTGGTACTGGGTTCGGCGCGCGCGCAAGGTGGATGCCGACGAGGCCGGGCTGCGCCGACTGCGCATCAAGCTCCAACTGCGTTGGGCGAGCGAGATGCTGCTCTGGTCGGTTCGCTTGGTCGGTCGCGTCACGCGCCGGTTCGGCTCGGTGTTCGGCAGGCCCTCGCGGGCAGCATGGATCGATCGGACCTGAGCGCACGCTGGCGCTGCACCGAGAACCACCGCAATTGACGGGCTACCCGCGCCTGGAGCCCTTGGCTTTGCTGCGTGTGGCCGGCGTGCCTGACTTCACCTTGCGTTTGCGAGGGCCTTTGGTCGGTCCGGCCCGTGTGCCGATCAGTTCGTCAAGCTGCGAGCGCTTCACGGCGATCGGTCCTTCGGTTCCGACGGACCGCAGCTGGGTGACGTACTCGCGGACCTTGTGGAGCTGGTCGCGCATGTGGGCGGCGCGTTCGAATTGCAGGGCCTGCGCGGCCTCCAGCATGTCGGCTTCGAGTTGCACCATAAAGGCATCGGTCTCGATGGGTGGCTCGGCGTCGACGGCTGCGGACTTGGCAGCACGCCCGGCTTTCAGTTCTTCTTCGATGCCGCGCTTGATGCTCTTGCGGATGGTTGTGGGCTCGATGCCGTGCTCGGTGTTGTACGCAATCTGCTTGGCGCGACGTCGCTGGGTCTCGTCGATCGCGGTCTGCATCGCGTTGGTGATGCGATCGGCGTACATGACCACGCCCGAGTCCGCGTTGCGCGCAGCCCGTCCCATCGTCTGGATGAGGCTCGTCGCGCTGCGGAGGTAGCCCTCCTTGTCCGCATCGAGAATGGCGACCAGCCCGACTTCAGGCAAGTCCAAGCCTTCTCGCAGCAAATTCACGCCGACAAGCACATCGAACAGGCCCTCGCGCAGCTCTGCGAGAATCTCCATCCGGTCAAGTGTGTCCACCTCGCTGTGCAGGTACTTGACCCGCAGGCCCTGTTGATCGAGGTACGAGGCCAGGTCTTCGCTGAGCTTTTTCGTGACGGTCGTTACGAGCACCCGCTGATTCTTGTTGACGCGGCGCTGGCACTGCTCAAGCAGGTCCTGCACCTGCGTGTCAGCGGGTCGCACCTCGACCTGCGGGTCGAGCAGTCCCGTTGGGCGGATGACCTGTTCGTGTACGACGCCGTTAGTCCGTTCGAGCTCGTACGGCCCGGGGGTAGCGCTGACATACACAACCTGCGGCACGATGGCCTCGAACTCTTCGAAGCGCAGCGGTCGGTTGTCGAGCGCGCTGGGCAGACGGAAACCGTGCTCGACGAGCACGGTCTTGCGGGCCTTGTCGCCGTTGAACATGGCGCGGACCTGCGGGATCATGACGTGGCTCTCATCGATGATGACCAGCCAGTCCTTGAAGTTGGGCCTGAGCGCGCGCACCGCGTCGGAGGTTGGGCTTAGGCCGGGCTCGGGCGGCGTGGTGCGAGCGCCGATATCGCTCGCGGAGCCATCCACGGGCGGGGCGTACTCGAAGTAGTCCATCAGGGTGAAGGGGCGTTCGCCGGGGGCGCGACCATCCATGAACCGGCTGTAGTTCTCGATGCCCGGGCACATGCCGATTTCCTCGATCATCTCGAGGTCGTAGTTGGTGCGTGCGATCAGCCGTTGGGCTTCGAGCAGCTTGCCTTGCGAGCGGAGCTCGAGCACACGGCTCTTGAGTTCCTCGCGGATGGCCTTGGTCGCCTCGGCGAGCTGGTCCTCGGGCATCACATAGTGGACGGCGGGGAACAGAAAGAACTGCGTTTCCTCGGCGAGCACCTCGCCGCTGGTCGCGTTGACCAGATCGATGCGTTCGATCTCGTCGCCGAAGCTCTCGATGCGCACGCTGTAGCGTTCGTAGGCAGGCCAGATTTCGACGACTTCGCCGCGCACGCGGTACATGCCGCGGTCCCACTCGATCTCGCTGCGCTGGTACTGCATCGCGTTGAGCGTCATGAGCAGCGTTCGGCGGTCGATCGAGCTGCCCCGCGTGAGGGTGAGCACTTTCTGGCCGTAGGCCTCGGGCGAGCCAAGGCCGAAGATGCACGAGACGCTCGCGACCACCACGCTGTCGCGCCGGCTGAGAATGTTGCTGGTGGCGGCGAGGCGGAGGCGATCGAGATCGTCGTTGCGGGACGAGTCTTTCTCGATGTAGATGTCGCGCGAGGGGATGTACGCCTCTGGCTGGTAGTAATCGTAGTAGCTGACAAAGTAGTTCACCGAGTTGTTGGGCAGGAACTCGCGCAGCTCTTCGTAGAGCTGGGCCGCGAGGGTCTTGTTGTGGCTGATGATCAGCGTCGGCTTTCCAAGCTGGGCGATGACGTTGGCCATCGTGAAGGTCTTGCCCGTGCCGGTGGCGCCGAGCAGGCATGATGCCGCGACCCCGCTGCGCAGGTCTCGCACCAGGCCCTCGATGGCCTCGGGCTGATCGCCCGATGGCGCGAACGGGGCGACGACTTCAAATGGCTGGCCCGGAGTCGGCATGAGGGGAGTGTACGAGCGGCCGCCGCATGGGAAGGCGGCTCAGCCCTTCATCGAGGCGAGCAGTTCGCGGGGCTTGCGTGTGTTGAGCCGTGCGATGGCCGGCGCCGAGGCGAGCAGGCAGATGGCCAGCACGAACGCGCAGCCGATGAGAATCGGCACGGGCGGCGGAACGAGCTTCAGATCAAGCCCGAACAGTTTGGTGTTGATGATCCAGCCCGAGAACGCCGCTTGGATGCCCATCAGCACGCCCAGCACGCACGCGGCCAAGCCGATAAGCACGGCTTCGGCTGCGACCAGTCGCAGGACCAGCCCCCGCCGGGCACCGACCGAGCGCAGCACACCGAACTCGAACTGCCGAGCCTGGATGCTCGACACAATGACGTTGGCGACGCCCAAACTCGCGATGAGCATGCTGAGCACAGCGATCGCGGTAAAGGCTTGCAACGAGCCTCGGATGAAGGTCTGGATGCCCGCCAGGATCTTGCGCCCGCTGCCCGCGTCGAGGATGCCGATGCCGTTCTGCGCAAGGAGAGAGCGGATGCCTGCGATGGCCTCGGCGTCTTCGATGTCGTCGCTGAGCTCGATCTGGATGAGTTGAATGGAGTCGTTGTTGAACAGCCGTTGCAGGTCGGCGCGAGTGCCGAATACCGCGTGCATGGACTGCTGCACGTACTGATCGCCCACGTTGAAGAACTTGCTGACGATCTCGAGCCCCGGGCTGCGGACCACGCCGACGATGCGAAACGTGCGGTCGGCAAGCTCCGCCTCGGTGAGTGAATCCGGATCGATGCCCGCGGGCACGAGGGTGAATGAATCATCGACTCCGAGGTTCTGAGCGACGAGGAACTCTTTAGCGACGAGCAGGGCGTTACCGGCTTCGAGCTGTTCGATGGCGCTCTCTTGATCGCCTTGCACGAATTCGAGCGTGCTCATCTCGAAGAACGCGCGCGGCTCGAAGGCGATCATCGCGGTGGCATACTCGCTGAGCCCTTTGATGCCGAAGGCGTCGGTCTGCACCGGCTGGATGGTGATGGCGCAGGTCTGCTCGACGAATTCGAGACTCTCGATCGCGTCTTGTGCTTCTTGGGGCAGGTTGATACCGCTGACAAAGGCGTCGGCGAAGCGGAGCTTGTCGAGCCAGTCGCGGAGCACCGCGCCGCCCTGCGTCCAGATGGAGACCATCAGCGCGAGGCCCGCCATCATCGCGCCCGCGGTCAGCCCGTAGCGCGCGGGGCTGGACGTGATGGTGCGTTCGAGCACGCGCGGCGGCAGCGCCAGCACGCGGGAAATGCCGCCCGAAGTAAGTTTGGCCAGCGCGAACACGGTCGGCGTGCCGAGGATGAAGTAGCCCAGGAACATCGCGGGCAGCCCGACCGTCGCGTAGCCCCAGAACACGCCCTCGCCTGTCTCCGGCACCAGCACGATGGCCAGATGCAACGCGAGCAGTCCAAGCCCCACAGCGAGCATCAGCCACAAGCCGCGAGCCCGCTGCGGTCTTGAGCGCGCGCCCAGCGCCTTGAGCGGGCTCGTGCGCGAAGCGCGCCACGCCGGGTACGCAGCGCCCGCAAGACCGGAAGTGAGCGCCCCAACGACGGTCAGCACCGAACCCAGCAGCGGCACGCCCATCCCCGCGGGCAGGTACTGCGGGAATACAACCACGCCCAGCCACGCGATGAACAACCCAAGCGGCAGGCCCAGGGCGGCGCCGCCCAGGCCGATGACTGCGCCGACCAGCAGTTGCGACTGGGCAAGTTGCAGCTTGGAAGCGCCGATGCAGCGGAGCATCGCCAGTTCGCGTTCGCGCTCGGCGGCTTCGGTGTTCAGCCCGGTAAGGATGATGAACGATGCGGTCAGAAAGCTGAGCACGGTTGCCAGGATCAATCCGAGCTGGCTCGATGCGAGGTTCTTCTCGACGCCGCTGGTCGTCCGGGCCGTTTCCTTGAGCACCACGGTGTCGGGGATATCGGCGGCGCGGTTGAGCACTACGGCTGACGCTACCTGCGGGTCGCGCAGTTTGAGATCGATCGCGCTGAGCCTGCTGCTTGAATCGAGCATCGCGTCGAGGCCCGAGCGGGTCATCAGCGCGGTCGGTCTGCCGCCCAGCGGCGGCTGGGCCGCGATGCCCACGACCTTGACTGTCGTCGATTTCGTAAAGCGGTTGAAGAGCGAAATCTTGCTGGAAAGATCGACGCCCACGCGGTCGAACGCGGTGGCCGGGCCTGTGAAGCGGACGATCTCGATCTCGCCTCCAAGGCGCACACCGACGCGAGCGTTGTAGGCGTCGGGATCACCTCCGGTTGATGGCGGCGGTGGTGGATCTGTCAGCGCCAGGGTGGGCGCATCCACCACGCCGAAGCTCGCGAGCCCGTCGTCGTCGCGCTGGCCGAGGTACGTCAGGCGGTTGGCGAGCAGCGTGTCGATGACGACCTCGTCGCCATTGGTGGGCAGCCGGCCTGCGATGAGATCGATCGGCAGAAAGCGGGTCTGGGCCGCGAAATCCACGCCGCGCACGAGGATGACCGTGCTGAGCGTTGCGTCGGCGGGCTGTGCGTTGCCGGCTTCGTCTGCTTGGAGTACGGGCAGCGTGGTGCGCGCGGTAACGGGCAGCTCTTGCCAGCCAAAGGCGTCGGTGACCTCGGGCCAGCTTGAGACCAGCTCGTAAATGTCCTCGCCGAACGTGCCGCCGGTAGAGGATGGCCGGACCGTGACATCGGAGACGCCGACGGTTTTCTCCATGCGGAGCCGGACCGATCCCTTGACGGATGCCATGAGGGTGGCGACCGCTGCGACGAGCGCTGCGGACAGCGCGACCGCTGCGATGAGCAGGCCCGTTCGGCTACGCCGACCCGACAAGCTGCTGGTAGCGAGACGCCACGCCGGCCGCATCCAAACCCTCCGTGCGGATCTCGCCGCGAATCTGTCCGTCGCGGACGATGAAAACCGTTTGGCAGTGCGCCGCCGCTGCGGGCTCGTGCGTGACCATCACGATGGTGGTCCGCTGTTCTTTGGCGATGTCGCCCAGCAGCTTCCAGAGCAGCTCGGCATTGGCCGAGTCGAGGTTGCCTGTGGGCTCGTCGGCGAACACTACGGGCGGCTTGAAGAGCAGCGCCCGGGCGATCGCTACGCGCTGCTGCTCGCCGCCTGAGAGCGCATCGGGCCTGTGGCCTGCGCGCGACGGGAGCCCGAGCAGATCGAGCAGTTCCATCGCGCGGGCGCGGATCTCGGCCGGCGGCTTGCCCGCGAGCACGCCCGGTAGCTCCACGTTCTCGACCGCTGTCAGCGTCGGGATGAGGTTGAACTGCTGGAACACGATCCCGATCTGCGTTCGGCGGTACTCGGTAGCTTCGCGCTCGCTGAGCGCATGAATCGGTTGGCCGCCCACGAAGATCTCGCCCGAGTCCGGCGGGTCGAGCGCGCTGAGCAAGTGCAGCAGCGTGCTCTTGCCGCTGCCCGACTGGCCCATGATCGCGTAGTACCCCGGCTCATCGATCCGGAGATCGACCCCGCGCAGGGCTTGGACGCGCTCGCCCAGTCCCTTGTAGCTCTTGTGGACATCGACGCATCGAATGACCGGCCCGATCTGGGCCGAGCCAGCCGCAGCATGATCGATCGCGGAGCCAGGGATGTCTGTTGGGTGGGGCACGCTCAGGGTTGGTTCGGGTTAGTGGGCGTGGTCTTTCTCATAAGTCGCCGCATCGACGCAGTCGGCCAAGCCCGAGGCATCGCTGACCTTGATCTTGACGAGCCAGCCTTGGCCGTGGGCGTCCTCGTTGAGCAGCGCCGGGTTGTCGATGACCTGCTGGTTGATCTCGATGATCTCGCCTGCGACGGCGGAGTAGACATCGCTGGTGGTCTTGACGCTCTCGACTTCGCCCAGGGCGTCGCCCTTGTCGAGGTGGGTGCCCGCGGGCTTGAGGTCGACAAAGGTGACGTCGGTGAGCTGATCGACCGCGAAGCTGGTCAGGCCGAGCGTGACCACGCCGTCTTGTTCGAGGTGCCACTCGTGGCTTGCGGAGTACACGCGGTCGTCGGGGTAGGACATGCTTGGCTCGCTGTGGTTACGGGAGAACGGGCTTAGCCCAGGAAAGCAGGAGGGTAGCCGATCGAGATGGCGGCACGCCACGGCCGCTGGCAAGGCGATTCAACGGCGATAGGCTCGGGGTGGGCGGCTTGGTTCGCGAGCGGTACAGTGCAGGCCGGAGGGTCGGTTCCTCCGTGTGTTCATCGAGCCCCGGCCAACCCGGAGATTTCCATGCTTCTCACGCTGACGGTCTCGGCCAAGCGGCCCGTACTCACTGACCGCCGGGGAAGGGTCGATCTGCTCACGCTGCCGACCCGGATCCGTGAAGAGCTTGGCCTCCACGGCATGAACCTGTCGACCGATCTGCTCGCCGGGGCCAACCGCTCGACCATTACAGGGCTGCGCGATGCGGCGGACAAGGCCCGCTGCGCGTGCCTGCTGCTGATCGAGCCGGGCGCCCTCGCGCTCAGCAACTCCAAGGCCGGTGGCGATAAAGCTCAGGCCCGCGTGATGAACATCCTCGAGGCCTCCTCGCTGCTCGGGTGCAACGCAGCCGCGATCGCGATCGATGGCCCGAGCACCGATCAGGCGCTGGAAACGACGGTCGAACGGCTGAAAGCAGTTGTCGAGCGTGCAGAGGCTCTGGAGATCAACCTGCTGATCTCGCCCCGCGAGGGACTGACGCAGCAGCCCGACGACCTCACGGGTCTCTTGAAGCTGGTGGGAGGGTTCCGCATCGGGACGTTCCCAGACTTTGCAGCGGCCCAGCGGGCAGAAGACCCGGAGCTGTACCTCCGTCGCCTCACGCCGTACGCCTCGGTCGTGCAGGCGGTTACGACGGAGTTCGGCGAGACGCCCGAGATCGAGGACGACGCCCCGCCGCCGACGGTCGCCAAGGGTGAAGACCCGGCAGCGGCCCTCCTCGCAGCCCTCGACTCGCTCGATGACGACGACTACCCCGTGGCCCCGCACATCGGCTACGACCTCGACCCGATGCTCAAGGCGGTGGTCAGCGTCGGATTTGATGGCACCATGGCGATCTCCTACGAAGGCGAGGGAGACGTTAGACTCGGGGTGGAACGCAGCCGAGACGCGATCGAGGAAGCGCTCGACCGCCTCGCATCATCGACCGAGTGACCCTGACCGACTGAGCCTGACCGAGTGACCCAGAGAGAACCGTCGAGACCGTCCCCATCCGAGCCAGCGTCCAAAGGCGGCCTGTCCAAGAGCGAGGAACGCGATGACTGCTCAGCCCGCGGTAAGCCCTCATCAGGCGCACGAGCACCACACCAGGCGTCACCCCACCGTGCCGATCTCTCAACCGACCATTGTGACGATCGATGGCCCGGCAGGCACGGGCAAATCGACCGTCGCCCGTTTGCTCGCTGAGCGGCTCGGGCTGGACTTTCTCGATACGGGCGCGATGTACCGGGCGGCGGCGTTCATCGTGCTCGACCGTGGGCTCGACCCGGCGGACCACGACGAGATCGTGGAGATCGTCGCCGACGCGGATCTGCACTTTGATTGGACCACCGACCCGCCGCAAGTGCTCGCGTGGCTGCAACCAATGAACGACCGCATCCGCTCGCGTGAGGTCACTCGGCTGGTGTCCGCTGTGGCGGCGATCGCCGCGCTCCGCCGGCACATGGTCCGCAAGCAGCGGATCATCGCCCACCAGCACCCGCGGCTGGTGACCGAGGGCCGCGATCAGGGATCCGTGGTGTTCCCGGACGCAGCGGTCAAGTTCTATCTGGATGCCGACGCGAACGTGCGCGCCGAACGGCGCGCCGAACAGCTAAAGGCAGCCGGCACGCCCCGTGAGGGGGCCGTGCTTCTAGACCAGCTGCGCCGCCCCGCG
>CAYGSG010000035.1:0-27381 GCA_964352615.1 uncultured Phycisphaeraceae bacterium
CTCCACATCGGCCTCGACACCATCCGCGCCGACGGCAACCGCAGCGGCGTGATCGCCTCGTCTTCAGAGCAAGACATCTACCGCTTCGTCTCGCCCGGCGTCGGAACCGTGTTCGTGCAGATCGTCACGCCTGAGGGCTCGCTGCTCGATGCCAACGCGGCGGTGTACCTCAACGGGGCCACGAGCCCGCTCATCAGCGACGCGCTGGGCATCCCGGGCGCTTCCTCCAACCTGCGCTTCGAGTCCCTCGCGCCCAACACCGAGTTCTTCGTGGTTGTCACGTCGGTCGGCGGCTCGCTCGGCTCGTACACGGTCAACGTGGATGCCCCGCCGGCGGTCTTCAAGCTGTTCTACCCGGAGGGCTTCACGGGCACCACGATCCGTGAGTTCGTCTCGATCTCCAACCCCAACGACTTCGCGGTGACGTACACCGTCAAGCTCCGCTACGAGGTTGGCGACCGCGACCAGACCGTGCTGCTCAACCAGGTCATCGGAGCTGGCCGTCGCGGCGGTGTCACACTCAGCAACGGTGAACTTGGTTCGCCGGTCGGTGTTCGCGAGGGCACGCCTTACTCGGTCATCATCGAGTCGACCGGCCCGCTGGCCGCCACGATGGCCCGTTACGACTTCAACAGCGCGATCGGTGACGCGTTCACCGACCGCACCGACGAGGTCTGGACCATCGGCCGCATCGAACGCGACCCGGGTTCGGTGTTCGACTTTGTGGTCTTCTACAACCCGAACAACTTCGCGGTTGATGTCACGCTCAAGGCGTACGACGCGAGCGGCAACCCGGTGACTTCCACGTTCCGTGCAGAGGCCCAGCGCCGAGGCGGCTGGAACCTGAGCGCCCTCTCCCAGTTCCCGACGGGCGTGTTCGGTGCCACCATCACCGCAGCACCGGTCGACGCTGCCAACGCGTCGGCGTTCGAGGGCATCATCACGGGCCTGAGCCACTTCGATCAGGCCGACGCCAACGGCTTCGGGTTGCTGGGCGATACGGACTTTGGCGGCACAGCCGGCGCGGTCACCTCGCTGACACAGGGCGGCGGCTCGGAAGCCGAGTTCGTGCTCTTCAACCCCAACAACGCCCCGGCAACGGTCAACCTGCGAGGCTCCTACGTCAACCAGGCCCTGCCCGACCTCGTCCGCACGCTCGCGCTCCAGCCCAGGCAGACGCTGCGGCTCACCGGCGCAGCGCTCGGCCTGGTCAACGCTCAGGCGGTCGGCCTGACGTACACGTCCAACGTGCCCGTCAGCGTCGTGGCCAGCGAGCGGCAGCTCGGAGAATCCAACGCCAGCAGCGGTGCCGTCAATGCCGCCACCGGCCTGTTCTTCGGCGATGCGTTCATCAACACGGCTCTCGCCGGCCAGTCGTACTTCGAGACCATCTCGTTCTACAACCCGGCTGACGTCGCCACCGAGGTCACGGTCAAGCTGCTGTTCTCCGACGCGACCGAGGACAGCCTCGTGGTCAACCTCAATGCCAGCGGGTTCGCCTCGCTCGATCTGCACTCGCTGATCGGCTCGTCATTCCTGGCCAACACCGATCGGCCCGACTCGTTCGATGCCTCAGCGGTGCTCGGCCGTCCGGGCTTGAACTTCTTCTCGGTCTCGATCACCAGCCCGACGCCGATCGTGGCGAGCATGACCCACTACGACCTGTTCCTCCGCGGCGGCTGGGGCAACGCGGGCGGGTCGTTCGGCCTGACCAACCTCATCAGCTCCGTCCGCTCCTGATACAGGCACGCGGCGACAGCATCATGACCTCTTCGGCGGGCCGGTCCATTGGGATCGGTCCGCTTTTCATTTTGCGATAGCCATCGCGACGGCACGACCCACACAGGTGCATCAAAACCGCCCCACGCTCGCGGGATTGCTCTGCTCATGCAGCGTTCGGCAATCAACAGCGTTCCGTCGGCGTTGGTCCGTCGTTCAAGCCAGCGGGTTGATGCACAGCCCGGTCGCCAGCTTCGGATAGAAGAAGGTGGACTTCTGCGGCATCAGCTCGCCCGCGAGGCAGATGTCGCGGACGGCATCGAGCGGGGTAGGCCTCAAGATCGCGGCGATCTGCGCAAAGCCGCTGCCGCCGCCGGCGCCGGTCTCGACGCCGCTCCCGATCTCCAGCACTTCATCAATAGTGTGCGGAAAGGCCCACATCACCGGCTCGCCGCCATTGAGTGCGGGCTTGCAGAGGCGCTCGACGAGCACCTCTTGCACGAACGTCACATCCAGTGTTCGCCACTCACGGCTCTTGGAGCCGAACGCACCGGCGAGCGGGTCGGCGGTCTTGGGCGTAGCGATGAACGTACGGCCCGAAGCAAAGTCCAGCAGTCCGATCGCGGTGGCCTTGCCTTCGAGCTCAGCCTCGATCGCGTGGGCATCGCCGCTGAGTTCGCGGAGGTCCATGTGTTCGCCGGCGGCCTTGGCGAAGGCGTCCCATGAGTAGCCCTTCATGCCACCGAGCACGCGGTGCGTCGGGCCGATGACCATGCCCGGGTCGCTCATGCCGACGATAACCATCATGCATCGCCGGGCGAGGTGGTCAGCGGGCACTTTGCCGGCCGCCGACAACTCGTTCAGGTAGTTCACCGCTGTGTTGTAGCGGTGGTGCCCGTCTGCGATGAAAATGTCCTCGCCTTCGAGGGCCTTCTGGTAGGCAGCGATGGTGGCTTTGTCGTCGACGGTCCACAGCTCGTGCAGCACGCCATCGTCGGTGCGGGCGGTGGCGTCAGGGGAGCTCTCCATCGCGCCTCGCACGACGTTGGTGCCCTCACCCGACTGGTCGGCGTGAAGGCCGAAGATCGGGCTGAGCTGGTGCTGGGTGGCCCGCATGAGCGCGAGGCGGTCTTCCTTGGGCCCGCTGAACGTCTCTTCGTGGGGCAGGATGCCGCCGCCGGCGCGGGGGCCAAGTTCAGCGGTCTCGACGACCGCGAACATGCCGCACCGCTGATGGGTTTGCCCAAGAAACTCGAAGGTCTGGCGGTAGGCGAACATCGCGGGGGTCTTGCGCCGGGCAAGCGTGCCACCTGCGAGCCAGGCTTCGAGCAGCTTGGCGGCACCGGCGTACGCCTCGGGCGGGCCGAGCTGCTTGGGCGGCACGTGCGGCAGGTCGATCGAGACCACGTTGTGCGCATCACGGGCGACCAGCGAGGCCTTGTCATCGGCGTCCAGCACGTCGTAAGGCGGGGCGACCACCGAGCTGAGGTCTCCGCGTCCGCCGCCATACTGCACCGCCTCGAACGGCTCGACCTTGGGCATCGACTGGTCCTTTCTGGCGAGCCTTTAGCCGCCTGCTGGCACGACTCTAGCCCCTCGCCCAGCGCTCAAACCGGCTACGCTGGGTTCATGGCCACAGCGCTTGTGATCCGAGCCGCGGGCACCAACTGCGACACCGAGTTGGTGCGTGCTTTCGCGCTGGCCGGGGCGACCCCCGAGCTGGTCCATGTGGATGCCCTGATCGCCGACCCATCGAGGCTCGACCGCGCCGATCTGATCGCCCTGCCCGGCGGGTTCTCCTACGGCGACGACATCGCCTCGGGCCGGGTCTTCGCGGCCAAGCTCCGTGCGCACCTGCAAGGCCCGCTATTGGCGGCGGTCGAACGCGGGGCGTGCGTGATCGGCGTGTGCAACGGCTTTCAGATTCTTGTTCAACTCGGCCTGCTGCCCGGGCTCGATGCCAAACGCGGCGAGTTCCCGAGGCCGATGGTGTCGCTCGTCGAGAACGCCTCGGGCCGGTTCACCGACGAATGGGTCGGCGTGCGCGCGGAGGCCGACTCGCCCTGCGTGTGGACGCGGTCGTGGGCGGCGCTGGGTGCGAGCGCTTCAGCAAACGACCTGATGCAGCTTCCTATCGCCCACGGCGAGGGACGGCTCGTGTGCGCAAGCGACGACGCGCTCGAGCGCCTCATCGGCGCTGGATGCGCCCCGCTGCGCTACACGCGCAATCCCAACGGCTCAGCGGCCGACATCGCGGGCCTGTGCGACCCGTCGGGCCGAGTCTTCGGGCTGATGCCCCACCCCGAGCGGTACCTCGACTGGAACCGCCATCCTTACTTCACGCGGCTGGGCACCGACGTGCAGCGCAGCGATCCGCCGGGCCTGCTCTGCTTCAAGGACGCGGTCGCTGCGGTGGCGGCGCACGCGGTGTGACCGCGCCCGCCCAGCCCACTCCCAAATGCGAGCAGTGCGGGTACGACGTTCGCGGCCTGTCGCCCGAAGAACGCTGCCCCGAGTGCGGCTGGGAGATCGGGGAGCTGCGCCGGCTCAACCGCATTACTCGGCTCGATCTCGCCAAGCGCCAGACCATCCGCTGGCACGCGGCGTGCACCGAGTGCGGGTACGACCTGCAAGGCTTGATGCTCGACCAGCAGTGCCCCGAGTGCGGCACGCCTCTGCTGCACAGCTTCGGCGCGAGGCTGCTGCGGTACGCGCCTGCAGGGCGAGTTCGTAAGGTCTATCACGCCGCAGCATTGCAACTGCTGGGCTATTTACTGACCGCTCCGCTGGTATTTGCGTGTTCGCCGCATCTCGGCATGCCTGGACTCATCGTGTGGTCACTCGGTCTCATTTGGCTCGCAAAGACTCGTGGTCCGGGTTGGCGGGCACGCGTCGTCATGACCGGTGCGATCGGTCTTCTTGTCCTAGTCGGAGTGCTGGAACTCGTGCTCTTTTGGCGACCAACCCAAGGGGGGCCAGCAGCGGCGCTTCTCGCGTTCGTCTTCTTCACGGTCTGCGGCGGATCGTTGGTCCTCATGCTGGATATTGGCCGAAGGCTTGCCAACGGATTCCTGCGATCTGCACATAGAGTGCTGCTTTGGCTGGTGCCCGTACCGATCGCCGCCATCGTTCTGATGATCTTCTGGACCGTGAACGGTCCGGCACTCGTGCCTTGGTTGGTCGTGGCAGTAGCCGTTCTCGCTGCTGTAATCTGGTACATATCATGCGGACTGGCAACCTACGGCTTCGTGATGGCGGTTGGCTCGGAGCTCGACTACGCGAAAAGAGTCGCTGAGGACCGCACCACGGAGCCAGCAACCCCCGCCGATTCGCCGGTAGACTAAGGCAGCCATGCCCATCGACGAGACCATGCTCGATTCGCACCGTGGACTCGACGTGCCCGCGC
Source organism: uncultured Phycisphaeraceae bacterium (assembly GCA_964352615.1). GTDB lineage: Bacteria > Planctomycetota > Phycisphaerae > Phycisphaerales > UBA1924 > OFTM382. The sequence goes on from CAYGSG010000035.1 coordinate 5,126, forward strand.
GCAAGGGCCGGCTGTGCGGCGGGTGCGGCTACGCCCTCGACGGGCTCATGGTCGGCACCCCATGCCCCGAGTGCGGCAAGAAGATCGGCCCCAACAAGGCCCTGAGCACCAAGGGCGACACGCTGACCGCCGCCGGTAGTGATTACCTCGCCAGGCTCAGGCCCACGGCTCTTGGTCTGGCGATCAGCGCGATCATGCTGGTGCTGGGCTTGCTGCTTGCCACTTTCTACACGCTGATCGGTTCGGTGCTCACGCTGGGCGGGGCTGGGCTTTGGTTGCTGAGCGTGTGGAGCATCACCCGGCCCAAGCCGATGCGCGACGGCCTCGCCGAGCCTCCGCACATGGAGATGCAGAACGTGCGCAACGCGGCGCGGTGGAGCCAGCTTGGCTGGGCGATCGGCACCGCGTTGTTCTTTATCGCGCTGCCCATGCCGGGCGTGCTCAGAAGTGGCTTGCTGATCCTCGGACAGGGGGCGCTGCTGGCAGCGGTCGTGGGTATGGTGCCGCTGAGTATCTGGCTTGGCGAGCTTGCCGACTGGGGACGCGACGAGAGCCTGGGTCAGCGGTTCCGCGTCGCGGCATGGCTCATTGCGCTGATCGGCTTCAGCTTCATCGTGCAGGTGCTCACGCTGCTCGGTCTCACGACCGGGCCGATGTACCTGCTGAGGATCATCGGCGGGTGGATGTCGTTCGGCGCGTTCGTGGGCGGCTTAGTTCTTTTCGTGTGTTTGCTGCAGCTCGCGGGGCTGGTGCAAAATGCGCTGAGCAGCGCGATCGTTGCTGAGGGACGCGAAGACCGCATACGGCTCAAGAAGCTCGAAGCCAAGCAGCGCACCGCTGCCCCGCCCGGCGAGATCAGGAGGCCCGAAGGCCGAAAGCTGCCTTGCACCAAGTGCGGCTACGACCTCACCGGCCTGCCCAGCGAGTTCCCGTGCCCCGAGTGCGGCACCAAAAACCTGATCGGCTCGGTCGGCAAGCGACCGCCGCGGTATGCACCGCCGCCCAAGCTCGACCAGACCCCGATCCCGATGGATGCCGAGCCCAAGCCCCCCGCCGCACCCACCGGACCTACCCCGTCCGCTCCCAAACCGCCCCGCAAGGACGGCCTCGACCGGCCGGACGACGTATCGCCCTACGACCTCGCCGACGATTGACCGCCCGTACAGTGGTGCATGTCCTCTGGTCGCAAGATTCTGGTGGCGATGTCTGGCGGGGTGGACTCGTCGGTCGCCGCCGCAGAGCTGCTGCGCGAGGGCCACGAGGTCGTCGGCGTGTTCATGCGCCTCGGCTCGCCGGGCGAGACGCTCGAAGTGCCCCTTCCCGCCGAAGCCGCCGAGGCTTGCGACGCAACGAGGAATAAGAAGCAACCCAAGATCGGCCATCAGGGCTGCTGCTCGATCAACGATGCAGCCGACGCGCGCATGGTCGCCGCCGAGCTTGGCATCCCGCTCTATGTGTGCAACTTCAAGAAGGACTTCGGGCGGATCATCGATTACTTCGTTGATGAATACGCCCAGGGGCGAACACCCAACCCGTGCGTGCGATGCAACGACTGGCTGAAGTTCGGCAAGCTCCACGACTACGCGCACCAGCTCGGGTGCGATGCGGTCGCAAGCGGACACCACGCGAGGATCATCGAGCACGATGGATCGCCCACGCTGGCGCGCGCCCGGCACCACGACAAAGACCAGTCGTACGTGCTGTTCGGCATCCCGCGCGCGCAGCTCGCGCAGACCCTGCTGCCCGTGGGCGAGTACGAGCACAAGCAGCAGCTTCGCGACAAGGCCGAGGCGATGGGTCTGCCCACGTTTGATAAGCCCGACAGCCAGGAAATCTGCTTCGTGCCGGACCAGGACTACGCGGGGCTCGTCGAGCGTCAGCGGCCCGAACTCGCAAGCGCGGGCAAGGTCGTCGATACCGAAGGCAACACCGTCGGTGAGCACGCCGGCCAGCACCGGTTCACCGTCGGTCAGCGGCGCGGCGTGGGCGTGGCGCTGGGCTACCCGATCTACGTTGTGAGCAAAGATGTTGCGACCAACACCGTCACCGTCGGCACTGATGGCGACCTGCTGAGCGACGCCGCCGAGATCGGCGAGATGAACTGGCTCGATGCAACTCCGATCGTGCCGGGCATGAGAGCCCGCGTGCAGTGCCGATCCCACGGCGCTACCGCAATCGCCACCCTTCGCCCGCTCGCAGAGCGCGACGAACCGACGCCCTCGGGCAGGCCCGGCAGGTTCGAGATCGCCTTCGATGAGCCCCAGCGGGCCATCGCCCCCGGACAGGCGGCGGTGATTTATGACTTCGAAACAGACCAGCGGGTGCTGGGCGGCGGGTGGATCGGGAGCCGATCGCGGCTGCATTCCCAGGCGGAACCACCCGAAACCACGCCCTCGGAATGATCCGGGCAGCCTGCCAGTACGATTGCTTGAACGGCCCCTGAGCCGACCGATTCACAGATTCCATCTGAGAGGAACCGCCATGACCATCGCACGTTTGCTCACCGCCGGGGCTGTTGCATCCTGCCTTACATTCACTGCTGCGGGCACCGATGACCCGGTGACGTTCCCCGCCTCGTTGCACTACCCGCAGGTCGAGTCCGATCGCGTGAAGAAAGACCTCTCGCAGCTCATCGGGAAGCCCGCGCCCAAGCTCGCCATCGGCGACTGGCACGAGCAGAAAGCCAGCGACGGCACGGTCACCGACAAGGGCATGACCCTCGAGGACATGAAGGGCTCGATCGTCGTGATCGATTTCTGGGGCACCTGGTGCCCGCCGTGCCGGCGCGCCATCCCGCACACCGCCGAGGTCAGCCGGGAGCTTGCAGGCCAGGGCGTTGAATTCATCGGTGTTTCCAACACGCGAGGCAGCGAGAAAATGGGCACGCTCGCCGATGAACTCGGCATGAGCTTCCCCACCGCGGCCGACGAAGACGACAAGACCGCGATGGCCTACAAGGTCCAGTGGTGGCCTTTCTATGTGCTGATCGACCGCGAGGGCATCGTGCGTGCCGCGGGTCTGCGCCCCGACAAGATCGACGACGCTGTCGAGCTGTTGCTGACCGAGCAGCCGTTCGTGCCGGCCGAGGACACGCAGTCCGAAACCGCGTCGGCGGGCTAACGCCTCTCCACCAGCAACAACCAGTTAAACCCACGCGCGAGCGGGCTCCCACTGCGGGCCCGCTCGTTTCGTTTCGGCTCTCTGAGCTTCGCGTTTCGGCGGACGACGCTCACGATGTCGATCGGCTCGCACCGCAGGTCCTCGGTCAGCATCGACCAGAGCGTAAACCCGATCGGCACGAACGCGCCCGACGGGCTGACCGTGTCGCTCACGTACACCGCGATGACCCCGCCCGTGCGCACGACTCGGCACAGCTCGCTGAGCGTCTCAAACATCGCCCGGAAGTACGCATCGCTCGCGCCCGCATCGAGCCGGCCGATGCAATCAGGGTGATCGCTGTAATCGATGTGCGTTGAGTATGGCGGATCGACGAAGGCCAGATGCACCGATTCGTCTTTGAGCGGCAGCCGGCGCGCATCGGCCTGGCGGATGTCATCACGCCGTGGCACAAGGTCGAAGCCTCGCCCGACGCGCCGAAGGTCTTTGCAGACATCGAGCGTGGTGCCAGAGCCGCACATAGGGTCGACGACCGTGTCGCCCGGCTTGGTGTACCGGCTGAGCACCTGCCAAACGACCCAGCCGGGCGTGGCACCGACGTAGCTCGGGTCGCCCTGCGCGTGGCCCTGGCCCGCGTCGTAGTTCTGGCTCGGATACTGCCACAGGCTGGTGGCTGCGGGGACAAGCTCGGGCTTGCGGAACGTGGTCCCGCGCGGCGTGTTGGGCACCACCTTGGGTCCGTGGGGCGAACGCTGGGCCGGGTTGCGGTAGTCCCGGTTGGAGGGACGATCGCCGCCCGCTCCGCCTCGATCACCTGTTGAACCAGACCCGCGCGGCATCAGGCGAGCAGCTCGGTAAGAGCCTGCTTGAGCAGCTCTGTGGTCTGTGCGATGGTGCCCGCGTGGCGCGCGCCCGCGGCGCGTGCATGGCCCCCACCGCCGAACCGCTGGGCGAGCTGGTTGACATCGATCGATGCCTCGCCGCGTTCTTTGCTTCGGAGGCTCATCTTGGTCAGCGGGCCTTGCGCGTGCGCGGGGTCGTGCACCTCGGTGAGCAGCGCGCCCACGCGGATGGACTCGATACTCATGGCCTGATCGACGATGCCGCCCGTTTCGGAGGCGGTGCCGCCCGAGGCGTTCAGCTCGGCGAGCGTGAGGGCCATGATGACGGCTTGGTCTTTGTTGATGAACTCGGCGGAACTGAGCGCCGTCGCCATGAGCTTGAGCCGACTCGGGCGGTCGCGTTGCTCGCTGAGCGTGTAGAGCTTGATGTGTTCGACGCCCGCGCGAAGCAACGATGCAGCGTCTTCGAGCACCTGAGCCGACACGTTGGAGTGCCGAAACCAGCCGGTATCGGTCCCGATGCCAAAGTACGCGGGCGAGGCGATTTCGACTGGCAATGCAGCTTTGCTATCAAGGCCCAGCAGGTGCGCGCACAGCTCGGCGACGGGCTGGCAGACCGCTGCGGATTCGGTCGAGAGCCACCGACGCTCGGCGATCTCGGCATCGCCGTGAAGATGGTGGTCGATGATGGCCAGCCGATCGGCACGGCCCACGAGCCAGTCTTTGGCCGGGGCGAGCTGCGACCACGAGCCGGTATCGCAGATGACCCCGATGTCGGTCTCGCCCGGCAGGCCGTCGGTATCGATGTGCTTGAACGGCGTATCGCCCGCCAGCGCGGCAAGCCAGAGCGGCAGCGACCCCGCGTACCAACACGTCGCCTCGATGCCGAGCGAACGGAGCGTGCGCGCAAGGGCGAGCGTGGAGCCCGCAGCGTCGCCGTCGGGCTTGGAATGGGTGAGCAGCGTGACGGTTTCCGCTGAGCGCATCCACCCCGCGAGGTCTTGCGGGCTCGCGGTCGTGGTCCACTCGGCCTTGTCGAGCTCGGTCATGCTGCCTCCGTTCGCCTGCGGACGACGGCCCGCGCTTTGTCGATGTCTCGTTTGATCTGTTCGACGAGCGAACCCACGCTCGCGAACCGCACCTGATCGCGGATCCAGCCCACGAGTTTGAGCCGAAGGTCCCAGCCGTACTCGGGCAGGCCCTCGATCGGGGTCCAAGGCTCAGGTGTAGCGCCGATGAGGTGCGCCTCGACTCGTCGATCGATGCCCGCGACCGTGGGCCGGCTGCCGATGTTGACCGCAGCGGGCCAGCAGCGACCATCGGGCAGGTCGGCCATCGCGGCGTACACGCCGTCGGCGGGAAGCATGGTGCTGCAACGGGTGTTGGCGGTGGGCACTCCCACGGTTCGCCCGCGCTGGTCGCCTCGCTCGACGGTGCCCGCCAGTTCGTAAGGTCTGCCGAGCACCGCCCATGCATCGACGACTCGGCCCGCGTCGATCAGGTGCCGAGCGATGCTGCTCGAAGCGGGGACGATCTGCTGATTGCTCAGCGCCGCCGAGACCGGCGCCACGGTCTCGACCTCAAACCCGAGATCCTTGCCCATCTCTCGCAGCAACGCAACGTTGCCCGCTCGGCCCTTACCGAAATGGAAGTCCGGGCCTTCAATGATCGCGACAGGGTGGTGGTTGGCGGTAAGGCGCTCGATGAACGCTCGGGCGCTCTGGCCGAGCAGTTCAGGCGTGGGCTCGAGCCGGCGAACTTCATCGGCGCCGCCTGCGAGCAGCAGCTCGCGCCGGCGGGCGAATGTTGTGAGACGGGCGGGCGCTGCATCGGGCCTCAGCACCGAGGCGGGGTGCGGGTCGAAGCTCATGGCGACGACCCGGGCCGAGTGGGCATCGGCCCACCTGCGGGCAGCGGCGAGCAGAGCCGCGTGGCCCGCGTGGACGCCGTCAAAGTTGCCGATGGTGATGACCGTTCGCTGGGGCATGGTGGCTCGGAGAGAGGCTAGCGCCCCGCCGCGTGCCGGGGCCTTGCAGAGCCTGGTTTTGCGGGCGCGTGCAAGAGGCCTTTGCGGCCATTCGGGCCGTCCGGGGGCCGTACCATTGGCCTCGTCCGCAGCCGATCGCACCCGTCTGAGTGGGGTTCTTTCCATGGCATTGTTCACGAAGTCCGGCAAGAAGCGAGAGCGCCGGGGCGACCCGATCGAACGCCCGGTGCCCGCGCTCAGCAGCGAGCACGAAGCAGCGGTGCTGCGAGTGGGTGGGGAGCTGCTCGCCGCGGCCCGCAAGCACAAGTCGGGGCTGCTGTCGGCGAAGTTCTACAAGGACAAGCTGATGGACTGGTCCATGAAGGACCACGACTTCAAGGTGCAGCTGTTTCGGTTCGTGGACACGTTCCCCGTGCTGCACACGCCCGAGCAAGTGCACGAGCACCTGATGGACTACCTGACCCAGCCGGGCGTGAAGCTGCCCGCGGGCATGGACCTCGGGCTCAAGGCTGGCGGCGTGGCCAAGGGCATGATGACGCGAACGATCGCAGGACAGATCGAGTCGATGGCCAAGACGTTTATCGCTGGCACCGACGCTGCGGGCGCGCTCAAGGGCCTTCGCTCGATGTGGGACGACGGGATCGCGTTCAGCGTGGACCTCTTGGGCGAGGCGTGCCTGTCGGACGAAGAAGCCGACGAGTACCAGGCCAAGTACCTCGACCTTGTCGAGAATCTGCCTGCTTCGGTGGCCAACTGGCCAAACCAACACGACCTCGAGAGCGACCACCTCGGCGGCATCCCGCGCACGAATGTGTCCATCAAGATCTCGAGCCTGTCGGCGCGCGCCAACCCGATCGATCCCGAGGGCTCGATCCGGGACCTGATGCGGCGGATCGTGCCGATTCTTGAGATCGCGCGCGATCGCGGCGTGCTCATCAACTTCGACATGGAGCAGTTCGAGCTCAAGGACCTGACCATCGAGCTGTTCAAACGCTGCTGCGAGAAGGTCGATTTCCAGGCGGGCATCGCGATCCAGTCGTACCTCAAGAGCGGCGAGGACGACGCGAAGGACCTCTCGCAGTGGGCGAAATCAACGGGGCGTGTCGTTACGGTTCGGCTCATCAAGGGCGCGTACTGGGATTACGAGACCATCCACGCCGAGGAAATGGGGTGGCCCTGCCCGGTGTGGAACGTGAAGTGGCAGACAGATGCTTGCTTTGAGCGCATGGCGCAGGTGTTCCTTGATGCCACGCCGCGCGCTGATGGCGCCCCCGATGCTTCCACGCTCGGTCCAACCAAGCGGCCAGCGGGCGAGGGCGGCATCAAGCTCGCGCTCGGCTCGCACAACGCGCGGTCGATCGCTTCGGCGCTGGCCGGGCTCGAAGCACGGGGCCTGCCCAAGAACGCGATCGAATTGCAGATGCTCCACGGCATGGCCGACCAGCTCAAGCACGCCGCGGCGGACGACAAGCACGGGCTCGGGCTTCGCGTGCGCGAGTACGTGCCCGTGGGCGAGATGATCCCGGGCATGGCGTACCTCGTGCGCAGGCTCTTGGAGAACACCTCGAACGAGTCGTGGCTGCGGGCGGGTTTTTTGGATGATGCGAACGAAGCGGTGCTGCTCGCGCCGCCCGGGCCCAAGATGCCGTTTGCGCGCGAGGAGCCCGCGCGGGGCGATGCCGACCACCCCAGGGTGGACCCCCACCTCGTCAGCGGGGACGACCTGAAAGACGTCGCACCCGAGCGGCACCAGCTCAGCCCCGCGCCCAAAGGCGTGGGCGACGGCAGGCCTTTCTTCAACGAATCGTTCCGTGACTTTGCCGACCCGGCTCAACGCACGGCCTTCGCGAAAGCGGTCGAGAACGCCTCGCTGCTGCCCGTCACGATCAAGGACGATGACAGCGCGTACGAGAGCGCGGTCGCGGGCGCGCACGCGTTCTTCCCGAAGTGGCGCGACACGGACCCTCGCGTGCGCGCAGCGGTGCTGACCAAGGTCGCGGGCCTGATGCGCGCACGCCGCGATGAGCTCAGCGGCATCGTCATCAAGGAATCCGGCAAGACCTGGGCCGAGGCCGACGCGGACGTGTGCGAGGCGATCGACTTCTGCGAGTACTACGCCCGGTGCGCGGTGCCGATGTTCGAGCGCGAGCGTTTGGGCCGTTTCCTGGGCGAACTGGACGAGACGTGGTACCAGCCGCGCGGCGTGGCGGCGGTCATCAGCCCTTGGAACTTCCCGCTGGCGATCTCGGTGGGCATGAGCGCCGCAGCCCTCGTCACGGGCAATACGGTGATTCTCAAACCCGCTGAGCAGACCTCCGCGATCGCGCTTGAGTACGCCAAGCTGCTCAAGCAGGCGGGCTGCCCCGACGGCGCGTTCCACCTGCTCACCGCAACCGGCGAGGTCACGGGCGCCAGGCTCGTGCGCGACCCGCGCGTGTCGCTCATCGCGTTTACCGGATCAAAGGCGGTCGGGCTGGACATCATCAAAGCGGCGGCGACCGTCGAGGCCGAACAGGGCTTTGTGAAGAAAGTCGTCTGCGAGATGGGCGGCAAGAACGCGGTGATCGTCGATACCTCGGCGGACCTCGATGAGGCCGTCAAGCATCTGCGGCACGCGGCGTTCGCCTTCCAGGGTCAGAAATGCTCGGCGTGCAGCCGAATTATCGTCGTTGATCCCAAGGGCGCGAGCGGCGAGCACGCGCAGGCCTTCGTTCGGCGCTACACCAACGCGACGCGCTCATTGGTCGTCGGCGACCAGACCAAGCCGGGCACCGATGTCGGCCCCGTGATCGACCAGGAAGCCCAGGCCAAGATCATGGGCTTCATCGAACGCGGCAAGTCGCGCGGCCTCGACTGCGTGCAGCTCGACATCCCCGATAGCCTCGAAGCGCAGACCGGCCGACACTATGTCCCGCCGACCGTGTTCACGAACGTGAGCGAGGACGATGAGCTGGCACGCGATGAGATCTTCGGGCCGGTCGTCGCAATCTTGTACGCCAAGGACTTTGGCGATGCGCTGCGGATCGCCAACGACTCCAAGTACAAGCTCACCGGCGGTGCGTTCACCCGCATGCCCGCGCACATCGAACGCACCAAGCGCGAGTTCCGCGTGGGCAACCTGTACATCAACAGGTCGAACACGGGCGCGCTGGTCGCCCGCCACCCGTTCGGCGGGTTCGGCATGAGCGGCGTGGGCTCGAAGGCCGGCGGCAAGGAATACCTGTTGCAGTTCGTCGAGCCCAGAGCGTGCGCGGAGAACACCATGCGGCGGGGCTTTGCGCCAGAGCTGTGACCGGGCTTACGGGCAAGGCCCGACCAGCCCGACCATAGCCAGGAAGTCGCCGAAGCTGATCATGCCGTCGCCGTCGTTGAGCGTGCCAAAGTCGTCGGCGATGTCGCCCGGGCAGTTGGCAGTAGCTCTCGCTGGACCGCCGCGGCACAACAGCCGGACCCACGCGAGAAAATGCCCTCAAGGCACCATGCCGTCCCCGCCGTTGAGCGTGCCGAAGTCGTCAGCGATGTCGCCGGGGCAGGATGGCATTGGGCTTGCGATGCGGAAACCCCACCATTGGCTCTCGGAGGATGGGTTACGAAGAGAAGCACTAGTCGATGATTGAAGGAACACTTCATCGATAGACCATCCGCCCCCACGAATAACTCGCCGAAAGTCAATCCAGGTCTCCGTCAATTCCCAGACGTTACCACTCATGTCGAACGCCCCATAATAACTATCGCTGTCTGGCCCTGCTGATCCGACGCTCGTCACGTTGCCTATCAATCCGTTCCACTCCGCACCCAAGTTGTAGTTTGCCACGTTTGCGCCTGGGTTGGCGACCACTCCGTATGCGGTTGCCATGGCTGGCGTCGGCGCGATGTTGCTCTGCGTCGCGAATCGCCAATAATTATCAGAGTCGCCGCCATGAGAAGCTGGCTGGTGGTACGCGGCCTTGTACCACTCGTCCTGAGTTGGAAGAAAGTACCGTGCGTCGGGGGTGCGCGCATCAAAGTTGAAGTCAATGGTGTATGCACCTGAATCCGTGCTCCCATCGCCTTGCCCGTTGTGGAGCCAATTCACGAAACGGATAGCGTCATAGAACGACACATAGATCACGGGCTTATCGCCCATGTCAGCCTTCACGACATAGGCGTAACTACCATCTGAGCCAGAACGAGTGATCCCGCCGCGGGGATCGTCGCTCATCTCCTCGTTGTAGAGGTTATTAGGGTCGCTCGCGGCGACGGCGTTCAGGAACGCAGCGTACTGGTCGTTGGTGACCTCATACTTGCCGATGCGGTACTCGTAGCAGACCCTGCCAAAGCCAGTGGTGGCGTCGGCCGGGTTGCCCGCGTTGCCGACGGTGACCCACTCGATCTCAACTTGAGCGCTGGCGGCGGTGGTAAGGCACAGGGCGATCATCGCATACTTCATCTTCATCTCTGGCTCCTCTTGGGTTTGACCGCCCAGCCTACCCGAACCGTCGGGTCCGGTTCAAGGGTTGTTCGATCGCTTTGCTGGTGCAATCGGGTCGCCTGATGGCGCGAATGGCCGCCCGGATGGCCGCCCGAATGGAGCATCAGGGTGACCGGACGGAGCATCAGGCCAGCCCGATGGAGCATCGGGCCAGCCGTCCACGGGCGTGGGTGGATTGGATTGACTTGTTCTGGGAGCGATCGGCGGGATTCGCCTAACCAACCGAGCGAGCGGGCCGATCTGTGTCAGCTTGCTTTGGTCATCTCGCGGGCGGCTTCTTTGGTGCCGGCGTTCATGAGCCGTTCGCCCTGCTCGGGGGTCATCGAGCCCTCGGCGATGTAGGCCGCGATCTCGCGCCGGCTGCGCTCGCGCTGCTTGTTCTTGTCCGCCCAGCCGATCAGGCCCAGGAATACAGCGACCAGCGCGATTCCCCCGAACACCATGTAGACAAAGTTCTCCATGAGAAAGCTGTAAGCGTTAGGTTCTTGCACGAGGTCTCTCCAGTCTGGTCGGATTGGTTCAGGGATCGGCCCGAGATAGTTGCAGCATGCCCGAATTCGGGCGGCCACGCAAGTATTGGGGACATGACACGCAGGATTTCATGTCGCAGGAGGCCTTGCGAAGCCTGTGAAAAAAGAAAAGAGCCGCGTGCTCAGGCACTCGGCTCTGAAGGAGACTGGCTCGTAAAGCGCTGCTTTAGCCTTCGGCGGCAGCGGGCTCGGCTGCGGGCTTCTTCTTCTTGACGACCATGTTGCCCTCGTTGTCTATCTCCATCTCTTCGCGCTCGTCCTCGACCTTGCGGTCGGCGACCACGTAGACCTTGACAGCGGTTTCGAGATCTGAATCGAGCTTGACGGTGACATCGAACTCGCCGAGGTGCTTGATGCCGTGGGGCAGGCGGACCTCGCGGGGCTTGACCGCGAAGCCGAGCGTGTTGAGCGCACGACTAAGATCCTGCTGGGTGACCGAGCCGTAGAGGATGCCCTGGTCGTTGACGGCCCTTTCAAGGGTCATCTCGAGGTCGACCATCCGGGCCATGAGCGCCTCACGCTTGCTGCGGAGGGCGGCCATGTCCTTCTCGGCTTGTGCGCGCTTGGTGGCGAGATCGGCGAGCTTGTCGTCGCTGGGCGTGGTCGCAAAGCCCATCGGCAGCAAGAAGTTGCGGGCGTAGCCGGTGCGAACGCGGACGACATCGCCCACGATACCCAGGTTGTCGACGTTTTCGGTGAGGAGAAGCTGAACGTGCTTGGAGGCCATGATGGCACTTCCTTTCGCTGTCCTGGCCTGAGCGGATGGCTCAGGCGAGTTGAGGAGCGGTGGGAAGAACCCATGCCGCCCCAACGATGAGGCCCGCTCACAGCGAGCGGGCTGAGATGTTAGGCGCTGACGGCGGGTCGCCGAGCCAGCCCTAGAACGGGATGTCGTCGTCGGGCGGCGGGGAGTCGTAGTCCTCACCCCCGCCATTTCCACTGCCCCCGGTGCCGGATCGACCGCCCGAGCCATAGCCGCCACCACCTCCGCCACCATTGCCACCTCCACCGCCGCCGCTCTCGCGGCTGTCGATGAACTGGAAGTTGTCGATGACGACCTTGAGCTTGGAGCGGTTGTTGCCTTCTTTATCTTGCCACTGGTCGAGCTTGAGTCGGCCCTCGACAAAGACCGGCCGGCCCTTCTTGAGGTACTGGGCCATGGTTTCGGCGGTTCGGCCCCAGGCCTCGCAGTCCACGAAGGTGGTCTCCTCGCGGTTCTGGCCGTCTTGGGTGCGGAATCGGCGGTTGACAGCGAGCCCGATGTTGGCCACGGCGTTGTTGCCGGTGGTGTGGCGGACCTCGGGGTCGCGGGTCAGGTTGCCCATCAAGAACACTTTGTTGAAGCTGCCAGCCATCGTGGCCCTCCTGCGAAAAATAAAGCGAACGAACCCAGTCTAACCGCTGCCCGATGGCCCTACTTAGGCCTCGGGGGCTGCTTCGGCTTTGGCTTCTTCAGCAGGTGCCTCAGCAGACGCTTCGGCCTTGGCTTCGGTGTCGCCTTCGGGAGCTGCGTCGGCGGCGGCGGTATCGGCTTCAGGGGCAGCCTCGGGCTCTTCCTTGCGGCCGAGCGTGACCGAGCCGTCACGGCTGGCGGCCTCTGCTGCACGCTCGGCGCGGAACTTGGCCTCGACGGCGAGTTCCTCGCGGGCGTCGATGGCCTGCATCTGGTCTACGGACAGGTGATCGGCGCGGATGAACATGTGCCGCATCACGCGCTCGGAGAGGTTGAGGTCTCGCTCGATGGCGGTGATCTCGGTGCCGTCGCAGGAGAAGTACGCGAGCAGGTACACGCCGCGACGCTGCTTGTCGATCTCGTAAGCGAGCCGGCGTTCGTCCCACTTCTTCATGGAAATCAGTTCGCCGCCGTGGCGGGTCATGCAGTCGGTGATGTGCTGGATGACGCCGGCGAAGTCGACGGCTTCGCTCTGGCTGATGAGGAACATGGCCTCGTACGCGGTCTTGGTGGCGGTGGTCATGGGTCGTTTCTCCGGTCTGCGGCTCGCTCGTTTCGCGGGCCTGTCTGTGTGTTCACGGTGTTTCTGTGAGAGATCGTCGCTTACCCGGCGAGCCAGCCGGGATCGATGGTGTCGGAGGAACCGCCCTGTTTCGCCTGGTCTGGTTTCGTCGGATCAGGCTTTGGCGGCGCAGGGGTTGAGGCATCTGGCTTGCCCGCTTGCTCGGACGAGCGGGTGTTGAAGGTGTTCATGGCCGCGTCGATGCCCTTGGCGTTCCATGCCTCGCACGCATCGGCGGCTTTGTTGATTGCTGCGTCGATCGCGAGGCGTTCGTCCTCGCGGAACCTGCCGAGCACGTAGCTCGACTTGTTCTCGCCCGGGTGGGGCGAGCCGACGCCCACGCGCAGCCGGGGGTAGACATCCGAGCCGATGCGGGTACGGATGTCCTTGAGCCCGTTGTGCCCGTTCTCACCGCCGCTGGCGCGAAGGCGGAGTTCGCCCACGGCCAGCGCCGTCTCATCGACGATCACCAGCATGTCCATCGCGGGATCAAGCTTGAAAAAGCCCAAGGCTTCTGACACGCTGAGCCCGGAACGGTTCATGAAGGTCGTGGGCTTGATGAGCAAGGCCCGGTTCCCCGCGACCTGGCAATCCAGCGTGTCCGCATGGAACCGGGCGCGCACGCGCTCGCCGCCGGCGTGGCGCTGGGCCAGACGATCGAGGACCATCCACCCGGCGTTGTGCCGAGTGTTCTGGTATTCGCTGCCCGGGTTGCCAAGTCCGACGATGAGCTTCATGCGGTTCAGGTCCTGCTGAGAGAACGAACGGTTCAGAACGATCAGTCCTTGTCTTCGTCGTCGCCCTTGCGCTCGGTGAGCACTTCGGGAGCCGCCGCGGCCTCGGCGGTGGCGGCCTCGTCGGGCTCTTCTTCCTCGACAGTCGTGATCTGCGCGATGATCGAGCCCGGATCGGTCAGCAGTACCATCGTGGACACGGGGAGCACAACGTCGCTGGCGTGCAACGATTCACCGACATCCAGATTGGTGATGTCGACATCGATGTGGTCGACGATGTTCGAGACCTGCACATCGAGTTCGACCTCGGTCATCGACTTAATGAACACCGAGCCGGCGCGCTTGAGGCCCTTGGCCTCGCCGACGAAGTTGAGGTGGACGCGGGTTTGGACGCGCTCGGTGAGATCGACTCGCGCGAAGTCGGCGTGGATGATGTTGTCGCCGAGGTAGCCGAACTGGAGTTCCTTGAGCAGCACGGTCTCGGGCTTGGCATCGCCGAGCTTGATCTGAAACACCTTCTCGCCCTTGGCGATGTGGCGGAGGGTGTCGGTTTGGTTCAGCGTGATGGAGACGGGATCGAGCTTGTGCCCGTAGATCACGCCGGGCAATTGGCCTTGCTCGCGGAATCGGCGTGCGTAGCGCGAACCAAGACGGTCGCGACTGGATGCTTTGAGGATGGGGGTTTCTTCATTCATCGGGGTACTCCTTGGTCTCGAGCGGGCGACTGGTAGGCCCGCGGGTTTGTGCGAATGGTGGGTGTCTCGGGCTAGCGCTTGGGGCCTGCGTTGATCTTGAACATGGCGCTGACGGATTCGTTGCGGTGGATGCGTTTCATGGCCTCGCCCAGCACGGGACCGATATCGAGCTGCACCACCCGGTCGCGGATGGGTGCGATGTCGGCGGGCAGCGGGATGGTGTTGGTCACGACAATCTTGCTGATTGGGCTGTCGGCGATGCGTTTGACGGCCTCGCCACTGAACAAGCCGTGGGTGGCGGCGGCGATCACGCCCGTCGCGCCCTGCTCCATCACAAACTTGGCCGCCTGGCAGATGGTCCCCGCGGTCGAGATCATGTCGTCGACCATCAGCACCTGCTTGCCCTTCACCGAACCGATGAGGTGGCCGGTTGTGACTTCCGAGCCGCTGACGCGCCGCTTGTTGATGAACGCGAGATCGCCCGACAAGAAGTTCGCAAAGCCCTCGGCGACCTTCACGTTTCCAACATCCGGGCTCACAAGGCACAGATCGCCCAGTTCATCGCGGATGCCCTTGAAGTAGTCCACCAGCACCGGCGTCGCCGAAAGATGGTCCATCGGAAGATCGAAGAAGCCCTGGATCTGCGCCGCGTGCAGATCGATCGCGAGCACGCGGTGCGCGCCCGCCGCAGCAATGAGATTGGCCACCAGCTTGGCGGTGATCGGCACCCGGCCCTGGTCCTTGCGGTCCTGGCGGGCGTAGCCGAAGTAGGGCGTGACGATGGTCACCCGGCTGGCGCTGGCGCGGAGCAGGCAATCGCAGAACACGAGCAGTTCGGTGAGGTTGTCGTTGACGGGCTTGCAGGTGGAGATGACGACAAAGCAGTCCTTGCCGCGCACGTCTTCATCGATGCGCACGAGCACTTCACCGTCGGGGAAGACCATCGTGCGGGCCTCGCCGAGCTTGTGGCCGATCGCGTTGCACGCGGACTGCGCGAGTTCGCGGGTGTTGCGGCCCGAAAAAATGCGTAGGCCGTTGGTCGCTTGCGGGGCTTTCATGATCCGGCCTCCGCGGTTGATCGCGAGCGGTAGATCTTGTCGACAACCGCCAGATGCTCGGGAGTGTTGATGCTGAGCACGTCCTCGGGCGGGACCGCATCGAGCACTTCAACCTTGCCGCCGCCCTCGATCATCATCGCGGGAATATCCGTGATGTAGTACTCGCCCGAGACAGAGTCCTTGCCGAGCCTGCCAAGCGAATCGAACAGCGGGCCGTGGGTAAAGCAGTAGTAGCTCGGGTTGATCTCACGGATCTTGAGTTGCTCGGGCGTTGCGTTCTTCTGTTCGACGATGGCTGCGAACCTGCCGTCGGGGCCGCGAACCACCCGGCCGTAGCCGGCTGGATCATCGACCACGCTCGTAGCGAGTGTGGAACTGGCGCCGGTGGTTGTGTGGCGATCGAGCACGGCTTGCAGGGTCGAGGCGCGGATCAACGGGCCATCGCCCGCGAGCACTAACACCGGGGCCTTGACTCCAACGCCTTCGAGCGCCTCGCGTGCGCACAGCACCGCGTGGCCCGTGCCGAGTTGCTCTGCTTGCAGCGCGAAGCGGACGGAGTCGTAGCCGGCTAGCGCGGTTTCGACGTGCTCTCGGCCGTGCCCCACCACGACGACGATGCGCTCGCAGCCAGCCTCGATGCAGGCATCGACGACGGCGCAGACCATCGCCCGGCCTCCCACGTGGTGGGCGACCTTGGGCAGGTCGGACTTCATGCGCGTGCCCTTGCCAGCAGCCATAATGACCGCGGCGGGGGCTTGGTTGGAAGGTGTGTTCGTCATAGCGTGGTGCAAGGGCCCACGCTGCAAAGCTCGGTTGCGAAGATCAAACATTACCCCGCCTGGATTCGAACCAGGACAAGCAGTACCAAAAACTGCGGTGCTACCATTACACTACGGGGCAATCAAGAAACCAGTGCGATCACCTTGGTGATCGCGATCGTCGCGAGGATACCGCCAAAGGTCGTTCGCCGAGCGATCGAGCCTTGGTGCATCCGATTTGCTTGCAGCGTTCGCCGCGCCTCCTGCTCTTGCGCGAGGCTCAGAGACGAGCCCGCTGGGACTACGAACCACTCCGCGCGGTTCGCTGCCCTCAAGAGCAACGCCCGCGGCACATGCGCCCAGCCGAGCACCAACGCCAAAGCGCGGTCTCGATCTCGGCTTGGAGCTTGGACCCGGCCTGGCCGCTCGAACGGTGCGCTCCATAATGGAGCACGCCGCCGGATGAGCCGGACCCATGACCGCGCCTTGGCTTCGGCTCGCAGGTGCGAGCCGGGCCTCGTCACGATCGGCTCCGCTAACAGTCCATGCTAGGCCTGCCGAGGGGTGCCCACCGGCCAGCCAGCCTTGCGCGGTCAGTCGTCCTTCTTGAAGGCCTTCGCCTTGCCCAGCTTGAGGCTCTTTCGGCCAGGCAGCGGCCTCGAAGCCGGTTCGACGGGGGCGGCCTCGGCTCGTTCGAGGTCCTCGGCGGCATCGGGATCGCTCAACAGAGCCGCCCGCGAGATCACGTCGTAGCACGTCGCCAGAAGCCCCACAAACGGGAACTTGCTCGCCTCAAAGGGGCTCGGTCCGAGCCGGCGCAGCAGCGGGTGGCTCACCTCGGGCGGGGCGATCGGGGCATCGACCTCATCAAGCTCGTCGCTCGCGTGCCAGAACTGCGCCAAATCCGAATCCAGCGGTCGAGCCTCGGCGCCGAGGTGCGGGGTGTAGACCGCCGCGGCTTGGCCGACCATCGAGCCGCTTGAGGCCTGCCTGTGCTGGCGGAGGCGCTCGATCAGGTCGTCGCCCGGCATGCCACGCAGCGTGAAGATCAGGAACGGCTCGGTCGCCAGCCGATCCGCGATCAGCAGGCCCAGGCAGACCGTGTGCTTGCACCACGGAGTGTCGTGCCCGCAGGTGCAGCTTGCGCGCAGCTGGTCAAGCTCGGTCGGGAACAGGTGCAGGCCGAACGGCGCGAACAAGTCTTCGACGTTCTGGGGCAATTCGCCGCTGAGCATCTTGGCGGTGTAGATCGACTGGTCGGCCATCGCCTCGACCACCGCAGTCCACTGGTCGGCGGCGAAGGCATCGAGTTCAACAGCCGTCGTGTAGCTCGAACGGCGCCGGCCCTGCACCGGGCCTTCGAAAACGCCCGAGGCGATATCGAGCCGGCGGGTCTGCCCGATCTTGGCGTACTCCTTGGCCTCGGTCATCACCGGGCCGCTCGCGCCCTGTTCGAGCAACCTCATCCATCGTTGGGTGGCCCAGTGCTGGGGAAGCTCTCCACTGCGGTCGGCGAGCTTGACGCCGTAGCGCACCTTGCGGGGGTGCATGGTCATCTCGTCACGCTTGCGATCGGGGTACGGCTGGGCTCGATCGCGACGCTCACGGCTCTCGACCGAGGGCGGCGCTGGGGCGTTGGCGACGCGCGAAGGCATCGCGGGCGGCTTGGGCGCGGACGACACGGCCGGTTTGCTCGCTGAAGGCTTGCTTACGGGTTGCTCGCCCGCCGTGTCTGCTGGCTCGCTCACCTTGGGCGCGGCCTTGGCTCGCTTGGCAGCGGGCTTCTTGGTCGTCTTGCTGGTTGGCTGGTCGGACTTGGGCACGCGGTACGAACTCGCCTTTCAGTCGGTTGGCACAGGCCCAAACGGGCACCGGGCCGAGTCTGGACGCTACGCATCGTCCGCGACGGCGTCCTGCCGAAGCGTGAGAATCCGCTTGAGATCATCGCTGGAAAGATCGGTGAGCCAGCGTTCGCCCGAGCCGACGATCGACTCGGCAAGCTCGGTTTTCTGCTCGATCATCTCGTCGATGCGTTCTTCCAGCGTGCCGCGCACGACGAATTTGTGAACGTGCACGGTCCGCGTCTGGCCGATTCTAAACGCCCGGTCGGTTGCCTGGTTCTCGACAGCGGGGTTCCACCAGCGGTCGAAGTGGAAGACGTGGTTGGCGGCGGTGAGGTTGAGGCCCACGCCGCCTGCCTTGAGACTGAGGAGCATGATTGGGATTCGGCTGGTCTCGGCCTGGAACTGGTCGATCATGGCGACGCGTTGCTTCTGCGTCGTACCACCGTGGAGGAACAGGACCTCCTTGCCAAGCTCGTGGCGGAGCATGACACTGAGTATCTGGCCCATCTGACGAAATTGCGTGAAGATCAGCGCGCGGTCGCCCGCGGCGACGACCTCGTCGAGCATCTCAAGCAAGCGAACACACTTGCCGCTGCGTGACGGATCGGGCGGCGTTCCGGTGACACCGTCGCGGAGCGCCTGAGCGGGGTGGTTGCAGATCTGCTTGAGCCGAATCAGCGCGCTGAGCACCATGCCCCGGCGGTGCATGCCCTGCGTCTGCTCGACCTCCGCGAGCACGCGCTTGACCGTGTTCTCGTAAAGCTCGGCCTGTTCGCGGGTGAGGTGGCTGAACTCGCGGGTCTCGATCTTCTCGGGCAAGTCGGCGATGATGGTCGGATCGGTCTTGACGCGGCGCAGCACGAACGGCCCGATGAGTGAACGCAGTTGCTCGCCGCGCGGCTTGTCGCGGTAGCGCTCGATGGGCACCGAAAAACGGCGCTGAAAGTTGCCCGCGGTCCCCAAGTAGCCCGGATTGAGAAAGTCCATAATCGACCACAGCTCGCTGAGGCGGTTCTCGACGGGCGTACCCGTCAGCGCGATGCGCCGCTCGGCGACGAGTGAACGCACCGCCTGCGACTGCTTGGCCTGCGGGTTCTTGATGAACTGCGCCTCATCCAGCACGATTCGCCGCCACTTGACGCGTTCGATCGTTTCCTTGTCGCGGTTGGCCAGCGCGTAGGTCGTGACGACCACATCCGAGGCTTCGCACTGGGCGACCAGCGCGTCGCCGCTGAAGCGTTCGGGGCCGTGATGGACGACGACGTTGAGCGAAGGGCAGAACCGCTCGGCCTCACGCAGCCAGTTGCCAACGACCGACATCGGCACGACCAAAAGCGTCGGGAGCACCAGCTCGTGCTCCGCGTCTACTGGCTCGAGCACCTGGTTTTCGGGCACCGCATCGGCGTGCTCGGTGGTCTGCTTGGCAATCGCTCGCTCATAGGCGAGCAGCGCGAGCAGTTGCACAGTTTTGCCAAGACCCATGTCATCAGCGAGGCACGCCCCGAAGCCGAAGCGTTCCAAGAACGCGAGCCACGACACGCCCCGAAGCTGGTAAGGCCGAAGCGTGCCGTGGAACGTCGGCGGCAGCTCGACGTCCGGGAGCTTCTGACCCATGCCCGATTGTTCGAGCAGCGCCGAGAGCCAGCCCCCGATCTCAAGGCCAAGCACCGGTACGCCCGTCTTGCGGGTATCGGTGGCGTACGCCAGGCGCATCGCTTCGCCGAAGGCCATCTGCCCGCCCGGGTTCTCGCGGATGAACTCGAGCGCCGCGTTAACGTCTTCCGGGCGGATCTCGACCCACTTGCCGCCAAAGAGCACGAGCGGCGTGTTGCGGTTGGCGAGCTGCTCAAACTCGTGCAGCGAGAGGGTCTTGTCCCCCACTGCGATTTCCCAGTGGTAGTTGACGAGTGTGCCCAGGCCGAGCTTGGCGCTGCTCGCGCCATCGCCGGCGGAGCCCATCTCGTCCTCGCCCGGCGGCCCAGAGTCGATACGCAAACGGGTGCCAAGCCGCATCGCGGGCGACTCCCACCACTCGGGCACCTGCACGCTGACGCCCTGTTCTTCGAGCAACGGGCGGTGCTCGCGGAGGAACTCGTACGCCTTGAGCGTCGGCATGAACAGCATCGAAGGCTCGGCCTCGGCCAGCGCCTCTTCGAACGCGGGACAGATTCGGCTCGCCCTACCAAGCTCGGCCAGCAGCAATTCGTGCGGGTTGTCGAGGCGTTTGCCCTCGATGGTCGTGCCCTCGGCGGGCAGCAGCCACAGGTCCTCGGCCTCGATGCTGATCTTCGGGTCTTCCGCCGATCGAAGCTGGAACCGCAGCAGCCAGTTCATCTCGTTCTCGGTCGGGTCGTCCGCGTCGCCGCCCAGGCCGATGTCGATCGGTTCCTCCACGCGCACGCCCAGCCGCCAGGCGGAGGTCTGCCCGCGCAGGTCGAGCGCACCGATCCAGCCGCGCACGGACTTGATCATCTCGCTTTGCAGCATGGTCGTGGCGGTCAGCGAGCTTTCTTCCCCGAGCAGCCCGCCAAGCCAGAGCAGGTGCGGGTCGTCGGCACCCGCGCGGTCCTTGCCGGCTTCGAGCGCTTCCATCATGGACTCGGCGCGCAGCACGCTGCGGGCGGTCGAATCAATGATCGAGCCCAGGAACGCCTCGACCACGGCCATCGCGTCCTGCTCGGACTCCTTGGCCGAGGCTCGGGCCGAGGCGGGCAGCGAACGCGCGAGCTTGAGCACGCGCTCGGCCTGCTGCTCGTCGCTGAGCCAGGGCCGCCAGCCAGCGCTCATCGCCCCGCCTGGCTCGTGCATGATCATCGGCACGAACCGCTGCTGAGCGAGCAGGTGCCGCGCGACGCGCGACACCACGGCAAACCCCCGTACCGATGAACCCACCAGCACATGGGCCGCGGTCGCCACGCCGCCGGTTGAGTGATCGTCGGCGCTGTCGTCGTGCTCGGCTTCATCAAGAAGACGCTCAAGCAGCGCGCTGATGTCCTCGGCCCGAGGCGAAACGCTCAGCACCGAGTAGCGTTCAAGAAACGGCGGCTCGCTGCCCGCATCCGGATCGGCGGCTCGGCCCGCAGCGTGCGCCAACTCGGGGCTCGGCAGCGGCCTGCCATCGCGCGAGGGCAGCAGCACCTCGATGGGCTTGGCGCTGCCAAGGTCTATCCCAAGATACCCAAGCGCCGAAGCGGGATCGCGCGCAAACGGGTGCTCATCATCATGGCCCGCGGCCTCGTCATCGACGAACCGCGCGAACGACTCGACCCACAGCCGGAGCCGGCCGTCCACCCAGGTCGCATGCACCGCATCCATCCGCACCTCGCTCCCAACTTGGCCGCCGGGTCTCGTCTCAATCCTGCTCAATAAGGGCGCAGGGACTCGAACCCTGGACCCGCGGATTAAAAGTCCGCTGCTCTACCAACTGAGCTACGCCCTCGCTGCCCGATCGCCAAACGAACGGGACCAACACCATACGCGCCGCGCCGCCCGAGGGCACGCATCCAGCACGCAGAAACCATCGAACACGCCGAACCAGCCCACCAGCATGGATGCCCGCCGCGCCCCGTTTGCCCGCGTTACACTGCCGCTCATCAAGGAGACCCCGCGTGCCCGATTCTCGATTGCTCGCCCTTCGCCCGTCCCGCCACCCTCGGTCACTCTGGACCGCTGCGCTGGCCATCGCTGCGGTTTCGACGGGGGCTTACGCGCAAGACCGGGCTGCCAACGTGGAAGAAGCCGTCGATTTCAAGAACCAGGCTCCTGACGACCGCGTGAGCTTCTCGCTTCGCGGCGGGGCCACCTTTGACCTCTCAAGCGACCTCGACACCGGCGATGTCTCGGTCAACCGTGTCAACACCGGCATCGATATCGCCTTCTCGCTGCCCGAGGACGCCAGGTTCATCCTGTCGGCCAACTCTGAATACTCGTGGTACGACTTCGACGGAGCCACCGGGCTCATCGGCGGCACGGGCGACCCGCTCGATCAGGCCACCAGCTTCGGTTTCGGCGGCCAGCTCTTTGTGCCGATGGGCGAACGCTGGACCGCCGTCGGCGGCGCGCGCGTGCACTGGTCCTACGAGGAAGACGCCGACGTGGAAGGCGGACCAGGCGAGGCCGAAGCCCACCGCCGCGCTCGGGTGGAGGAGCGCGAGGGGCGCGAGGAGCTCGACCGCGAAGGCGCTCGCCTGCATGGGCTTCTCGAG
>CAYGSG010000036.1:0-27237 GCA_964352615.1 uncultured Phycisphaeraceae bacterium
GCCCGGTTCCGCCTCGGCGGTCGGTGCTGAATCGGCTGGACGCGGGCCTGCCTGAACCGGGCTTGCCGGAGCCAGGCCGGGCGGGCCGTTTGCTGGGCCTTGAACGTGCATCGCCGGCTGAGCCGGGCTTGCGGGCGCCCGGATGCGAGCCGCCTGTGCCAAAGCCCTTGGCTACCCGGACAGGTCGTTGTGGAACGGTTCGCCTTGGTTTCGCGGTCTCGCCCGCAGCATCGGGCTTGGCGGCGCTCGGGCCTCGACAGGCCTTGCGGAGCGCTCCGAGTTCACCCGCGGTCAGCTCTCGCCACTCTCCGCGCGCCAGCTTGCGAAGCTGAACAGGACCGATCGCTACGCGCTCCAGCTTTTTGACCGGCGCTCCGACCCCAGCGAGCATTCGGCGGACCTGCCGATTGCGGCCCTCCTTGAGCGTGAGTTCGAGGATCGTGCGTTCGCGGTCCCGGCGGAGGATCGTCAGCCCGACGTGCGAGGCCCGCGAGCCGCCGACGGTCCGGCCCTCGCGGCGCTCGGCGATGTAGATGCCCCGCTCAAGCTCCGCGACTCGCTGGTCATCAAGCAGACCCTTGACGACAACGTGGTAGGTCTTCTCGACGCCGAATCGGGGGTGGGTGAGCCGATTGGCCAGCTCGCCGTCGTTGGTGAGCAGCACCATGCCGGTGGTGTCAAAGTCCAGCCTGCCGACCGGGTACAGCCTTGCCCTGCTGGGGTGGTCGACCAGATCGAGCACGGTTCGGCGGACCGCTCCGGGCTCGTCGCGGGCCGAGCTGATGGTCCGCGATGGCTTGTTGAGCATGATGTAGACGTGCCGTTCCGCTTTGGGGATGGGCTTGCCATCGACCTCGATGCGGTCATCGATCGGGTCGACCATCACGGGCATGGTGCGGACGGTCACGCCATTGACCTTGACCCGGCCCTCCTCGATAAGCAGTTCGGAGGCCCGGCGCGAGGCGAGCCCGGCATCGGCGATCACCCGCTGAAGACGGACCTTGCCCGGGGGCGGGCCGCTCTTGGATTTGCTGCGAGATGCACGGGGCCTGCTTGGCATGGCATGAGTGTACGCCTCGTGGGCGAGCGCTCTTTCTATAGGTGCATTTGACACGGGGCCATCAGTGGTCCGATAGTAGTGGATGCCTCAGCGGAGCTGGGGGCCACAAGCAGGTCACGGAGGACCGTCCATGCCGCTGGCGACACAAGACCAAGTGATCGAAGAGATGTTCCTGAGCCCGCGCGTGGTGAACGCCGCCACGTTCGAGGAACTCGCGGGTGCCCTGCGAACGCTCGTGCGAGACGCGTTGGATCAGCAGTCTCGGTTTGCTGACTCGGTCGATCAGGCCAAAGCCCATCAGAGCGACATCGATTCGACGCTTGCCAAGCTGGACGCGGGCCTCGCGCCCGCAGCCCGGATGGTCAGAACGCTCGACGACCGGCTGCAACGCGCCGCCGAGGCTGCGAGCAGGCTCGATGACCCCGAAGCGATGCTCGGCCCGGCGCTTGAGACCATCACCAAAGCTGCTGCTCAGAAGTGCGAACAAGCCATGGGTGATCGCGTGCGCATGGCCGAGGCAAGAGCCGCAGCGTTCAGCCAGGAGTGCACGGGTCTCGTCGATGCGCAGATGGACCGGCTCGAAATGATGGTCGCCCAGCTTGAAGAGCGAGCCGCGCGAGCCGAACAGCGGCTCCTCTCGGCCGAGCAGGCGCTCTCGCGGGGCGTGCAGGCCGCTGAGGCATCCGCCGAGGCGCTCATCGCGGCGAACGCCAAAGCTAAAGTACAAGAGGTGCTGGCGGCCGCGGTTGATTCGGTGCTCGAACCCATGGTCCAGCAGGCGCAGGCCCGCATCGAGCACAGCTCGCAGGCGTGCCTTGAATCGCTCGCCCGGGCGACCGCCAAGACCGAGGGGCTCGATGCAGCGTGCAACGAGGCGTCTACTCGGCTGCAAGCCGCGGTGGATCAGGCGGGCGAGTCGATGTCTGCGACCGCCACCGAAGCGATAGCCCAAGCCCGCTCGCAGGTGAACGCGATGACGGCGGCGCTGCCCCCGCTGCTCAAGCACCACCAGGCCGAAACTGAACGCATCGTGCAAGAGGCGTACAACGATCTGCTGGGCAAGATCAACGGCGCGGGCGAAGAATCGTCGCGGTGCTGCGAGCGTGTTGAGGACAGCCTGACGGGGCTTGAAGCTCGGGCGGGCTCGATCGCGGACCGGCTGGCGCGACGGATCGATGACCTCGCAGCGGAC
The DNA here is from genome assembly GCA_964352615.1 of uncultured Phycisphaeraceae bacterium. Classification (GTDB taxonomy): domain Bacteria; phylum Planctomycetota; class Phycisphaerae; order Phycisphaerales; family UBA1924; genus OFTM382. The sequence continues at coordinate 2,253 of CAYGSG010000036.1, forward strand.
GCCGACATGGTGGCCCAGGAAGCCAAGCGGCGGAGCACGGCTGCCAGCGCCCCCGCGCCAACGGTCGATGCGGCCGCCGCCGAGTTGAAGCCCGCCAAGCAAGCCGCTCGCAAGAAACCAGCGGCGAAGACGGCGAGCGAGCGGGTCTCGAACTCGAAGGCATCGGCCAAGAAAGCTGGCTGACGCGCGGCAGCGTTCGGGGCATCCCCCCCCCGCAAAAGCACCACCGACCCGGCTAAGGAGCCGGGCCGGCGGAGGGTGGAAGCGTGGTGCGCTCGGCGAGCCGAGCAGTTGGATCAGGCGTCCTGCACGATGAAGTTCGCCAGCGCGAACGCGTTCTGCAGGCCGAGGAAGAACGTGGTGTCCTCGGCGGCGTCCGTGCCCGTGGAAAGGCTGCGAGCCGCGTTGACGAGGTTGTAGAACTGCGAGTCGCCGGGCACAACAGTGACCGAGTCCGCAGCGAGCACGTCGATCGATCCCGACGGGCTATTGACGTTGCTGGTGAGTTGCAGACCGAGCAGTTCACCGATACGGCGCGTCACCGATGAGGTGAGCGAGTCGGCAAGATCGTCGATGCCGACCTGCGACGGGGTGTAGCCCAACAGCGCCAGCGAGGGCACGAAGACCACGGCCTCGTCTGAGCGGTCGGCGTTGCCAGCATCCACGTGCTCGCTGAACCCGAACGAGAGCCCGAAGCCGAACACGTCCTCACCGCCGTTGATGAGGATTACATCGCGCTGCGTGAGGCTGCTGATGGGATCGACGGTCGAACTGAGGAAGATGGTGGAGAACGGCTGGAACTCAAAGTCGCGGGTGTCGGTCGAGATGTTCACATCAAGCCCGGCACGATCGAAGATCGCCTGCACACGGTTGACCGTCTGGTTGACGAAGAAAGTATCGAGCGGGATGTTGTCGATCGTCTCGCCCGCGAAGCCGAGCGAAGCGGCGCTGAAGCCAGCGAGCGGCGTCGAAACACTGCCGACTTCGAGCCAGTCCACCGAACCGCCCTCGGTTTCGATGAAGATGTTCTGACGCCGGCGAACGATGGGTTCGAACGCCGGGGTCGTGGTGACCTGGAGGGCGTAGTCGGTGTTGAAGACGCCTTGGACGTACACCGAGTACTTGGGGTTGCCCGCGTTGCCGTCGAGCCTGCCGCCGACGATGAATTCGATGAAGAAGTCGCCGTTGGCGTCGTAGCCGTAGGACACGTTGTCGCCCTGGGCGATGGTCCCGGGTTCGCCACCGTTGGGCGAGAAATCGCTCGGCGAGTAGAGCAGGAGCCCGTCACCGATCGCGGTTGAGGTGGTGGTGTCGAAGATGCTGAACTGCACGTTCTCCGCGAAGCTCTGGAAGTCGCTGGCGGCCGAGCGGCTGCCAAAGTCAGCACCAAAGTCGGCAAGCTGCATGACCACACGCACGCGTGTGCCCTGCGTGATCGGCTGGTTGCCGTTGAGGTGGAAGATGTCAACGTCCGGTTCGATGACCGAGGGGATGCCGGTGGCACCGGGCAGGCCGATGGCATCGCGGACGCGTGTCGTCACGATCCCGCCCTCGCGGGTGACCGTGTCACCAGCGGTATTGGAGCCCCGCACGATGTCGTCGGCGGTGCCGATGACACCATCGAGTCCTGCATCGAGCGTGAACGCGAAGCCGCCTGCGTTGATGGTGCCGCGGTCATCGGCCGTGCTGAACGCACCGTCGATGCCGGCAAAGTCCTGCGCTGAAGGTGCGGCCGGGAGGTTCTCGCCGTTGCCCGAATCGGTACCCGCGTTGAAGCCGGAATTGCCGTCATCAAACACGGTGATTCCGATCGCGTAATCGCCCAGGATGTTCTGGCCCGAGGCCACGTCGGGGATAGCTGGTGTATCGAACGCGGCGGCACCGTTGCCCACGATCAGCGTGAACGTGCCGGTCGCGGTGATAAGGAAGTTGCGATCTTGGTCGACGTTCAAGTCTTGGCCGACCACCTGGCCGGGCAAGCCCACGTTGAACGCGGTGACACCGGCCAGCGCCGCACCCGAGCCGTCGGGGTTGAGCAGCGCGACCGTGGTGCGGAACGCCGAGCCCTGCGTCGCATCGAGTTGCAGAATCTGACCGGCTTGAAGCGAGATGGTGTAGACATCCACATCGGCGCGGAAATCGAAGAACCGCGCGTCGTTGTCGGGGTGGTCACCGATGGTGCCGCGAAGCACGAAGGGTTTATTGACATCGGGCAACCCGTCGGGCTCGAAGTTGTTGTCGAGCACCGTGTTGAGGTTGATCGGGCTGAAGAAGTCGACCTGCCCCGTGCTGCCCGTTTGGCCAACAGCCGTAACCGTGCCGGAGGCTGCGGCGGACTTGTCGCCCGCGTCGCCGACGATGTCGTTCTGGGAGTAGTCGTCGCCGACAGCGATAACGCCGTCGCCGTCGCCATCGAGCACCGCGCCGACGACCTTGGCACGCAGCAAGTCTTGGTCGAGGTCGAAGCGGTAGACGCCCTGAGCCGGGTTGGAAGTCAGCAGCGGCAGATTGCTATCCGTGATCGACCGGCTGAAGCGGACAGAGAGGGTATCGGTGCCTGTGTCGTAAGAGAGGGTGTAGTCCTCGTTGGGCTGAAGCCTGATGAGCGTGTTGTTCGGGCTGCGTATCTCGGAGATGGTGAGCGCGTCCTCGAAGCTCGAAGCATCCATCGGCTGATCGAACTGGATGCGTGCGAACGAGGTCTGGCTGACCTGTTCGACGCGGAGATCGATGACACGGATCGGGACGGGGACAAGGTCGGGGGTCTCGACCAGCGCGTTGCCCGTGAGCTGGGGCGCCTGACCCGAGACGGTCGTGCCGCCTACGGAGCCGCTGGAAAGGATGCGGAACGACTCGGAGGCGCGGTTGGAGCCGATGATCTGATCGCCGATGGTCACCACGCCGATGACCGAACGGCCCGCGGCGAGCCGGTCGTCGCCGGAGCCGAAGAACCGATCGGGGCCACGCAGCCCGCCGCCGACGATGTCGCTGCGTACAAGCGAGCCGCCGATGGTTACCGTCTCGTTGAACCCGGCGCGGACCTGGTCGGCCGTGAACTCACTGGCCGAACCGGTGTCAAAGTTCGCATCGTCACCGAGGTCGCCACCGATGAGCACCTGCGAGTCGATGACGTCCTGCTCGACCTCGAAGTTGCTCAGGAAGCCGCCCGAGGAGATGCGCGACTCGCTGACCGAGACCGCGCGGAACGTACCGATGGCGTCGCCCGCACGGATCAACGCGTTATCGACGATGCCGCCGAAATCGAAGCTGGTGACCGCGCGTTGAGCGCTCAAGATCGCACGCGTGTCGCCATTCACGGTGAAGAACCCGCTGGAATAGATGTCGATGACAGGAACCGAACCGGGCACGATGGTGTCCGGATCGGGGTCCGCGACCGACAGATTGCCGAGGTTTCCACCGATGGTGACAAAGGCGGCGTTCTTGGCCGACAGCGTCCCGCCACGGAACGGTCCGAGGTTGATCGGGCCGGTGTGCTGACCGACGCGGATGTCGCCCGCGTTGAAGAAGCCCGCGGTGAGGTTGAGCACGAAGGCATCGACAACGATGTCGGAATCGCCCAGCAGGCTCGCGTTGACGCGGATCAGACCCGCCGAGCCGTTGTTGATCGAGACCACGTCGAAGTCTGTAAGCACACCTGAATCGGAGTTGACGATGATGGAAGTGCTGAAGTTGGAACCCGCGCCGAAGATGACCCGGCTGGTGGCATCATCAAAGAACACGCGGCCGGGGCCGGTGAACGTGATGTTGCCCGAGCCGGCAGTTGTAGCGAACGTAAGCGGTGTGCCGGGGGTCAGCTCGCGGCCGACGAACCCGGTGGCCACATCCGCGTCGTTGACCGCGGTGCCTACACCGCCGACCGTGACGCGGCCGCCAGCGGTCGCTGCCTCAGGAACGACCTCGCTGAACACCGTGGTGTTCATGACTTCGCCCGGAGCCGTGACGGATCCAACGAACGAAACACCGATCTCGGTGCGCTCATCGCCCGTGTTGTAAACACCGTCGGGACCGGCGTTCATGCCAGCGACAAACGTGTTGTTGAACAGGCTCTGGCCAACGGTGACCATCTGCACGAAGCCGCTGTTGACGGTGTCGGCGTTGGCACCGGTGCCGCCGGCCAGCCCGTCGGCGCCGAACGAGCGGAGACCGCCGATGATCGCTGTGCCAGCCATGTAGCCACCCGCGGTGACACTGAACACCGAGTCGCGGGCCGCGATGGTGGTCGCGGGCCTGGGCGTGAGGCCATCACCCTGGATGTTCTGCGCGACCGTGACAGCGCCGAGTGCTCGGCCTGCATGGATGACCGCCTCGTACATCGAGCCGCCGCTGACGGTGATGATGCCGATGTTCCAGCCTGCCGTGATGCGAGGACCATCAACCGCGGTCGACGGGCTCAAGCCGGGAGGAAGCTGGTTGCGGAGCGAGTCGCTCGAAGCGACCGAGGCCGACAAGAACGGGCTGATGCCAACATCGCCGAACACGCCGTCGGCGCTCGCGGTCACCGTGATGACACGGATGTTGTGGTCGGCGAACACATCGCCGTAGAGGTTGCCGGCGTTGATGATGAGGCTGTCGATGCTGCCCGCGAAGGCGCTGACCGAGTTGCCCGGCAGGAACGAACCGTTGGTGATGGTGAACGACCCGATGCCGCCGCTGTAGGAGGTGATCCCGCCGCCGAAGTCACCGGAGATCGATACTTCTTCGATGCGACCGGCCGCGGCGAGCGTGCCGAGCCCGACCAGGTTCTCACCCGGCTTGTTCGAAACGGCGCCGAGCGTGAAGGTCTGCACGCCTTGGCCCACCACGATGTCGGAGTGGAGTTGGCCAAAGGCGTTAGCCTCGATCAGCGCGCCACGCACGACGATCAGGCCGGGGTTGGCGGAACTTCCGATGTTGCGACCGGCGAGCAGCGATGAAACACCACCCGACAGGTCGGTGGAAGCGGTCAGATCGCGCGCCGCGCTCAGCGTGCCAACAGTGGCCGATGGCCGCGTGGTTCTGATAAATCCGCCAAGGTCGCCCACGGTGGTCTCGATGACGCCGATCGGGCCGCTCGATGTGATCGAACCCGTGATGTCCCGCGTGACCGTGATGCGGTCGATTCGGCCCTCGGTTCCGGTGACCTCGATGGACGTGTTGAAGATCTCGCCGCCGACGGTGAGCACCTCGAGCGGGCCTGAGACAAACATCTCGCTGGTGCGGAGCGAGCCCGCGATCGCGAGGCTCTCAAACGCACCCACGACGATGCTCGAAGCCACCACATCGCCCGAAGCGATGAGACTCGCGATCTCGTTGTCAACATCGAGATCGAATCGGCGGAAATCACGACCCGAGATCGAGCCGAGCACACTGCCGACCACGTCGATCGAGATATCGCTGAAGTCGCCTGCAAGATCGAATGTTTCGATGCGACCAACGTTCTGTTGCACCTGGATGGTGGCCTGCTGGAACTCGAGGTCCGTGCCAGCGACCGTCGTGTTACGGAAGCCCGCGGCACGGAACAGGTCCAGGTCTTCTGCGATGATCAGCACCGAAGCATCAAAGAAGCCGTTCACGAGCTGCGCATCGAACAATCGGACTGTCGTGATCTGCGAGCGGAAGATGTCCGAGTTGTTGCCGCGGATGCGGTTGATCTCGCCGTTGACGGCCTTCTCGTTATCCTGGTCCGCCGAGACAGTCGCCCAGAAGAAATCATGGGACTGTGTCGAGACGAAGGCATCAGTCAGGATCGAGTTCGTGAGCTCGATGAGATCGATGCCACCAACTTCGAGCGCTCCCTGATCCTCGCCCACTTCGCCGCTGTTGGTAAAGTCAATGTTGGCCGCGGAGATCACCCCGCTGACGACCGCATCGGTGGCGCGGAAGGTGCGGAGCTCGTCGTTGGCGAACACGCCTGCGCGTGCGAACGGATCGTCCTCTACACCGATGATGCCCATGCCCACATCGATATCGTCGATGATGTTGGCGAAGACCGAACCGATGAGGCCGTCGAACCGGCCCAGCGGGGCCGTGCCGTCGTCATCAATTCGGATCGTCTCAAGCTCGGCCAACGCGTCCTGAAGGATGAAGTCGCCAAGGGCGCCCGAGACCGAAACCAGACGCACGCCGCCCGTGCGGATGACCACGCCATTGAGGTACGGGTCGAGAGGCGAGCCCAAATCGTCGGAATACCCCATGCCCGCGTCAAGGTCGTTGAACGGGCGGAAGTCGATGCCGTTCCACAGACCGCTCATCGCCTCCTCGGGTACACCCAGCGCGCCCAGCACCATCTCGTTCAGTCCCGACTGAACCCCAAGGAAGGGGCCTATCTCTTGCGGTCCAAACGCCGGCACTTGCGTGCGACCCACGTCGCCCTGCTGTACATCGAGCTCATCGAGCCCGACCACGTCGACCGCGACAAGATCGCCGCCCGGCGTCGTGTTACGGATTAGGCGGAACGCGGCGCCGCCGATCTGGTCGATGCGGTAGACATCGATCTCGACGTTGCCCGTGATCTCGATCGTGGACTGCGCGTCCGCGTTGGAGATGAGAATGCGCCCGATCGAGATCGGCGCGGTCTGCGCGCCGCCCGGGTTGTCGAGCGAGCGGATCTGCAACCTGCGCCCGCCGGATAGATCGAGGTTGTCGATCTGCGCGACCGCAACGCCCTCAGAAGACGAGACCGCGAGGAAGCGGATTTGGCCAACAAGATCGTTGGACGAAGCACCCTGCACCGTGATGGTAAACCGCGCACCGCCGTCGTCGACGAACTGAACCGGTGTCCCGCCTCGCAATTCGGTGGTCCGATCCACTTGGGCCACACCATCGATCTTCAAGAAGTCGGCGAACCGGATGTCCGAACCCGGTCCGAGATTGATGGAGACGTTGGGATCGAGCGTTGAAGTGCCAAAGAAGCCGGTGCGAGCATCGACCACATCGCCCGCGGCGTCGGCATCTTGCGTGACGAAGAACGAACCGACACTCGTGTTCGCAGGACCTATCAGCGAGAAGCCCGGCACGAACACGTGCCCACCCACGCGGATCGCGCCGATGTTGCTTGAAACCGCCGTGTCGTTGGTGCCGACCGCGATCGAGAGCCCGAAGCTCGTCGGCCGGCCGTCCATGTCCTCGTCAACGCCGATCGAGCCTCGGATATCGAACGAGCCGACCGCTCCGCCTACATCGAGCGAAGCGAAGAGCACGTCGCCCTCCACGCCCGTGAACCCGCCGCCAGCAAGGGTGCTGAGACCGGTCGCGAACGTTCCGAGGTTGCCCGCGATGCGCAGCGTGACGGGCGTACCCGCGAAGCCGTGGATGTCCGAGCCAAAGAGCAGGGCACCCGCGTCGCCGTTAACTTCAAGGCTCAGCCCGCCGAGCGAGAGCAAGTCGTCGATCTCGTCCTCGTTACGGTTGTTGAGAACCGCCGTCGAGTCGGCTTCCATACCGCCCGCATCGACGATGCCGGTGCCCACGCGGAAGAGACCCAGCCCGCCGTTAACAATGCTGATGCTCTGCGTGGTGCCGCCGGGCAGTTCGCCCGCGGACTGGGCGAAGGCACCCGAGTTACTGCCCGTTCGGTAGCTGCCCAGCGTGGTGGACTGCATGCCGCTGACGATAAAGCTGTAAGGCGACGCGTTGTTCGCGCCGTCCGTTGCAGCGGCCACGCCGGTGCCTTGCACCACGAGGAAGTAAACGCCCGCCGACTCGGGAACGTAATTGATGAACAAGCTGTCCTGCAAGTCCTCGATCAGGCCCCGCTGCACCGCGGCGAGCGTGCGTCCATCCTTATCCATAAGGCGGATCTGCAGGCCTGCTGTATCGCTCAACTCAACCTTGATCGGGCTCACACCGTCGGACGCGAACGCGTAGACATCAACTCCATCGTCCGAGTGGTTCGGGTCGGCCGCGCCGATGTCGCCTGTCACTCGAACGGAGCTTCCCAAAGAACCGATCCATTCGGCGGCCAGCAGCGAATCGTTGCGGATCAGGTCCGTGCCGAACAACACCAGCGGGTACTGGAACCGGTCGGTACCCGCGTCGCCCGAAAGGGTCAGGAACGTTGAGTTCTGGAACAAGCCGATGACGGCCTCGTCGTAGTTGTCCGCCGACGGATCGATCGGGGTGATCGTCTCGGTTTCGGTGTACTCGAAGATCGGGCGCGCAGGACGCGTGTTCGGGCTGGTCAAGTCGCCCACAACGGTCACGTCCATCAGAGAACGGCCAGCGATGGCGATCTCACGCACCGCGCGGCCGACCACCAACTGCGAATCTGTACGAAAGAACTGGTCCGCGGGCACCGCGTTGGTGCCCTGGTCGAAGTCCTCATCGATCGACCACAGGCCCGCCTCCGAGGCCGAGAAAAACTGGCCCAGATCGCCCTCGACCGAGAGCGAGCCGACCTGGTACCCGACGTTCCATCGGCCCAGCGAGCCCGCGACCGTCGAGGTCCCGTGCACCACGCCGTGGACGTTCACGGACCCGATCGTCCCGTTGACCCGCACGCCGAACCTGGCATCGTTGAAGCCGTCGTTGAGCGTTCCGTTGCCGGGCGAGCCCAGATAGTCGTTGGCAGTCCCATTAACCGAACGTACGAGCGCGGAAGGGGCCCCGATGATTACTGATCCGGGCCCGGGGGGCAGGCCGGCGAACTCGGTGTCGGTATCGATCGTGCGCCAGATGTATCCAAAGCCCGCGTCCTCGAACTCGTCGAAGAGGCCCGTGATCGAATCAACCGGCGTGTACTCAAAGAACCCGCCGAAGCCGGGCTCAAAGAACGTAATGCCGTCGGTAAGGTCATCGTTCCACTCGATGGTGCCGCCGGTGAGCGATACCACGGTGGTCGCGTCGCCGCCCGAGACAATGATCTGTCCGATGCCGTCGTTGTAATCGGGAACACCGTCGTCGTTGGAGTCGATGACCGGGACTTCGGAGTTGCCCGGAATCACGGACCGGAGCGTCGAGATCATGTCCCGGCCAAACAGATCGGTCACCGTCACGCTCGCACCCACCGGACCAGTGAGCGTGATCTGCGCACCGAAGATACGGCTCTCGACCAGGCCCGCGAAGTTGCCGGGCGGCAGGATCGTCTGCACGTTGTCGATAAACAGGTCTTCGTTCGCGATCGCATCCACACGGATGCGCGTGAACTTCTGCGGGTTGCCGTCGGCATCCAGCAGGTCGTCCTCGGTCACTCTGAACAGGAACTCATCCGTGGCGTCGTCTGGGTCGGCCACCAGACCGCCCAGCAAGGCATCGAGCCTTGCGCCCGTGAACACATCGAGAAGCTCGTTATCGAAGAACACGGATACACGGAACGCATTGGAATTCATTCCCTCGCCGTCGCCGCTTCGGCCAAAGCCCGTCTCCCACGAGATCTCATTGAGCACCAACGGTGCGTCGTTGACGTTCGCCGTCGGGAACATCTCGAATTCCCAGAAATCACCCGCTCTGGCGTTCACGTCCAGCATGAAGTCCGTAACCGTGGCATCGGTCGGGTCCTCGGCGATCAGACGGAAGTCCTGTGTCGAGTTCTGGAACGTCCGCCGGACCCGCAGGAACGGGTCGCCATCGCTCGCGAGGAACGTGTTGGTCCCAACCGGTCCCGCGTTGAAGTCGTCGCCGTTGAAATCGACCAAGACCTCTTCGGGATCGTTGTCTCCGATTTCCTCGTTCGATGCGGAGTAGGGAATCGTGTAGGCGAAGCTCAACGCCGGGCTCTGGAAAACCCCCGGAGCAATCTGAAACGAGTTGTCGCCCGCGATCGTGAAGCTGAACAGCAGCCGGCGCTCCTCGAGCGCCTCAAACCGTTCAACGATGGTTCCCGCGTCATCGCGGGAGTCGCCAGATGGGCGCAGGCCAAAGACCTTGCGAGCCATGCCGGCGACGGCGCTGAGCGAGCGAGCGGAGGGACGACGATGGAAGAACCCTGGCATGAAGGCTCCAAATTCCTCGTGGCTGAGGGACCCCGTAGGGTGTGGTTGGGCGTGCTATGGACATGCGTCCAAAACGCGGGTGGGTCGCTGGTGTGCCAGCTTAGGGGATCAAAGAACCGCTGTGGGCGGGTATCAAAGGGCTTTGGCCCTTTTCAGACCCCCGTCGCGCTCGCGACGGCCTGATCACCGACGGTCACACACTACTCCCGGGACCACCAACGCACAACCTCCAAGGTCGATCCCTGCCACTTGTACTCCGTGCGGCCCCTGGCAGCCAATCCGAACCAACAAGCGGGGGCTGGTTCGATGTGATCAGCACACTGGGCCATGGGCCGAACTCCGTCGCTCGGCCGCATCCACTATACAGCATCGGAGCCGTGAGTGATCCACTTTTCCCGGATCACGACGATTCCCACCATCTTTATCCACACCCAACCCAACGTCCACAGGCTCGTTCTATGACAGAATCCGCCGGGACCGAGGGTAACTCCCTAGGACCGTCAGGGCCTTGCAGTGCTTCTCCGCCGCCTTGATCGCCCCCGTCAGCGGCTCCTGATCCCGGTGACCCTCAGCGTCGATGAAGAACGTGTACGTCCAGTTCGAGCCCCCGCTGGGCCGCTCGTGGATGTACGTCAGGTTCACCCCCGCGTCGCGGAACACCGCCAGCACGTCCACCAGAGCCCCGGGCCGATCCACCGTGTTGAACATGATCGAGGTCTTGTCGTCCCCGCTAGGCAGGGCCTGCTGGCGGCTGATGACCGCGAACCGCGTCACGTTGTCCGGCTGGTCCTCGATCTTCTCAAACAGCACGCTCAGCCCGTAGATCGTCCCGGCCAGCTCGGAACCGATCGCCGCCGAGCCGGGCTCAGCCCCGATTGATTCCGCGATTTTGCACTCCTCGACCGCGATCTTGACCGCCGCACTGCTGCTCGCTGCGGGGATCAAGTCGGCACCCGGGTACTGCGTCGCAAGCCACTTTCGACACTGGCTGAACGCCTCGGGCTTGGAATGAATCCGCCGAACTGCTTTGGGCTCGCAGTTGGCCAGCAGCGCGTGGTGCACCGCCAGTTGGGCCTCGGCGTAGATCGTCACGTTGCTCCGGTGCTCGCGGAAGGCATCGAGCGTCTCCGCGACCCCGCCGCCTGTCGAATTCTCGATCGGCGCGAGCCCGTAATCCACATGCCCACGTCGCACCTCGGTGAAAACACCCGCGATCTCGTGCATGTCCTCGAAGCTCACCGAGCTGCCGAACTGCCGCTGGCTCGCCAGGTGGCTGTACGACCCCGGCGGGCCGAGGTACCCAATCCGCAAAGGCTGCTCCAGCGCGAAGCTCCCGCTCATCAGCTCCCGATACACCGCCTCCACCGTCCGGTCCGACAGCGGCCCCTGGTTGTGCTTGAGCGCCCGCTCGAGCACCGCACGCTCGCGGTGGGGCGCGTAGATCGGCACGTTCCGTCCACGCTTGAGCTTGCCGACCTCCACCACAGCACGCGAACGCTCGTTGATGAGCTTCACCAGCCGGGCATCAAGCCGGTCGATCGTTTTGCGCAGCGAGTCCAGCGCCGCCGAGTCCTCGGGCGCTTCGCCCCCCGCACCGTTGACCGTCTTGGCGGCACCCTTGGCCTTGGCTGGCTGGCTCGTCCGCTTGCTGGCAGCCTTCTTCTTCGCCATCGATCGCTCCACTTCCGCCGCCGTCTGGCCGGTTGTCCGAGAAGGCCTCGCCCACGCGGACCCTCGGCCAGCACACCTGGGCCACCTGCTATGCTCGACCGTCTTATCGGTCATCGGGCCCCTTGGCTCGCCACGAGCCCGCCCGATCGGCCGAAATCTTCCTAGATCGTTGTCCAACAAGGTTCTGTGACCGGGCCCAAGCTGTATTCATGCCCCTGACTCCTGACCATCTCACCCAGCTTGCCTCGCCCGATTCGGCGAAAGCTGCGCTCGCCGCCCTCACCGAGGGCGGAGCTGCCGATCTGTCCATCGGCCAGCTCGCCTCCGCCGCGGGCGTAAACCTGCCCGAGACCGCTGACCTCTCGGCGTGGACCGCGGCGGCGACCGATGCGGCCTCGGGAACGCCATTGCTGATCGCGGGCATCGTCGCGGTCTGCGCCGGAGCGATGCTCTGGATTCTTGGCGAGCGGGCGTTGCGCGGCATCGGGATCGTGGTCTTTGGGCTGCTGGGAATGGCTCTTGGCGCAGCGGGCGAGATGCTCACCAGCGGCGTGTTCGGGCCGGCCACCATCGGGGCTGCTGCAGTCGGCTCCCTCGCAGGCCTTTGCCTAGGCGCTCTGGCCGTGGGCCTGCTCAGCCGATCGATCTGCATGTTCACCGGCGCCTCGACAGGCGTGCTGGCAGCCATGCTGCTCGCAGCCAGCCCGCTGAGCCTGCCTACCACCACCGCCAGCCTCGGCCATGACAACCAGCCATCGCAGGCCTCGCAGCCAACAAGCTCGCGTCTACTCACCGTTGCTGGCCCCGAAAGCGAACGGGTGCAGGCCCGCATCGATGAGCTCTCGGCCAAGCTCGATCGCCTCGAACGCGAACGACAAGCCGCGAATGGCGACCCGCCTCAAGAGGCCGCCGCATCAACGAGCCCGCTGCAAACGCTGGTCTCGTCGCTGCCCGCATCGGTCAAAGACCGCGTGAGTTCCAGCCCCGCGGCTCCCAGCACGCTGCTCGCGGGCTCGGCCATCGGAGCCGGGGCAGGCCTTGTGCTCTCGATGGTCATGGGCCGGTGGTCGCGCCGGCTTGCCGCTGCCTCGCTCGGTGCGGCCATCTTCACGCTTGGATCGCTCGCGGTGCTCATCGAGCTCGACTCAGCGACCATGCCCTCGAGCACGACGCTGGCCGGGAGCTGGATCGGGCTGGCGCTGCTTCGCTCGTTCGTGCCGGGCCGAGCCAAGCCGTCTCAGGGCGACTGAGCCGCTGGCCTATCGAACGCGATCGACCGTCGCTACAGACTCGGGTGTTGCTTTCGCCGCAGGTTCAACGCGCTCAGCCGAGCGAGGCTTGAGCACGACACCCGGCCCCCGCCTGGCCGCTTCTTGCGAAGACACCGCGAGTTGGTTGGCGAACACCGCAAGCACGACCACGCCCGCCGCCGACAGGATCGCCGCGATGCGACGCGTGCCAAACGGCACGGGCCGCACGCGGTCCTGCGCATCGCCCGGTTCTTCGAGCCACACCATCGCGACCAGCTTGAGGTAGTAGAACGCCGCGATCGCCGAGTTCAGACCAAGGATCACCACGAGTGGCATGCGTCCCGCGCTAATGCCGCTGGTGAACAGGCCGAACTTGCCGATAAACCCGAGCAGCGGCGGCAGGCCCAGCATGCTCATGCAGCACAGCACAAACACCCAGCCCAGCGCCGGGTGCCGCCTGCCAAGGCCCCGCAGATCGTCCACAGTCTGCAACTCGGATTCGTCGCTGCTGTTTTCGAGGCACGCGAGCACCGCGAACGCGCCGAGGTTCATCACGCCGTAGCACAGCAGGTAGAACAGCGTCGCCGCGATCCCGTTCTGCTCGAAGCTCCCGTTGCCCGGGCCCGCGATGATGCCCACGAGCATGTAGCCCGAGTGCGCAATCGATGAATACGCGAGCACCCGCTTGATGCTCGTCTGCATCCACGCCATCACGTTGCCAACGGTCATCGTGGCGATGGCCATGATCCACAGCACCACGTCCGCCGCCGGCGGCAGCGTCCCACGGTCGCCCCCGATCATCAGCCCCGTGTCGCGGTAGCCCCAGCCCGCTGCGGTCGCCAGCAGCACCATCGTGATAATGCCCGCGGTCTTGGGGGTGAACGCGAGGAACGCCGCGACCGGCGCCGAAGCGCCCTCGTACACGTCCGCCGTGTAGAAGTGCATGGGCACCGCTGCGATCTTGAACGACACGCCCACGAGCGACATGACCAGCCCGATGATCGCGATCGTGTTGGGCTCAGCCGAAGGCGCCAGTGCGGCTCCGATCTCGACCAGCTTGGTCGAGCCCGTGCCGCCGTAGAGCAAGGCGAACCCGTACAGGAAGATCGCAGCGCCGAGCGCGCCCAAGAAGAAGTATTTGACGCTGGCCTCCTGCGCACGCGACCAGGCCTTGGAGTCGCCGCCAACATCCGACCCGGCCCGGCTCATCACGACCATGACGTACGTCGGCAGGCTTGTGAGTTCGAGTGCGAGGAACAGCCAGATCAGGTCGTCCGCCGAGGCGCACAGCATCGCGCCCATCAGGCTGAACAGGAAGAACGCGTAGAACTCCGCCCGCAGAGCCCGCGAAGCGTTGTAAGTCGCCCGGCCCGCTAGGATCATCCGCTCGTAGCCACGATCGACCGTGCCCGCAACCAGCAGCACCAGCAGCAGCCCGACCAGCGCGATCAGCGCCTTGCCAAAGCCGATCAGGCCCGGCATCGGCATCCCGATCTGGCTCGCGTACCCCGTGCTCGTGTTGACCGCGAGAATGCCCGCGAGAAGCAGCGTGCCACCGGTGACCATGCCCGTCATCTTGCGTGCCGCCAGCGACGGGCTCAGCCCAAGCAGCAACACCAAGCACGCGCCGATGAACATCGCGATCTCTGGGAGCAACAGTGGCAGCCGTTCGGTCATCTCGCGCCCCCAGTCTGCGTATCAACCGTCGGGAACGCCTCAGCAACCATCACGGCACCGGCCTCCAGACGCGAGTGCGAGTCCCCGTGAGGAGCAAGGTGGGCATCGCTTGCTGCAGCCGACTGCACCACCGCGACCGTCTTGGCTACGCTCGGCTCCAGCAAGTCCATCACCGGCGACGGGTACAGCCCGAGCACCAGGCAAAGCACTGCGAGCGGCATGAGCGTGAAGATCTCGCGGCCGGTCAAGTCGGCGGGCAGCGGGCCCGGGTGGTCGTTGTGCCCAACGGGCTCAACGAGCGGGCCAAAGCAGATCTTGCCGACCAGGAACAGCAGGTAGATCGCCGCGACGATCACGCCCGTTCCGGCGAACAGCGCGTACCAAGGGCCGAGCACGCCCCACGTCACGCCCTTGAGCTCCATGCCCGTGAGGCCCCACTGCCCGTCCGCGCTACCAGCCTGGAACGTGCCGAGCATGCACAGGAACTCGCTTACAAAGCCGTTGAGCCCTGGCAGCCCCACCGAGGCCATCACGAAGAAGACCATGAAGCACGTCCACACCGGCATCTTGGCGGCAAGCCCGCCGAGTTCGTTCATCGACCGCGTGTGGTACCGCTCGTACATGAACCCGACCAGCAAGAACAATGCGCCCGTGCTCAGGCCGTGGTTGATCATGTACAGGATCGAGCCCTGCAAGCCCGCGTGGTTGAGGCTCATCAGCCCAAGCACACAAAAACCGAGGTGGCTCACCGACGAATACGCGACCAGCTTCTTCACGTCCGTCTGCACCCAGCAGATCAGCCCCGCGTACACGATTCCGATGATGCTCAGCGTCGCGATCAACGGCGCGTACTCCGCGACCGCCACCGGCGTAAACGGCAGCACGAACCGGTAGATGCCGTAGGTGCCCAGCTTGAGCAGCACGCCTGCCAAAATCACAGAGCCCGCTGTAGGTGCCTCGGTGTGCGCGAGCGGAAGCCACGTGTGGAACGGGAACAGCGGCACCTTGACCGCAAAGCCCGCGAGCATCGCCGCCATCACCCACGCCTGCTCGGTCGGGGACATCATCCGCGCCGACTCGGCAAGCCGGTCGATGTTCAGCGTCCAGCCGCCGTGATGCTGGGCCGTGAACCAGACGACGTACACCAGACCCGCCAGCGCGATCAGTGAGCCCGTAAATGTGTACAGGAAGAACTTGGTGCCCGCTGCCCTGCGGTTGGTCGAGCCGAACCGGCTGATCAAGATGTACATCGGCACGAGCGTGAACTCGAAGCAGATGTAGAAGACCATCAGGTCGCGGGCCGCGAACACGCCCACGATCGCCGCCTGCAAACCGAGCAGCCAGCCGTAGAACGTCCGCTGGTCCTTCACGATCGCGGTCCAAGACCCGAGCACGCACAACGGCGCGAGCAAACAGCTCAGCAGGATCATCAAGAGCGATACCGAATCAACACCCAGGTCCAGCCTGATGCCCAGCGAGGGCAGCCAGTCCATGCTGAACGCCAGCGGATCGCTCTCGCCAGCTCCAAGCCCCGGCTTGAACATCCGCCACGTCGTCAGCCCGAGCAGCAGGCTCACGCCCGAGCCCAGCAGCGCGATGCCCCGTGCGTGCTCAGCGGGCCGTGAGGCCACGATCAGCACGAACACCAACGGCACGATCATCATCGCGAGGAGCATCAAGACCCACCCCCCGTCACCGCGATGACCATCCACACCGTCACCACCACGACCGCCAGACCCGCGGCCATCCCGGCCGCGTAGCCCTGCAACAGGCCGCTCTGCGAGGGCCGAATCAATGACGCTACGAACCTCGGCAGCGAACCGATCAGGTTCACCAGCCCGTCGATCAGAAGCTTGTCGATCAGATGGAACACGTGGCTCAATGCCCGCAGCGGCTTGACGATCAACGCCCCGTAAAACTCATCGAAGTACCACTTGTTGCGTGCGTACGTCGGCAGCGGCATCATCGCATCCGCCAGCCCATCGGCCCGGCTGGTTGCGGCCTTGGTCCGCCCGCCGATGAACAGCCCCAGCGGCCCCTTGGGTCCGTGCAGGTACGCCGCCGCCAGAATACCAACCACGCCAAACACCGCCGACACGTAGTACATGATCTTGTGCGGGTCTTGGCCAAACAGCGTGCCGTGCGTTCCGCCGTGAGCATCGCCATGCGTTTGCTCATGGCCCGAGCCAACCCGGTCATCGACGTGCATGCCGATGTTCGATGCGTCGAGGAACGCGGCGCTGCCAGCGGGCGTGTACGCCGAGCTGTTGTGGATCATGCCGCCCACCCAGCCGTGGTTCTCTTTGTCCACAAAGTAAAGCCCGGCCGCCGCGATCGACCCCACCGTCAGCAGGGCCAGCACCAGATTGATCGCCCAGCCCGGCGCGTGCGGGTGGAACCCGTGATGATGCCCGTCGCCGTGCTCGCCCGCGTCGTGCGCGTGGTGCTCGCCGTGGGCTGCATCGTCCGCGTGGTCGTGCGCATCATCGCCCGGCTCGGCGTGCTGAGGCCCAACAAACACGCGGAAGAACACGCGGAACGTGTAGTACGCGGTCAGCCCCGCTGTCACCAGCAGCACCCAGCCCAAGATCGAGTAGCCCGGCCCGGGCGTCACAAACGCCTCGGCGAGGATCATGTCCTTGCTGAAGTAGCCCGCGGTGAACGGGAAGCCCGCCAGGTTCAGGCAGCCCACGAACATCGCGATGGCCACGATGCCCCAGCCCTTCATAAACGCCACGCCGCTGAGCTTCCGCAGATCAAGCTGGCCCGCAAAGCCGTGCATGACCGCACCGCACGCGAGGAACAGCATCGCCTTAAAGAACGCGTGCGTGAGCACGTGGAACGCAGCGCCCGCGGTGCTCAAGAACGCGAGCCCGCAGAACATGTACCCGAGCTGCGAAACGGTCGAGTACGCCATGATCCGTTTGATGTCGAACTGGGCCATGCCGATGGTCGCGCTGACCAGCGCCGTCGCCGCACCCACCCACGCCACGATGGGCAGCGCGATCGGGCTGACCACAAAGAACGCGTAGGTGCGGGCGATCAGGTAGACGCCGGCGGTGACCATCGTCGCCGCGTGGATCAGCGCGCTGACCGGGGTCGGGCCTTCCATCGCGTCGGGCAGCCACACAAACAATGGCAACTGAGCGCTCTTGCCGAACGCCCCCACCATGAACAGCACGGGGATCAGGCCAACTTGCAACGGGACATTCCATGCCCGTCCTGCGGCTACCTCGTCAACGAACTCCTGCACTTGCGGAAACAACTCCGCGTACTCGACCGTCCCGAAATGCACGTACGTCAGGAAGATGCCCATCAAGAGCCCGAGGTCGCCGATGCGGTTGACCACGAACGCCTTCTTGCTCGCCGCCACCGCCGAGGGCTTCTTGAAGTAGTACCCGATCAGCAGGTACGAGCACAGGCCCACACCCTCCCAGCCCAGGAACATCAGCACCAGGTTGTCGGCCATCACCAGGCACGCCATCGAGAACACGAACAGGTTGAACGCCATGAAGAACCGCGCGTAGCCGGCCTTCAAATCATCCGCCATGTACTCGCTCGCGTACAACGCGATCAGCGTCGCAAGCCCCGTTACAAACAGCATCCACAGGCACGTCAACGAATCGATATACAGCCCAAAGTCCGCCGTAAACCGCTGGCCGTTGCCCGTCGCCAGGTCGATCCACCGGAAGCCGTACGTCACCGCAGGGCCAGCCGAGACGTTGAGGTACATCACGACCGTGGTCGCAAACGCCCCGCCCAGACACGCCACCGTGAGCCACGCCGGCAGCTTGGTACGGATGCCCAAGAGCGCCGTAAGCGTCACCAGCACCACGCCCAGCATCGGCAAGAGCGGGATCAGCAGCACGTACCAAGGCCCCATCACGACATCCGCCGCGTGCGAACCGCCGTGCACCGCAGCCTCGGCGGCCCCGTGGCCCGCAGCCTGCTGCAACCCGCCCGCCGCATCGGTGGCGGTGGTCAGCAGGCTCGTTATGGACTCGGCCAGGTTCAGCATCACGCGTTCATCCAGTTCTGTTGGCACAGGGCAGGCCCAAAGCAGGTCAACCCTTCATCTCCGACCACTGCTCCGCATCCAGCGAATCACGCCTGCGGAACAGCAACACAACCAACGCCAACGCAAGCGCCGCTTCCGCCGCCGCGACCGTCAGCACAAAGATCACGAACGTCTGGCCCGTCTGCTCCATGTGGAAACGGCTGAACGCGATCAGCGCGATCCCCGCAGCCTGGAACATCAGCTCCGTGCACAAGAACATCACGATCAGGTTCCGCCGGGTCAGAAACCCGATCAGCCCGATCGCGAACATCGCCGCCGACAGGAACAGGTAGTGCGCGAGCGTGGCCGGCGCCATCGCCGCGGGCAGATCAGCCTGGGCCAGCGTGGTCAGCATGTCCATCAGCCAGCCTCCCCATCGGTATCCGCGATCACCGCGTCGGCGGTCAGCCCGCCACGAGCCGCGATCGCCTCGGATGCGCGCCGCTTGGCCTCGTCTTCAAGCTCCGACTGACGCCGCGCCAGCACCGTCGCGCCGACCATCGCCATCAGCAGGATGATCCCCGCGATCTCGATCGTTCCCGGGTGCTCAGCCAACAGATCAAAGCCAACCAGTTCCACATTCGTTGGCTCGACACCCTCGGGCAGCGCCACCGTCGTAAGCGAATCGCTCGTCTGCACCTCGGCCACGCCCTCGGCCGCGTTGATCTTGACGACCAAGTCTTCCTTGCCGATCACACCCTGCTCGCGCAGCAGCCGCTCGGCCTTGCCGGGCATCCGCTCCATCACCGCCATCGACCGTGCCGCCTCTTCGCCCGGGGCCGCGTCCGACTCAAGCGTCGCAGAGCCCGTGAACAGCAGCGCCGTCAAAGCCCCCAACAGCACGAACGAAGCCGTCACCGCGAACACCGGTTCCCGGCCCGCAACGTCGTACTCCGCGAGCACCTCGATGCGGTCCTCGCTCGGGGCCTGTGTCGCCAGCATGATGACGAACAGGTAGGTAATCAGAATCGCGCCCGCGTAGATAATCACCAGCGCGAACGCCAGGAACTCCGCTGCCAGAATCACGTACAGCCCGCAACTCGACAGAATCGTCAAGATAAAGAACAGCGCCGCGTACACCGGACGCGGGTGCGTAATCACCCGCAAGGACGACCCCAGCGCGATCACGCCGAACACATAGAAATGGAGGTTGGGAATCGCGTCCGGGTTGGTCAGCGCCAGGCTCAGGAGCACCAAGCCAAGCCCGCCGCCCGCGATCACCGCACCGATCGCCTGCGGGTTCACACGCCGACGCGGGATCGCCACCGCCACGCCGATACCAGCGATCAGCAGGCCGATGAACAAGAGGTAAGGGCTCACGATCTCCGTCACGAAACACCGTCAACAGGCCCCGCAAGCCCGCCAATGGCCCCAGCAACAACCGGCCGCCCGATCCATCGCCAGAACGCTCGCCCGTTAGCCGACCCGCAACACACGGGCGGATCGACCCCGCTCCGGTGCGGGAGCAACAGCGTAGATCAGGCCCCGGTGAGCATCAACTAGCTTCGCCTCTCCGATCGCTCACCCCGCTCCGCTAGCATCACCCCGTGACCGTGCCGCAAGCCATCGCGCCGTCTGCCATCCAGCGGGCCATCCCCAACGCGCTGACCACCGGCAGGCTCATCGCCGCCGGGGCTGTCATTTGGATGCTGGGTTCGCTCGAACCACTGAGCCCATCGCGTCTGCTTTGGGCTGCTGGCCTGTTCATCGCCGCGGCCCTCACCGATGCCCTCGATGGCTTTCTCGCCCGCCGATGGAACGCGGTCTCCAAATTCGGCCGGGTCGCCGACCCCCTCGCCGACAAGATTCTCGTGCTCGGAGCGTTCGTCTGCCTCGCCGGACCCGCGTTTGCCCGAATCGGCCCCGATGGAGCCTGGCAGCAGTCCGCGGTCACCCCCGTCATCGCCTCGATCATCCTCGCCCGCGAGCTGCTGGTGACCTCGCTCAGAGGCCTCATCGAGGGATCCGGCGCCGACTTCTCCGCCTCTACCAGCGGCAAGGCCAAAATGGTCCTTCAAAGCGTCTGCATCCCGCTCGTGTTGATCGTGCTGGCCACCCAAGACGCCCAGCCCGGTTCGACCGCCCGGGCCGTTCTGACCACTGCCGTCTGGCTCACAACAGCCGTAACCGCAATCAGCGCATGGCCTTACATCGTCCGTGCCGCCACTCTAAATCGGACCCCCGCATGAACAGCATGAACAGCCAACCCAGCCCATCGCCCGGCCAATCGCCCGGCAGCGCCCCGTCCTCAGCCAACCCCTCGTTCGCCCTGCGAGCCTGCACCACCTTCGGGCTCGGCTACCTCCGCCCCGCCTCGGGCACCTGGGGCTCGATGCCCCCGGTGGCCATCGCGGGCGTCCTGCTGCTGGCCTCGGCTCCTGCCTGGGCCATCACGCTGACCATGGCTGTCATCGCCATCGCCTTCACATGGGCCTGCATCGCGGGCGGCGATGAGGCCGAGGCCCGCTTCAACCGCAAGGACCCGGGCCAAGTCGTAGCCGACGAGACCGCAGGCATGGCTCTGGCCATGCTCTGGCTGCCCGCTCAGGCGTTCGAATCGCCTCAGATCGCGATCTTCACCCTCGTCCTCTGCTTCCTTGTCTTCCGCATCCTCGACATCCTCAAGCCCTGGCCCATCAACGGCCTGCAACGCATCCCCGGCGGCTGGGGCATCGTCATCGATGACCTCCTCGCGGGCCTGCTCACCCTGGGCATCGTCCACGCCGCAGCATGGGCCAACGCGCAGCGCATCGCCTCCCAGCTAGGCACCTGAATCTGTTCGCCAAAAGCTATTATCGCCGGACCTACTAGCGCCGGCCCCACTGGTTGTTCGACCGGTTGACATCGGGCATCACCACGTCCGGGTCGACCGTTACCCACTTCACGCGCCTGCCGCCCGCGTCCCAGCCCGCGGTCCATGAGTCGGTCGTCGCCCACGCCTCGGCGGGCAGCGTCCGCCGTTCGGTCGAGCCATCGGCGTACCCGACCTCATACTCGACCGGCATGACCACGCCGCCGGTGGTGGTCATCGTCGCACGCACCCAGCCCGGCGCGCCGTCTTCATTGCGTTCCTGCTCGACGCGAGCCACGCCCTGATCAAGCGTGCCCGTGCCATAGAACCAACCCTTGAAGAACCAGCCAAGGTCCGCCCCGCTCACGTCTTCCATCGTCCTGAAAAAATCCGCAGGCTGGGGGCTCTTGAACGCCCAGCGGTCCACGTACGCACGGAACGCCCGATCAAACCGCTCGGCTCCAAGCACCTCTTCGCGCAGCAGGTACAACCCCACCGCCGGCTTGCCGTACGCCAGATAGCCCAGGTTTCGCCCATAGATAAAGTCCGGCCGCGTGGCGATGCACTGCTGGTGCTCGGTGGCCATTCGATCTGCGATGCCCGCCGGGCTGCGCGAGCCCCGGAACATGTCCGTGTCTTCCCACCACTTGCGGTTCGAATAGATGTTGATGAAGCTGTTGAACCCCTCGTCCATCCACGCGTGGCGGCGCTCGTCCGTGTTCACGATGAACGGGAACCACTGGTGGCCGAACTCGTGGTCCGTCACGCCGAACAGCGCCTGCTCCGTGCTCCGCGCCCTACAGAAGACAATGCCCGGGTACTCCATGCCCCCGACGATCCCGTTAACGTTGATCGCGCTCGGCCACGGGTACGGATGCAGCATCTCGGAGTAGAACCCGATCGAATGCCGCGTCATTTGCGTCGACTGCTCCCACAACGGCTGGCCCTCTTTCGGGTACAGGCTCTGGCACAGCACGCGCGCCTCGCCGCCCTCGCGCTGCACGGCCACACTCGCTGCATCCCAGATGAACGCATCGCTGCTCGCCCACGCAAACGCGCGCACATCGTTCGCCACGAACTGCCACGTCTTCGTGCCGCTCGAGGGCGCTGATGCCACTTCGCTTGCGCCGCGAATGACAACCGTGTCGTCTGACCGCTTCGCCTGCTCGTAGCGAGCGAGCTGCGCGCTATCGAGCACGGCCGATGCATTCACCAGTTCGCCCGTGGCTCCCACAACGTGATCCGCAGGCACCGTCAGCCGAACCTCGAACCGCCCAAAGTCCGTGTAGAACTCGCCCTGGCCGAGGTACTCAAGCGTGTTCCAGCCGTCGATGTCGTCGTACTTGGCTATCAGCGGAATCCACTGCGCGATCTCGTACACCACGCCCTGCTCTACATCCTCGGTGCCCATCCGGTCCGCGCCGTAGGGCGGCACGTTGAACGACCATCCCATCTCGATCTCGATCGTCTCGCCCGGCTGCATCGGCCGCTCAAGATCAAGCCGGCCCAGTGTGCCATGCTCGTGCCAGCTTGAAGCCTGGCCAGAAGTTTCCATCCTGGCAACCGTCAGCCCGCCATCGACCCCTTCGCGCTGCCCGAATCGGCTGCCCATCGGCTTACTCAAGGAGCCAGCGCTGCCGTCGGCAAACAGGTTCTGCTCCAGATGCACCCACACATACGCAAGCTCGTGCGGCGAGTTGTTGTGGTACGTCACTCGGCCCGTCGCAGACACCCGCCGAGCCGCAGCATCCAGCGAAGCATCGATCACGTAGTCCGCCCGCTGCTGCCAGTACGCCGGGCCCGGCGCCCCGCTGCCGAGCCGAACCTCGCTCGCCGGCGGCAGTTCCATCGGCGTGAACAACGCGGTGTCCGGGTTCCGCTCCCGGCTTGCCAGCGGCGCCCCCTCGGTCGGGCCAGCCTTGAGGCGGCCCTCGGTGCTGCTAGCCGCACAGCCACCCAGCATCAGCCCCGCCGCCATCAACACTGCCATGCGCCATTGGCCCCGCTGGCCCCACATGCCCCGCCGACTGCCTGCCTTCGCCATGTCCGCTCCTCCTCAACAACGGTGCCGCCCCGCGCCCAGCCGGGCAAGATCGCGAGTATGCCAACTTCCCCAGTTGCCCGCGTCCGCTCGCACGCCCGAACGACAGCGGCGGCGGTTCATGCTCTGAACCCCGTACAACCACTGGTAGAAGGTCCGAAAACGCGGTTGCAATCCGCCTATTGACACCCATTTGGGGGGCCGTAGCTTGACCAGCACCGATCGCTTCCTAGGCTAATTGAAGCTCTGCTAAATCGCTCATTCTTTGGATTTTGCGGCCCCACCAACACGTGGAGCACGCAACCAAGAATGGACGGCCTTCCGTAGAGCAGGCAACGACCAGAGACCCCGCGGCACCCCGCGCTTGGGAAGACAGAGAGATCCATGCACCGGCCCCTCACGCTCCAATCCGCCATCGGTCTGCTCATCGCTGCCTCGAGCCACGCGGCCGCTGCTGATCTGCCTGCATTCCAGATCCACACCCAGAATCCGGTTTCTGCCTCGGGCATCGAAGCCCTTGCCAGCGGCCCGGCCGGGCTCGCTCAAGCCGCTCCCAGCGCTTGGAACGGTGACCTGCTCCTTGGGCTGCTCGAACATGACGCTTCCCAACCGGACCCCGCCGCCCTTGCCGAAGCTGACCGCCTGCACCAAAGCGATCAATCCTCGGGCACGCTCGACTCGCCCATCCACGCAGCCAGCGCCACGGTCATGACCTACACCGCGACCAACCTGGCCTCGCCCGCTCATCGACAGATGATCGACCCAGCCGACCTCACGCCGCGCAGCCTCAACACCGAGCGCTACGCCCCCACGAAGTCGACGCTCGCGATCTTCATCCCGTCGCTCGGCACCCCCGCGCTGCTCGCCGCTGGCCTGCTCACCGCTACCCGCCGCAGGCGCTAACCCATCACACCGAGCGATCCAGCAGCCGATACTGCACCGCCTCGCCCACGTGCGATGCCTCGATGCCC
Organism: uncultured Phycisphaeraceae bacterium; assembly: GCA_964352615.1. GTDB lineage: Bacteria > Planctomycetota > Phycisphaerae > Phycisphaerales > UBA1924 > OFTM382. The sequence continues at coordinate 26,640 of CAYGSG010000036.1, forward strand.
TCGCTCCCCTCAAGATCCGCGATCGTTCGGCCTAGCCGGCGCAGCTTGTCGTACGCCCGTGCGCTCATCCCGAGCTCCGTGACGGCCCGCTCCAGCAGCTTCTCGGCTCCCGTGCTCATCGATGCCATCTCATCAAGCCTCGCGCCCGACAGCCGGGCGTTGGGCAGGCCCTCTCCCTGACGAACTGCCTGCATCGCACGCGCACGCTCGGCTTGTGCGCGCATTTCCGCTGAGCTTGTTCCGCGCGCGCCGTTCCGCTTGGCCAGCTCCTCCCAAGGCACCGCAGGCGCTTCCACGTGCACATCGATCCGGTCGAGCAGCGGCCCGCTGAGCTTGGCCATGTACCGGTCGCGGTCGCGGCGCGAAGCATCCTCCAGACCCGTATCGCCCTTGGGGGTGGGGTTCATGGCGGCCACGAACATCATGTCCGCCGGAAATGTCAGCGTGCCGCTGGCGCGCGCGATTGTGACCTGATGGTCCTCCAGCGGCTGGCGCAGCGTCTCCAACACATTGCGCCCAAACTCGGGCAGTTCATCCAGAAACAGCACGCCCCGGTGCGCGAGCGAAAGCTCCCCTGGCCGCGGCGGCATCCCTCCCC
>CAYGSG010000037.1:0-26175 GCA_964352615.1 uncultured Phycisphaeraceae bacterium
CACCACCGCCGCGTTGTTCGCGGGGCTGGGCTTCGTTGACGCGCAGGGGCCGGCCGTCCATGTCTTGACCGTTGAGCCCTTCGATGGCCGCGCGGCCCTCGTCGTCGCCCATCTCGATGAAGCCAAAGCCACGCGAACGACCGGTTTCACGGTCCATCACAACGTGCGCATCGGTCACAGCGCCGTACTCTTCGAACGCCTGACGGAGTTCATCGGGGCCACAGCTAAACGGAAGATTTCCTACATACAGTCGCATACCACTATCCAGAACCCGAGTACTTTCCTCTGCCAGCCGATCCGTCTCGGGTCCCGATCTGCAGCAGTCACGAAGCTTCCGTCGCCTCCGATGGCTCTGGAAGAATCACCCCGAGTGTACCAGCACCCGGCCCTTGTCAACGCTCAAGGCCTAGGATTTGTTCGCTGATCCGCCGGGTCAGCCCCAGATGGTGCCCTCCGGACCCCCACAAGTCGATTTAGGGCCGGTTGTTAGAAGAGGTCGCATGTCCAAACAGGACGACAAGTTCACGCTCGACGCCACCGTAATCGAGGCCCTACCCAACGCGATGTTCAAGGTTCGGCTGCCCGATGAGGCCTCGACCGAGATCCTGGCTTACCTGTCGGGCAAGATGCGCAAGTACCGCATCCGCATCCTCCCGGGCGATATCGTGACCGTCGAGATGAGCCACTACGACCTCACCAAGGCCCGCATCACCTACCGCCGCTGAATGAGCCTTCATAGCTTGCTAGCCGGGCCTCAGATGGCCGAATCTTCGCCTTCGTCGAGCACCTTTTTGGCGACTTCTTTGGTCACCGCTTTGGCGACTTCTTTGGTCACCGTGGCCCGAAGGTCCGCCACGGCGTCGGTCTCATCGACGATCTCCCGGCCGAGCAGTTCCTCGATGATGTCCTCGAGCGCGATCACGCCGGCGGTGCCGCCGTATTCATCGACCACGAGGAACAGGTGGTGCCCCAGGCGGCCAAACTCCTCGAAGATGCGCATGACCGGGGCCATCTCGGGGACCGCGTGGATGGGGTGCATCATCGATTCAACGGTGCGGGAGAGTTCCTTGCGGAGGGCCGCCGCGTAGACCTCGTGCTTGAGAACAATGCCGAGCATCTCGTCGGGGCTGTCGCCGAAGATGGGCACGCGCGTGACCTTGCCGAAGTCGGGATCGTCCAGCGCCTCCTGCACGGTTGTGTCTTTGGCAAGCATAAAGACCGCGGTGCGCGGCGTCATGATCTCGGCGACCTTGATCTCGCGCAACCGAAGCGTCTGCTTGACGATGCCCGTTTCTTCCTGCGTGAGCGTCCCCTGTTCGCCAGCCATATCCGCGAGCACCGCGACATGCTCGCGAGACAAAGCGTGCTCGGCTCCCCCGCTACCCGGGATCAGGCGAGACATCGCGTTGAGCAGCACGATGAGCGGGTACGTCAGCCAGATCATGCCTTGCACCGCGAACACGGTGAACGGGATGAGCGGCCTGGCAAATGACGAGCCCAGGGTCTTGGGGATAATCTCGGACAACACCAGGATCAGCAGCGTGAGAATCGCGCTTGCGACCCCGATCCATTCATCCCCGAAGATGCGAGCGCACTCAGCTCCTGCGCCGGATGCACCGATCGTGTGCGCCGCGGTGTTCAGCGTTAAGATCGCGGCCAGAGGCCGGTTCATGTCGTCCTTCATCCGCCTGAGACGATCGCCGACGGCTCGCCCCTTGGAGGTCAGGTAAGACGCGTCCGCCTTCGAGACGGTGAGCAAGGAAGCCTCGGCCAACGAGCAGAGAAATGAGACCCCCACCGCTATCAGCAGGTACACAATCAAGAGGCCGTAGTTGGCGAGCGTAAAATCGGGCATCGGTGTTGGTCTCTCAGCGAGCTGTCGCGGATGAGTGCCAGTGTAGGAGACAGCGACCACCAGTACCGGCCCGCCAGCACTGGGCCCAGAGCCCTGACAAGGCTTCGAACAAGACCCCGGAGAACCCGAAGTGCGATACCGAAACTGGCTGCTGCTGCTTCCCGCCCTCACACTCGCATATTTCGTGGTGCTGACCGTCGGTCCCTTGATCAGTATGTTTAGTTGGCTCGTCATGTCCAACGACCGCACGAGCATGGTGCTCTGGCTCGGGCTGGCCGGGCTTGCGAGTTGGACGGCCCTTGAGATCACCGCGTTTCGCGCGAGCCGGGCTCCGATGGCGTGCGCGTGCGGGTACCACCTGCGCGGGCTCAAGTGCCCGGAGTGCGGCGAGCCGGTGGGCCGGTAGCGCAAACGAAGCTACTCAGGATCTGGCTGCGGCCCGGGATCGAGATCGCCTGCGCCATCGATCGGCTCAGCCAGTTCAAACGTCAGCTCGTCGATGCCCATCGCAAACGCGCCCGATGCGAACGGCGTGAGCTGAAACGCCCACTGTTCGAGCTGCTTTGGCTGGGCCTGACCGCCCTCGAAGTCGAACGTGATCCACGAGATGAGTTCGCCGAAGTCGTCGGCCTCGGTCCATTGCGAGATGGTGAACCGGCTGTCGGCGGTGGTCCTGTAGGTGAGCGCTGACTCAGGCGCTGGCAGGTCTGTGGTTCGCGCGCGCACATCGGTGAACGTGAGCAGCGCGACCGAGCCGAAGAGCTTGGCGAACTGGCTGAGGCTCCCGACCTCTCGGCCCTCGGGCATGGGTTCAATCGTGTGCTCGGCATCAAGACCCTGGCCCTTGCGAGTGACCGTGAACGCGGGCGCGTCACCCTGCTTGATCGTGATCGAACGCAGAAACTCCGAGCCGAGCCTGAGCAGGTCGGTCTCGGTCCACGCGGGGACGGTTGGATCAGCGCTGAGGGTGCCATCGATCAGCCAGACCGAGCCGTCCGCGAGCAGCCGAACGTACCGGCCCAGCCCATCAGGCGTGGTCAACCCGACCTCAAAGCCGGCGAGGGTCTCGTCAGCCGCGCTCAGTTCGATACGCAATGGCGGCGTGAGCGCGTCCGGCCCGAACCCGAGCGGGCCGAGAAACTGGGCATCGGAAGCCTTCTGTTCCAGGCGCGACAGCCCGGTCAGTTGGAGCAGCAATCGGCGGACTTCTTCGATCTTGGCGGGGTAGCTATCGCGATCTGCGATAACCCAGCCCTGCGACGATCGTTCGACGCTGATCGACCGCTCGCCTTGGCTGACGCGGATGGAGGCCACGTCGTTGAGCTGTTCTTGCAACCCAACCACCAGCGGTTGTGGCTCGATGAACGCGTCGCTGCGACGCTGGTGCCAGACGGTCGCACCGGCGGCCAGCACCACCATCGTGGTAATCAGAACAAGCCAGACCAGTGTTCGTGTGCGCATGACGCTTTGCCCTTGGCTCGGATGGATTCAGGTACTGCCTGGCGCGCTGGCCGCCCGGCGACGGTCGGCGGCAAAGCGAACGGAGCGGATGACCGACAGCAGCACCGCCACGATGATGACGAGCAGCGGCCCGGCCCCGACGTTGACCGCCTTGACCCACGCTTCGAGACGATCGACGTCCTCGTTCAGATTGAACCGGACCTCGCGCAGCCGGCGGTTGGTCTCGACAAGTTGGCCACGGAATGCCTCGACCCGCTGGGCTTGCTCGGGTGTCAAGATCAGTTGGTCCTCGAGCGGCGCTTCGGGATCGCCCTGCTGAGCGAGGCGGATCTGCGCTTCCACCTCGTCACGGTCGGCCTCAAGCGACTTAAGCTCGGCGGAAAACTGCTCATCGGCGCGGCGCTGAAGATCGGCGATGCGTGTAAACGGCCGGCTTGCGTTACCGCGCCCACGCAGCGAGAGCAGGGCACGGTCACCCGCCGCCATCTCGATCGCGTTGAGCACCAGGTCGCCGTTGTCCGAGATCCTGCGGTACCCGAGCGAGGCCCCGCCGTACCCGACTTCCTCGAGCCAGAACTGGTCGGCGAGCAGGTCTGCATCGGCAATGAGCAGCACATCGACCTCGCCCCCGGTCAGCTTCGGCGGCTGCCACTCGGGATCGGCGATGCCTGTTGCGTCAAGAGCAGGCTCGGCAAACGCGGACGAAGCTTGCCCTCGCACCCGGGCCGCGAGCGTCAGGGGAGCGCCGCGCGAGACGAACGAATCGACCAATTCGCGTGGGTCGGTCATGGGGTTGATGCGCACGGCGTCGATCAACGCTGAACGCTCGCTCGTGGTGATGAGCGGCTCGAACGACGTGCGCGCGCCGGGCATCGAAACGATGGCACCAGCCGAGGCGAAGATCATGGCATCGATCTGCCGGGTGGCTGGATCGTCCTGATTAAAGCGTTCGCTGCTGAGCTGGAGGTAGGGCAGGTATGGCACAACCTGCCCCTGCGAGCGAACGCGGGCAGCAGAGTCGATGTCGCCAGCGACCACGTCGGTATCGATCGTGGCGCCCCACGCTTCGAGCAGGCCGCCGAGATCGGATGACCGATCCGACTGGAACGCAAGCATCGGGTTGCTCTGATTGCCTTCGGGCTGATCCAGCTCGCATACAGGATCAAAGAGCACGACCATCGGCGTGCCGGCGAGCGCAGCCTGGTCGATCGTGCGCAACGCTCGTTCGCTCAAACCCTGCGGATGCACGATCAGCAGGGCGCGCACGGCGGTGTCGATCCCGGCAAAGTCTTGACCCATATCGCGGAGCTCGAACCGGGTCGAGAGTTCCTGCCAGATCAGCCACGGGCGGTTGCTTGGACCGCGTTGCAGGTCGAGCGAGCTGACAACACCGACTACCGGCCTTAGCGGGCTGCGGACCGAGACCAGCAGCTTGGCGAGCTCGTATTCGAGGAACGGCTCCTGCTGGGGATCGAGAAATGGGATCGTGCCCCGGAGGTCGGTCGGGCCTGCGGCCTCGATGCCCATGAACAGCGCCTGGCCGTCTGTTCCGAGCGGGAGCGAAGCGACGCCCGACGCCTGCGCGCGGGCTTCTTGCGCCGAGAACGCCTTGGGCTCGACCCGCTCGATGCGGAATGAGCCGCCCGCAGCGAGTTCGAACTCCTCAAGCAGCTCGTCGACGCGAGCGGCGTAAGCCTGTATCGCGGGTCTGCCCGTGGCAGCCTCTCGCGAATAGAAGAACGTGAGCCGCGACGGGCCGCGCGTGCCGATGTCACGGAGTATCTCGCGGGTGCCCTCGCTCAGCGTGTACCGCTGGTCGCTGGTCAGATCGAGGCGGGTCTGCCTGAGCCACGGCCCGGCCAGCACGTTGACCGCGACGAACAACGCGGCGAGCACGCAAAGCCCTACGATCGCGTTGAGCGTTCGGCTGCGAAGGCTCTCGACCTCCGCTGGGGCTGCGGGCTGAGGCTTTGGAGCATCGCTGGTTGGAGTGGTTGGATCGGTCATGCTCACTCCGCCTTGAGCAGTTCAACGAGGATGCTGTTCGCTGCGAGCAGCAACGCGATCAGCGAGACAAAGTACAGCACATCGGCCGGCGCGAGCACGCCGCGGCTGATGGCCTCGAACCGCGTGAGCACGCTCAGGCTCGCGAGCGTTTCGGCTACGCCAAGCGGAGCCCAGTCGGCGATCACGCTCTGCACCACGGGGAACCCGAGCAGCAGCATGAACAGGCTCGCGACAAGCGTGAGAACGAACGCGATGATCTGGTTCTTGGTTAGCGCCGAAACGCACGATCCAAGGGCCAGGAACCCACCGGCCATGAGCAGGCTTCCGAGGTAGCTGGCAAGAATCACGCCGTGGTCCGGCTCGCCCAGATAGCTGACCGTGATCCAGAGCGGAAAGGTCAGGGCCAGGGCCACAGCCACGAACGCCCACGCTGCAAGGAACTTGCCTATGACGGACTGCCAGACAGCAAGCGGCAGGGTCATCAGCAGTTCGATCGAGCCGCTCTTGCGTTCCTCGGACCACAGCCGCATGGAGATCGCGGGCACCAAGAACAGGTACAACCAGGGGTGGAAACCAAAGAAGGGCCGAAGGTCTGCCTCGCCTCGCTCGAAGAACCCGCCGAGTTCTGAGGCAAACGTGAACACGCTGCTCATGGCCAAAAACACAGCGATGAAGACGTAGGCAACAGGCGTGGCGAAGTAGCCGACGATCTCCCGACGGAACACCGCAAGCGTGCCTGAAACCGAAGTTGCAGCGCTCATGAAGCGGCCCTCGGAGGCGAGGTCAGCGTTCGGAACGCCTCATCGAGTGAGCCGCTGGGCGAGATGGCCCGAAGCTGGGCTGGCGTGCCATCGGAAACCACTCGGCCTTGAGCGATCACCACCGCCCGCGTGCAGACGGGGTCGACTTCTTCGAGGATGTGGGTTGAGAGCACCACGGCTTTGGTCTTGCCGAGTTCGCGGATGAGCCCACGGACCTCGTGTTTCTGGTTGGGATCGAGTCCGTCGGTGGGTTCATCGAGGATGAGAATCGGCGGGTCGTGCAGCAGGGCTTGCGCGAGGCCCACGCGGCGCCGGTAGCCCTTGGAGAGGGTCTCGATGGGCTGGCGCATCACGCCGTCGAGGCGTACCCGATCGCAAACGTGACCGATTCGGCTCAGGCGCTGTCGGCGTGACAGGTTGCGGACCCGCCCGACGAAGTGCAGAAACGCCTCGGGTGTCATGTCCGGGTAGGCGGGTGCGCCTTCAGGCAGGTAGCCCAGCAGGCGTTGCGCCTCGATGCGGTGCGTGCGGATGTCGTGACCACCAAGGCGAGCGGTGCCAGCGGTCGGGGCAAGAAAGCCCGCAGCCATCCGCATGGAGGTGGACTTGCCCGCACCGTTAGGGCCAAGAAAGCCGAGGACCTCGCCGGGCTCGACGCGCAGCGAGACTCGATCGACCGCGACGAGCGGGCCAAAGCACCTGCGGAGTTCGATTAATTCGAGCATGGCGTGCGTTCCGGTCGAGTCGGCCAAGGGGCCAGTTGGCCGCGCGTGATGCCAAGGGTATGCCAGCAGACCCCAGCGGTTGCGTGCGGGTGTTCGCTGGCCACCGCCTGGCGCAAGCGAGTTGCTATGCTCGCTGGCCTATGCCCCGTAAGCCACGCCAACCACGGATGGTCGTCGTCGCCAATAGGCTGCCGGTGCGCCGCGTCAGACGTGGCAACAAGAACGTATGGGAACCAAGCCCAGGAGGGCTTGTCACCGCGATGCGGCCGATTCTGGCCGAGTCGGGCGGATGCTGGGTCGGCTGGGCGGGCGTGGCTCGTTCGCCGGGGAAGTCGTTCGATGTCGACGGGATGGAGGTGCGCGACGTACCGCTCTCGGCGGCCGAGCAGGAGGATTTCTACGAGGGCTTCTGCAACACCACGCTCTGGCCGCTCTACCACGACGCCATCCGCGAGGCGGAGATCCACCGCCATTGGTGGCGCTCGTATGTGGAGGTGAACCGAAGATTCGCCGAGGCTGCGGCCGATGCGCTCAAGCCGGGCGATACCTGCTGGATCCACGACTACCAGTTGCACCTTGTGCCTGAGATGCTCCGCGAGATTTGCCCGAGAGTGAAGATCGGCTTCTTTCTCCACATCCCGTTCCCGGCCGAGGAGCTGTTTGCACGCATCCCCTGGCGGCGGGAACTGATCAACGGCACGCTCGGGGCGGACGTCGTCGGCATGCAAACCAGGCTCGGGGTCCGCAACTTTGTGCGCTGTGCGCAGCGCTTTGGCGATGCCGAAGCCAAGGGGCAGACGTTCCTTGTCGATGGCCGACCAAGCCGGGTGGACTCGTTCCCGATCTCCATCGACACCGCGCACTTTGAACGAACCGCTGGACAGCCTGGGGTCATCGAGCGAGCCGAACAGATCCGCGAGCGGATGCGGACCACTTCAGGGCGCCAGTTGGTTCTCGGTATTGATCGTTTGGACTACACCAAGGGCATCGACTATCGGCTACGTGCGGTGCAAGAGGTGCTCAGGCGTGGCCAGTTCACCGCCGAGGACTTCGCGGTGATCCAGGTCGCGGTACCGAGCCGCGAGAACGTAACCGACTACATCTCGATGCGCAAGCGGATCGAGGAACTGGTGGGCAACATCAACGGTGAGTACGGCGAACCCGGACGGTTCCCGATCCATTACCTGAGGCGCAACCTCGCGTTCGATGAGCTCATCGCGTACTACTGCGCCGCGGACATCATGATGGTGACTCCGTTGCGTGACGGGATGAACCTCGTCGCCAAGGAGTATGCGGCCGTGCGGACCGCCAACACCGGCACGCTGATCCTCAGCGAGTTCGCGGGCGCTTCGCAAGAGCTTAAGCGGGCTGTTCTCATCAATCCGTTCGACGTTGACGGCATTGCCAGCGCCATCGAGGACACGCTGGTGATAAGCCAAGACGAGGCCACCAAGCGTATGAAGAGCCTTCGTTCGGTGGTCCGCAAGCACGATGTGTACGCATGGGCAAAGGGATTTCTGGAGGTGCTGAGAGCGTGACCACACTGCCCCCAGAAATTCAGGCGCGGATCGCCGAGCTGGCCCGGGCCGCTGTGCTGCTGGTCGCGAGTGATTACGACGGCACGCTCTCGCCCATTGTCAGCGATCCTGCAAAGGCACGTCCGCACCGCGAGGCGATGGTCGCCCTGCACAGCCTGGCGCTGCTGCCTCGCACGCACGTCACCATCATCTCGGGCCGATCGCTGCGCGATCTCTCCGAGCTGACGGGCTCACCGGGCAACGTGCATCTGGTCGGCAGCCACGGCAGCGAATTCGATCCAGGGTTCGCTTCGCGGATGCCCCAGCACACGGTTGACCTCAAAGACCGCCTCGCACGCGAACTGACCGAGCTTGCAGCACAAACACCCGGCTGCACGGTCGAGATCAAACCCGCGAGCGTCGCGTTCCACTATCGCAACGCGGAGCCGGTCGCGGGTGAACGCGCGGCCAAGGCGGTCCACGAAGGCCCAGCCAAGCTCGCTGGTGTCCAGATCAAAACCGGCAAAATGGTCGTCGAGCTTGGCGTGATAGAGGCCGACAAGGGCCGGGCGCTCGACGCCATCAGACACCGGGTCGCCGCGACATCGGCGATCTTCCTGGGCGATGATGTGACTGACGAAGATGCCTTCGGCGTCCTGCGCGGCCCGGACATCGGCATCAAGGTAGGCCCGGGCGAGACCGCGGCGGGGCTCAGGATCGAATCGACCGAGCAGGTCGCGCTCATTCTCGCTCGGCTCGCGGAGCTCAGGGCCGAGTACCTCGCGGGCGCGGGCGCTACTCCGATCGAGCGGCACACGATGCTCTCCGACCAACGGACCGTGGCGCTCGTCGACCATCAAGCACGAGTCACGTGGATGTGCGTCCCGAGGATCGATTCGCCGAGCATGTTCAGCGAGTTGCTCGATGGCCCCAACGCTGGCTATTTCAGCATCGGGCCAACAGAGGCGGACAATCACCCCGCTCAGCGATACCTGCCCGGCACGCTTGTGCTGGAATCCCGCTGGCCCACCCTGACTGTGACCGACTACCTCGATGCGTCGGCGGGTGCTCCCCAGCAACAGAACAACCGTGTTGACCTGATCCGCGTGCTGGAGGGTTCGGGCACGGCGCGGGTCGAGTTCGCGCCGCGACTGGACTTTGGCCGAGTGCCGACTCGACTTCGAATTGTCGAAAGCGGGCTCGTTGTTGATGGGGCCATCGATGCTGTTTCGTTGCGGTCGCCTGGTATAAACTGGACCGTTCATGAGCGAGGCGAGCACCACACCGCCATCGCCGAGATCGATCTTTCGCGCGGGCCGGTCGTGCTCGAACTCCGATGCGGCACGCAGGATCTCTCGCCGTCGCCCTCGCCAGAACCGCTTCACCGCTCCGAGACATTGGCATTCTGGAGCGATTGGGCCGACGGGCTCAAACTCCCGGCGTTGCATCCCGAACTCATGCGAACCAGTGCGCTCGTGTTGCGCGGGCTTGTCCACGGACCGAGCGGTGCGATCGCCGCTGCGGGCACAACGAGCCTTCCCGAAACGCTCGGCGGGGTCCGCAACTGGGACTACCGCTACTGCTGGCCACGCGATGCCTCGATGACCGCGACCACGCTCGTTCGCGTCGGCAGCACCAGCGAAGCCCTCGGGCTGCTCGACTGGCTTGTGCGAGTGGTTGAGATCGTGGGCGATGCCGAGCGGCTCGCGCCGATCTATGACGTGCTGGGAAGGGAGACGCCGCCCGAAGCCGAGATCGCGCAGCTCAGCGGTTACGCTGGCTCGCGGCCTGTGCGCATCGGCAACGCAGCCGCCCGGCAGGTGCAACTCGATGTGTTCGGCCCGATCGCCGAGTTGTTGTGGACCGTTCTTGAATCGACAGGCTCGCTCTCGCCCTCCCACCACGCGCTGGTGCAGTCGATGGCCAGCGCCGTGACCGCCCGTTGGCGCGAGCCGGACCACGGCATCTGGGAAATCCGAGGCCCGCTCCAGCACCACGTCCACACCAAGGTCATGTGCTGGGTCACGCTCGATCGGGCTGCCAAGATCGCCCAGCGCTGCGGCGTCGCGGGCGCCGCCGGTTACCGCAGGACCGCCGACGAGATCCGAGACGATGTGCTCGAGCACGGCTGGAACAACGAGGCCGGCTCCTTTACCGCTTCTTATGGCAGCAAGGAACTCGATGCCGCGGTGCTCACCCTCGGGACCTACGGCCTGATCGAGCCCGGCGACCCGCGCTTTGCTAAGACCGTCGAGGCCATCGAAACGCACCTTCGCAGCGGCCCAACGGTGTACCGCTACCTCTACGACGACGGCCTCCCGGGGCGCGAGGGCGGGTTCCACATCTGCGCCCTGTGGCTGGTCGAGTCGCTCGCACTCGTTGGCAAGATGGACGAAGCGCGTTCGCTGTTCGATGCCGTCGCGGCCTTGGCCGGGCCTACCGGGCTCCTGAGCGAGCAGCACGACCCGGACAGCAAGACAGCCCTTGGCAACCACCCGCAGGCGTACTCGCACCTCGGACTCATCGAGGCAGCGCGTCGGCTTGAGGCGCTCTTGTAGCCCTACGCTTGGGGCGTGCCTGCCGGGCACCTGCAAGGAGTTTGACGATGCCTCAACGCGTGGTGCTTTCGTATTCGGGCGGGCTGGACACCTCGGCGATCGTTCCGTGGCTCAGAGAGACGCTGGACTGCGAGGTTATCGCGATGGCCGCCGATGTAGGCCAGGGCGCAGACGAGCTTGAAGGCATCGAGGCCAAGGCGCTCGCCTCGGGCGCGAGCGAGTGCCATGTGGTGGACCTCAAACGCGAGTTCGTCGAGCACTACGTGTTCCCCACGCTGCTCGCTGGCTGCGTCTACGAGAACCGCTATTTGCTCGGCACCTCGATGGCCCGCCCCATCATCGCCAAGGCGCAGGTCGAACTGGCCCGAAGGGTCCATGCCGATGCGTTGTGCCACGGCTGCACCGGCAAGGGCAACGACCAGGTACGTTTCGAGTCCGCGTTCAGCGCGTTGGCCCCAGAGATGCAGGTCATCGCGCCCTGGCGCACTTGGGAATACAAGACCCGCCACGACCTGCTCGCTTACCTCGCCAAGCGCGGCATCAAGACCTCGGCCAGTGCAGAAAAGATCTACTCCCGCGACCGCAACCTGTGGCACATCTCCCATGAAGGCGGAGCGCTCGAGAACCCCGCCAACTTCCCGCCAGACGACGCGTGGATGCTCACCACCGACCCGCGCGTGGCGCCCAACGAGCCCGAGAACGTAACAGTCGAGTTTGCGCACGGCAGACCCGTGAGCGTCAACGGCGAAGAACTCGCGCCCGAGGCGATCATCGAACAACTGAACATTCTCGGCGGCAGGCACGGCGTGGGCCGAGTCGACATTATCGAGAACCGCAGGGTCGGCATGAAGTCACGCGGTCTCTACGAAACTCCGGGCGGCACCATCCTGCTCGAAGCGCTCCGCGGGCTCGAAGAACTCACGCTCGACCGCGAGTCCATGCGCCTCCGTCAGCAGATCGCGCTCATCTACGCGGACCTCGTCTACGACGGCCGCTGGTTCACGCCGGTGCGCGAGGCGCTCGATGCGTGCGTCCATTCGCTTGCACGCGTGCTGACCGGCAGTTGCACGGTCCGCCTGCACAAGGGCACCGCAGTCGTGGTCAGCCGCAAGAGCGACTTCTCGCTGTACGCCGAGGAATTCGCGAGCTTCGACATGAGCGAGGCGTACAACCAGTCGCACGCCGAGGGGTTCATTCGGCTGCTGAGCCTGCCCGAGCGCATACGGGCGCTCAAGTTTGGCCCGGCCGACGCGGCCGCCCACCCCGTCGGGGCCGAGGTGTGAGCAGCGACTCGGCATCCACCGGCGGCAAGCCCGTCACCGCTGATCCGGTGCCGGCCATGTGGGGCGGCCGGTTCGATCAGCCGCCGAGTGAGTTGTTCCGAGAGGCCAACGATTCGCTGCCCTTCGACTGGCGACTGGTCCAGTGCGACATCACCGGCTCGATCGCGTGGGCGCACGCCTTGAGCATGGCGGGCGTGCTGACCAAGGACGAAGCCTCGCTCGTCGAGCGAGCGCTGGGTGAAATCGCGAGCGAGGCCGATTCGCTTGATGCCCCCCCTACCGACAGCGGCGCGGAGGACGTGCACTCGTGGGTCGAACAACGGCTCATCGAATCGCTCGGCCCGCTCGGCAAGAAGCTGCACACGGGCCGAAGCCGAAACGACCAGGTCGCCACCGATCTCAGGCTTTGGTGCCGGGACGCGATCGATGCCCGGCTCACCGAGATCGACATGCTGCTCGCGGCGCTGCTGCGGTTTGCGCGCGCCAACCTCCAAGCGATCATGCCCGGCTACACGCACCTGCAACGCGCGCAACCGGTGCTGGTGGCCCACTGGGCCATGGCCTACGCCGCCATGCTCGAACGCGACCGCGAACGCCTGCTCGATGCGCGCCGTCGTGTGAACCGCTGCCCGCTCGGATGCGCCGCTCTGGCGGGAACCGCGTACCCGATCGACCGGGTTCGGCTCGCATCTTCGCTCGGCTTCGACGGCCCCACCATCAACAGCCTCGACACCGTCGCCGACCGTGACTTCGTGGTCGAGACGCTCGCGGCGTTGTCGCTCTGCGCGGTGCATCTCTCAAGGCTCGGCGAAGAACTGCTCGTGTTCGGCTCGGCCGAGTTTGGGTTCTTCACGTTCGGCGATGAGGTCGCCAGCGGCTCATCGATCATGCCACAGAAGAAGAACCCCGACGCCGCCGAACTCATGCGCGGCAAAGCGGGGCGCATCGTCGGGCACTTGGTCTCGATGCTCACGACGCTCAAGGGCTTGCCCCTCGCGTACAACAAAGACCTGCAAGAGGACAAGCAGCCGCTGTTCGATGCGATGGATCAGCTCTCGCTCGTACTCCGGCTTGGCCGTGCGGTTATGGATGCGACCACCGTCGATGCGCAGCGCTGCCGGCAAGCCGCCGCCAGTTCGTACACCAATGCAACCGAGCTTGCCGATTACCTCGTGGGTAAGGGCGTGCCATTCCGCGATGCACACCACCAGGTTGGACGGCTGGTCGTCGATGCCTTCGCACTGAAGCTGCCGCTCGAATCGCTCTCGCTCGAACAGTTCCGTTCCCACGCCCCGGCTGTTGAGCAAGGCGTGTACGAGGCGCTGACGCTTGACGCTTCGCTCGCACGGCGAGACGTCATGGGCGGCACAGCGCCTGCACGGGTGTCGGTCGCTATGGACATGCTCGAACAGCGCCTGGCCATTCGCGGCACGGTCTAGAGCCGAACCGCAAGCCACACATCGTTCACGTTCGTGCCCGTCGGGCCGGTCTCGATAAGCCCGCCAGTGCTCGCGAAGAAGGCGTTGCTGTCGTGCCGAGCGAGCAATGCCTTCGCATCCACGCCCGCTGGTATCGCGCGTCCGATTGATCCGCCGTCGGCCCACGCGCCCGCCGCACTCGTTGGCCCGTCTCGGCCATCGGTGCCGAATGCCGCGATCCGCAGGCCCTCGGCCCCCTTGATCTCGATCGCTGCGGCAAGCGCCAGTTCCTGGCACCGCCCGCCCTTGCCAGACGCATCGCCCACGACGACAGTCGTCTCCCCGCCGGCCACGATGGCCTGGTGCTGCTTGAGCAAGAGCGCGCCTCGGCCCAGCACGCGTCCCACCGAGGCAGCATCGCCCTGCACCGCATCGTTTCGCTCCATCACCTCGAAGCCATCGCTGGTTAGATGCTCTGCGACCGCGTTCACCGCAGACCGGTTGTTCGCGATCACCGTTTGTTGAACGTTCGCGAAGCACGCATCGCCCGGCTTGGGTGTCTCGGGTTCAAGGCCCTCCATGCCGCGCTGGAGCAACTTGATCGCTCCGGGAGCCTCCACTCCAAACCGCTTCATCACGCCCATCGCTTCTGCGAACGTCGATGCATCGGGCGCGAGCGGCCCGGAAGCAATCACATCCAACTTGTCGCCCAGCACATCGCTCAGCACGAGCGAGATCACGCGCGCTGGCGCGAGTCTGGCGGCGAGTTGGCCGCCCTTGAGCGTCTCAAGGTGCTTGCGAACGCAGTTCAACTCGCCGATCGTGGCCCCTGCACGAAGCAGTTGATCGGTCACGCTGACGAGTTCGCCAAGCGCCATCGGCGGCCTGGGGCTTGCGAGGTGCGCCGAGCCACCGCCGCTCACCAAGCACAACGCGAGCCATCGCTCGTCAAGACCTTCGCACGCTGAGGCCAGCGCGTCCGCAGCGAGCGTGTTACGGTGCGTGGCCAAAGGGTGGTCCGCCACAACGGTCTGAAGTCCCATGCTTGAAGCATCCTGCCCGGGCACCGCGATGACCAGCCCCCACTCGGGCGACTGTCCATTTCTGGCGAGCATCGCCAGAGCTGAACGCGTCATGGGAACCGAGCCTTTACCGAACGCGAACAGCGCGATCGGGCCGGTGTGCGCTTCGACCACTGCGGGCCAATGGTGCTCGACTGCCCGTGCCGGGTCCGCTGCCAACAGCGCGGCATCCACCAGCCTGCCGAGGAGCCCGCCTGCCTGTGTGCGCCAGTCC
Source organism: uncultured Phycisphaeraceae bacterium (assembly GCA_964352615.1). Lineage (GTDB taxonomy): Bacteria > Planctomycetota > Phycisphaerae > Phycisphaerales > UBA1924 > OFTM382. The sequence continues at coordinate 14,882 of CAYGSG010000037.1, forward strand.
ATGTCGCTCATCATGCCATGCTCCACGGGGCCGCGTCCAGTCAATCTACTGCGCCACTGACCAACTGCGCCGGATATGTTCCATAGTGCTTCCTCACGCTGTCAAAGTCGCCATCCCCACAGGTTCAAGCCAGCGGATAGGCTGAGGACATGCATGAGCCGCCAACGGATAAACCGCTCGACGAAGGCCAGCCCCCTCATGCTGTCGCCGCCGTGGTTGCGGGCGAACATGCGTGCACGACCTGCGGCTATAGCCTGCAGGGATTGCCCGTTCGCGGCGCGTGCCCCGAGTGCGGCACAACAGTGGCTCAGTCGATCCGTGGCGAGCTTCTTTACGACGATTCTGGACTCGTTGATTCTGATCACGGCTGCATCTCGTGCGAGTACCCGCTGCGCGATCTTCGGCATTCCGATCTCTGCCCCGAGTGCGGCACGCCGGTAGCCGATTCGCTGCGTGGCGACTTGCTTTTCTACCGCAACGTGAAGTACGCCAACCGCCTGCTTAGGGGCGTGTCGTTCGTGCTCAACGGAATCCTGCTGCTCATTGTGCTCATGGTGGTGACTCCCATTGGAATGGGAGTGCTTCTATTCTCCGCCGGAGGTGGTTCGTCCGCCTTGCTGCTCTTCGTATTGCCGCTCGCGATCGCCGTGGTGACCGGGCTCATCATGGTCGGCTGGTGGTTTTTAACGATCAAAGACCCCGGTGCTGCTTCTTACAGCGACCCCGTGACCCGCCGGTGGGTCCGAGGGACGGTCATAGCATTCCTGCTTCTGGCTGCAGCTGCGATAGCGCTAGCGGTCTACGGGACGGCGACCATTACCTTCGGGCTTGTCGATATGATCGGGATAGCGCTATCGATGAGCTTCCCGGTGCTCGTCATCGTGCATTGTGTCGTGAGCATGCGCTATGTCAGCGTTCTCGCCGTCCGGCTGCCCAACCTGAAGATCCGCAACCGTGCCAGGAGCCGCGCGATCGCCTGCCCGTTGCTGTTTGCATCGAGCTTCGTCGCGGGCTTTGTTCCGGTCCCGTTCGCATCATGGCTCGGCGTTCTCGTATTTCTGGCAGCACTCATCCTTTACTGGAACCTGCTGAACATGGTCCGCAAAGCCCTCAAGACCATCACCAAGGCCCAGCAAGCGGGCGCGGTGCAGACCCCTGTGATCCACATCAAGTGACAACCGACCGACCCAGCCCCACCGATCCATTTCCCGCTGCTGGGAAAGTGGAGGCCATCGGCCCCGGCTCCGTGTGCTTGGGCTGCACATACGACCTGACAGGGCTCATGCCGCATGGTCCGTGCCCCGAGTGCGGCACGCCGATCGTCGATTCACTCTCGGGCAACCTGCTTGCGTTCGCCGATACCAAGTGGCTCAGCCGCACCCACCGCGGGCTTCGACGGGTCACGCGATCGGTGCTGTTCCCGCTGCTCTTTGCGGGGTTGAGCATGATCGCAGCGATGGTGGTGCTCTCCCTGACCGCAAACACTTCGACCACGCCGGCTCATGTGAACCTGGTCGATACCTCGCTGGCGGTCCTGTTATGGATCAATGTCGCGGTACTCGGGTGCGCGCCGTTCGTCGGGCTGCACGGCTGGTTCATCGCCACCACCGCCGAGCCCAACCGGCAGGATGAACGCACCAACCGTGTGCGCCAGCTCGCGCGATGGTCTGCTGTCGTGTGGTTCCTGCTCACGATCGCGTTGATCGCAGGAATAGGCACGAAGTCGATCGTGGTGCCGGGCGCTGGTACTTATGTGTTTTGGATGAGTTGGAGTGTTCACGTGGCTGGGTCAGCGTTCCACTACTGGTCCGCGATGAGCTACGTCCGCGTGCTCGCCAACCGTGTGCCCGCTCCCAAGCTCACTCGGCAGGCGGGGGCCGCCCGGGTCGGGCTGGCTGCCGCGACCACCATCGGGATGCTCGCCTGCGGCTTGGGGCCTATCGGGGCGTTCATCTACTACCTCGCGGTCATCGATACGGCCCACAACGCGCTCAAACCGATCGTTCGGCGGCGATGCCACGGGTGAGAGCCGCCGAGCCGGAATCCCAAGTATGCTTGGGTATGGACGAGGGTCTCAAAGCCAAATCGAAGCCCCCAACAGCAACGCCCGAGGCAAGTTCGACGCCTGCCCGCCATCGACGGTGGGACTGGCGCGACTTTGGGCTCTGCGCCGCCGCCGCTGCGTTGCTGCTGTGGGTGGCGCACTTCGCGCTGGCTTGGGATCGGCTTTTGGTCGGCGCGGTACTCATGGGCATCGGCTTCGGGCTGGGCCACTGGCTCGGCAGGCGCAGCGCGGGCGGCGATGACGCGGGCGGGCTCGTCCACGGCCGATGGGGCTACCGCGTCTTTCTGCTTGGCGGGGTACTCCTGCTCGCTGCACTGGTCGAACTTGTTGGCTACGGCTTCGCCTATTGGTGGCCGGTCGCCGAGGGCAGCGAGCCCCGGCTCGATGCCCTCCCGTGGCGCCAATTCGTCGCCGGCGGGTTCGGGCTGGTCATCGGGACCGCGATGGCGGTCTTCGGCTGGAAGTCGTCCGCGCCGAACCAATCGGTCTGAGGCCCGCTAGCGGAACGCATAAAAATTGTCGTCGATCACGCCCAGAGGCAGCACCTCGCAACCTGCGTTTCGCGCAATGCCATCAAGCCGGCCCGCCTCAGGCAGTTGAGCGTTCGAGGCTTGAAACGCGAGCAGCAGTCGCTCCGCGCCAAACCAGTCGCGAGCCCCGCTGACGTAATCCTGCGCGTAAGGCGAGCACTCGCTGATCGCCCACGTCGAGAGAAGCAGGTCCACGCTCACATCCAGTTCTGGCACTTCGGGCACGGGCACGATGACCACGCCCTTAGCGGGCGGCTCGCCCTTTCCGGTCCAGAGCGAAACGCGGTCCTCGCCGAGCGTCATCGACAGGTACAACCACTGCAAAGCGCCAAACAACGGCGTGTCCACAATGACGTAGCGTTCGATATCCGGGCTCATCTTGTGAACAAGCCGGCATAGATTGCCGTAGCCGCCCCCCCACTCCAGCACCGTGCTGCACGCAGCAAGTTGGCTGCCGGTCTGCTGCTCGTAGCGGGCCAAATGGGCGAGGTGGTGCACCGTGTTGTGCGAGGTCATGAGCGTCGCATCGCACAACGGGGGGTCACCGACCGGGCTTTCCGCCACGAGTTCACTAAGCCGCTCGGCTCCAAAGTGCCCGCTCAACAGTTCCATCTGTGCGTTGAGCCACTCGCCGCGCACATCCACGAACATGCTCTGGCGGATCACGCTCTCGCGCAGGAACCGCATCGGCGGCACCGGCTCGAGCGATGCCTGCATCTTGGCGTTGAAGCCTTCCCACAACGGCGTGACCCAAGGACCGAGGTCCATGCCGTCCATCGATGCCAGCACGTCTGGAAACCGTTCGGCGAGCGCACGCCAGCGCTTCCCTTCGTGCCGAGCGCGGAGCCTCCGCTGAGCCAGACCGAGCGTCACTGTTTCGAGCAAAGTCTGGCTCATGGATGCGATGGTACCACCGGTCACCGGCCGCTGATGAGCCTGAGTGTGGCGCGCTGGCGAAGCGTTTGCTCGAACCGCATGTCGTCGACCAGACTCGACGACCCCGAGATCCGCGTGAGCATGGTCGCATCCGATTCCAGCAGCGTGCCGCGTTCGATGTCAACGACCGACGTCGCTTCAATCTCCGACTGCTCAAGTTTGAGCGTGACCAGCGCGCTGAGCGGGCTTGAATCGGGCAGCACCATCTCGCCACGAGTCGATATCTTCGCGCCCGAGTCCCGCCCCACACGCTTGGTGCCGGCGTAGGTGTGCGTTTGATTGACTCGAACCGAGCCGAGCCCGGGCACGGGCTGGTCGGTCGAGCCGTCCCAGCTCTCGCCCCTGCGAACGCTCTTGCCGGGCACGACGCGCAGGCTCTGCTCGATCTGCCGTCGGAACATCTCGTTGTAGTCCATCCCGGCGCCGCCTACCAGCGCGTCGAGCCCGCCGCCCGCACCGAGGCCCGAGCCACGCATCGAATCGGTCATCGCGCGGATGAGCGCATCGCCCCCGCTGGCGCGCAGCACCCGGCCTTCTCGGTCCACCTCGAACTCGATGGTCTTGCCAACGAACGCTGCAAATGGCCTGATACGTGGGTGCTGGGCCGACTCCTCGCTCGGACGGTCGGAGTCGTACATCACGCGCTTGCCGTCGGCGTCCATGTGCTCCATCCGCAGGCGTTGGTACACCCGTTGAACGGTCGCGACCCCGTCATCGGTCACGGACAGAACTGCCTGCTCGGCGGTCCACGTGCGCACATCCTTGAGCGACTGCTCCGTGCGCTCGCCCATCGCCTGCGTCATCGATTCTTGTTCAAGCTCCTCGGTAATCTCGTACGTCAGCGCCTCGCCCGGCTGCCATGCCCATTCGATCAGCACCGACTGCGCGCACGCGGGGCTTACCGCTCCGCCGAACGCAGCGACCGCACACCACGCGATGACCGACACCCAGCACATCTCGATTGACCGTTGCACCTGCATCAAACGCCCCCTTTCAAACGATGAACTGCTGCGCCCCGAGTGTACCACGAACAGGCTCTGACGCAGCACATTTCACAGGCCTTGTAAACGGTCCACGGTCTTCCGCTCGTACGCGGGTATCCGCTCGCCCCCGCCGGTCACCCAAAATGGAACCCAGACCAGCGACACATGCCGAACGGTGATCCCCGTCTTGCGTGGCGGAAGTTCAACCCGTTCGAGCGTCTCATGCATCACGTCGGGCATTTCCTCCGCACGTTCAAGCTCCCGCTCGAACTCCGCTTCCAGGTCACGAAGCCTCTCCTCGACCGCGTCGACGGATTCTTCGGCCCGCTTGATGTCGCCTCGCTCGCGCGCGGTTCGGCTCACGCTCCGTGCCGCGGTGCCCGATCGGCGCACGTTGGTCGCCGATACCTTCTTGCCGCCTAGCAGCGCCCCCAGCAGAGCAGCCCCCGTAGAAAAAACGCTCGACACCGCTGCGTCGCGTGCCTGCCCTTTCTGTACGTCCACCTTCTGCTCGGCTTTGCGCAGGCGTTCTTCGAGCGTGGCGAGCTTGGGCGCGTAGCGTGCGCGCAGCTTCTCGACCGCCGCGTCGCGTCGCTCGCGTGCGATCATCTGCTGGCTGAGCCGAAACTCGCGTTCGCTCTCGATGGGCTTGGAAACCTCCCCCGTGCTCGGGCTCTTGTAGAGAACGATGCCCGGACCATCGAGAAGAGAAGCTTTGAACGCCCGGGTCCACTTGGTGTACGTCGTCTTTTTGAGCGCTACCGATGGCAGCCCGGCGTGCGCGCCTGGCTCGGGCAGCGAAGAATCCAGGTCGTCCGCTTCGACCAAGACATCGTCGGCGCGGTCCCAGTTCGCGCCAACAGGCCCGTCGCCGATCAGGCTCAGCAGCCGTCGGTCGCGTTGCTCGTCAACATCGAGCGATTTGTCCCAGAGGCGAAGCGTCGCAGAGCCGAGCACGCCCGGCTGGTACTCGACCGCCATCGCGTTCGCCGGTTGCCGCTTGAGCGGCAGGTAGTACGATTCCAGCCAGTCCGGCAGCACAGGTGCCGTGCTCACCTCCACCGCTGGTACGGGTGGTCGCACACGCGGATTTGCTGCGAGGGGAGCCACAGCTGCCTGCACGCCTGCGGGATCGGGCTGTAGTTGTTGCTCGATCAGCGCCTTGCGGTCGGCCATCAAGTCCTTGATCTGGTCGCGCGTCATCGGCCCGCGCAGGTACGACATCACCCACCGCGTGTGCATCACAACGGGCTCGTTCTCGTGCACGTTGTGCAGCAGGAACACCCGGCCCGTCAGCGCGGACAGCATCCGGTCCATGTCTCGCCGATTGATCGAGCCCTGGCTCGCGCCTTCCAGCCCGTCAAGCACGCGTTCCTTGTCGCGTTCGGTCTGAAGCCTGCCGATGAACCACGTGCCCGCGTTGGACAGGCCTTTGTAATCAAGGTCCACCGGGTTCTGTGTGGCCAGCACCACGCCGCACCCGAACGCACGGGCCTGCTTCATCAGCGTCAGCAGCGGTGCCTTGCTCGGCACGTTCGCCACCGGCGGGCAGTAGCCAGCGATCTCGTCCATGTACAGCAGCGCCCGCAGGCTCGTAGTGCCCTGCTGCGTGCGCATCCAGCCCACGAAGCGATTGAGCAACGTGCTTACGAAGAACATCCGCTCCGCATCCGACAGGTGCGCAATTGAAAGCACGCTCACCCTCGGCTTCCCCTCTGGCGTGTACAGCAAGTTGGCGATATCCAGCGGCTCGCCCTTGGTCCACGCCTCGAACGATGGCGACGCGAGCACCGCGTTGAGCTTCATCGCCAGACCCATGCGGTCCTTCGATGGGTAGAACGTCTCGAGTTCCATCACGCCCACCCGTTGAACGTCCGGGTCCTGCACCGACTGGATCAGCCTGGGCAGATCGATCGAATCGCCCTTGCGCCACGCGTTCGCAAGAATCGTCGAGAGCAGGATGTGCTCTCGGCTCTGCACCGGATCGGCGACGATGCCCACCAACCCAAGCAAGCTTGTGACCGTCGTCGATACGCGTTCGCGGAACAGGTCGCTGTCTTCGATGATTTCTGGCTCGGGCACGTCGAACGAACGCAGGATCGACAGTTCGAGCCCCGCCTGGCTCCCCGGCGTGTAGACCGCAAAGTCCGCTGCCTCCTTGAGCCGGGCGATGCGTTCGCCGTCTTGGCCCCACTGCCCAAGGCCTTTGCGCCACAAGTCGGCCTGGGCCGAGGCGTACTCCTCTTGCGTGACGCCCTTGCGGCGGGCCTCATCGGCGCTCACCCACGGCGCAAAGTCCTCGGGGCGAAGCTCGGGGAACGTCAGCAGCAGGTTGGACAGGTCGCCTTTAGGGTCGATCACGATCGCGGGGATGCCGTCGATGGCGGCTTCTTCCAGCAACGCCACACACAGCCCGGTCTTGCCAGAGCCCGTCATGCCCACGCATACCGCGTGCGTCGTCAAGTCCTTCGAGTCGTACAGCACCGGCTCTGCGAGCTGCTCGCCCGCAGCCAGATCGTACCTGCCACCAAGGTAGAACCGCCCCAGCTTCTCATACACACTCGCATCCATGCCCAAGCTTATCGCACCCGTAAGCATCGGTCCTGACGGTACAAGCCTGGGTCAGTCGGCATCAAACAGCCCCGGCGGGCTTGGCACGGATGACGGCTTGGCCTTGGCAGGCTTGGGCATAGCCGGTTCGCTGCGCGTGTGGCGAACCGTCGAGTCAAAGCCCCCGTCGCCCGTGAGCGTGCGCACGCGGTCCCCCACCGCTACGTCCGAGGCCGACCGCACCAGCCCGCCCCGCTCGTGCATGGTGCATGTGAAGCCACGGCTCAGCACCGCCCGAGGCCCGACCGCCAGCAGTTCCCGTTGGTGCGAAGCGAGCAGCGCACGCCTGCGGTCGATGGCGGCGCGGTGCGCACGGCGCAGTGCGATCGAAGCGCTGCGCAGCCGTTCACGCCTGGCTGCCTCCAGCGCGGCCGGCCGATGGCGGTCCAGTCGAACCGCGAGCCGATCGATCAGGCTGCGCCGCTGCTGAATGGTCGCGGCCATGCTTCGAGCCATGTCGCGGCGATGCTGCTCCAGCCGATCCCGGTTGGGTGCGATCAATGCCGAAGGCTCAGCCAGCACCGAGCGCTCGCTGGCCGTGTGCAGCCAGGCCGTTGCGTCTCGCAGCGACCGTCGAACACTCGATCCCAGCCTCGACGCCGACTGGCTTATCTGCTGGTGCAGCGCCCCGGCATCAGGCGTGACACGCATGGCGGCCTGCGTGGGGGTCGCGGCGCGCACGTCCGCGACCAGTTCGATGATGGTCGTGTCCGTCTCGTGCCCGATTGCAGCCACCACCGGGATCGGGCAGTCCAGCACCGCCCTCGCCAGTATTCGGTCGTTGAAGGTCCAGAGGTCTTCGAGCGAGCCCCCGCCGCGGGTGATGATGACCGCGTCGATGCTTCGCTCCGCTCGCTGCTGCGCGCACCAACGCAGCGCCGTTGCTACTTGCTCAGCGCTGCCAGACCCCTGCATCTTCGCACCGACCACCACCATGCGCACCGACGGGCATCGGCGTGCCGAGGTATCGAGCACATCCTGCAACGCAGCACCGCTCAGCGAGGTGATGACCGCCACGCATCTGGGCAGGGTTGGCAGGGTTCGCTTGCGTTCGTCATCGAACCATCCGAGCGCGCGCAACTCGGTCGCCAGCTCCTTGAGTTGTTGTTCAAGAGCACCCCGGCCGACCGCTTCGACCCGTTCGACGATCAGCGACACCCGGCCTTGGGGCGCAAAGTACGAGAGCTTGCCGTGAGCGATCACCTGCTGGCCGTGCTCTGGCCTGACCGCGGCCCGCCGCAGCGTGCTCGCGAACATCACCGCCTGAATGCCCGATGATGCATCCTTGAGTGTGAAATACAGGTGCGTGCTCTCGCGCGGCTGGCTGACTTCGCCCGCGACCGCGATTCGGCTTAGGGAGGCTGCCTCGACAGCCTCCCCCACGATCGCTGCGAGCTGAGAAACGGTCAGCACCCCAGCTTGTGGCGCGGCGGGCTTGCCTGCACCTTTGGCTCGGTCGGGATTGAACGGCAGCCTGCCCACGCGACAAGCCTAGCCGATCGGTCCGTGCGACTGCTTGCGAGTGCTCGTTACCGCATGTCGGCGGAAGCGACCTCGATTCGCGGCGCCGTGCGGCTGACCGCCTCGACTGGCGCGGCTGCGGGCCATGAGAACCGAACTTCACGTTCACGCAGTGTCGTGGGCTGCCTTGGCTGGCGTAGGCGGATGGTCGCGCGGGGCTCGACCGGCTGGGCCTCTTCGGCGTGGGTCGCGGGGGCCAGCGCCGGAAGGGCACTGGTTGAGATCGGCGCGGGCTGCATCATGCTGCGGAGCACCGCCGGGTTGACGTGCGTGCGCACGCCGCCGGTGTACCCGCGCTCGCGGAGCCAGGCGTGGCGGCCTCGCTCGTGGGCGGGGAAGCTCTCTTCATCAAGGCTCACCCAGGGGCTCACCGCGATAACCTGCGTACCGATGCGCACGAACGCGAGCGGTGCGTGGCGATCGCTCGCGCCGTAGTGCGTCGGGCCGGGGCCGCCCCATGCGAGCGGCTCGCGGTACCCGTTATCGAAGGTCTCCCCGATCCAGAGGCGTCCGTTGAAGCCGGGCCTGCGTGAATCGTCGGCTCGGTTGGCGGGGTAGAGCGGCGCGGTGGCGAGCACGCGTGCGGTGTGATCGGCGCGTCGATCGTTGACCACCGGGCCATCGAAGTGATGCTGGGCATGCGACGACGCAGCGACAAGGCCGAGGACGAGCCCCATGAGGAGCGCACTTGATCTGTACATTTGGTTCTCTCGCTTTCTCAATCCGGCGCGCGGGCCGCGCCGGTCTCCGCATCCACTATGCCCGCTGGCCAGCGTGCTGCCAGAAGCCTCGCGGGTGGGCGCGCGGATCGTTCCGGTGGCGCGGGCCGAAGGTGGTTATCGGGCTATTGAAGACAGGTTGGAAAGCGTTCGATCAGGCCGACGTTTTGGCGCCCGTCGCGCTCTTGCCGTGAGCCGCCGCCTCATAAGCCCCGAGGACGGCTGCGATGTGGGCGCTGGCGCGATGGTGCTGGAGCACATACTCGCGCGCGACCTTCCTGCGGCTCGCGAGTTCGACAGGCGACTCGATGAGGCCTTGCAATCCCCGGCGCCAGTCTTCGACGGTGGCCTGCTCGACCAGCCGCACCTGATCGCCCGAGTGCAGGTGGCTTACGCGGGGGTCTCGGTGGGCCAGGACCGCCACGCCGCGCGCCATCGCGTCGAGTACAAAGCTGCGGTGCTCGCCGAGCGCCTCGGGCAGCATGAGCAGGTCCGACCGCAGGCTGAGGTCGCGGTGCGACTCGATCGAGTCGACGAGTGTGAGCCGGTCGGCAACCCCGAGCGCCACGCCGCGGGGCCAGAGCCCGGTGCGTCTGGCGGCGCGCGCATCGACGAACAGCCGAAGCTTCGGATGGTCGCGTGCCAGTTCCGCTGCGGCTTGGAACGCGAGCGTCACCCAGCTCTTCGCGATGCCCGAAGCGCACAGGATGATCGAAGACGGCGCGCCTTCCCGGGTGGGAAGCTCCGCCGGGGCGTACACGCCCCAAGGCGTGTGGCGGACCCGCTCGGTCAGAGCCGGGCTTGCGATGTCATCGATGAGCGCCCGGTCGGGCACCGCGATGTCGATGCGGTGGTTGCTCGTGTTGAGCGCTTTGAGCCTGCGGGCGAGGCCCGACCGCCAGAACTCGAGCAACACGGTGGCCCCGGTCTGTTGGGCGAGTTCGAGGGCGACGCCCCAAGACCGACCGCCGAAGGCGTGGATGACGTTGATCTTCTGGTCGTTGGCGGGCAGCCTTGCGAGGATGAGCTTGAGGAGCTGCCCCGCGCGCGCACCTGTGGAAAATGGCAGGCCATCTGGCTGGTAGGCGATCGGTTCGCCCAGCAGCCCCGAGCCCTCGGCTGAGGTGGATTCGAGGTCCACGGTGCCAGGAATCGCCCTGACCACTCGTACGCCTTCGTCGGCGAGCCCAACGGCCAGGCGCGACATGAGCGAGGCTTCTCGCTCGGCGAATCCCTCATCGGCGATGAGCACGCAGCGCATGGCGGTCCCCGTCTACGCCGGGCCTGCGGCGGCGAGCTTGGGCTGCTTGCAGAAGTCGAGATCCGGGAATGGCGTTGGAACGTCGGCGACCGCCTCGGTGCGCCACACGCCGACCCAGTGGCCCTGCTTGACCTCGACGAGGGTGTAGTCGCCCGCTGGGCCGGAGTTGGCGCGAAGGTCGCTCGGCGGCTGGTGCCAGGGCCACCACGGACGGATGCCCTTGTCAGCGCCGGGCAGCTTGCGGAACTCATCCTCGTTGTCGACCACTTCCTTGATCGTGACCAGCCGCTCGGTGCGATGGTGCAGCTTGGGAATGCTCGCCAACAGCCCCCGCGTGTACGGGTGGGTCGGGTTGTCGAACAGGTCATAGACAGTCGCGTACTCGACGACTCGGCCCGCGTACATCACGCACACCACGTCGGCGTTCTCAGCGACCACGCCCAGATCGTGCGTGATGAGCATGACCGCCATCGAGCGGGTGGACTTGAGCTCGTCGAGCAATTCGAGAATCTGAGCCTGGATGGTCACGTCGAGCGCGGTCGTGGGCTCGTCGGCAAGCAGCAATCGGGGCTGGCAGGCGAGCGCCATGGCGATCATGACGCGCTGGCGCATGCCGCCGGAGAACTGGTGCGGGTACGCCTTGATTCGGCCGTGCGGGTCGGGAATGCC
>CAYGSG010000038.1:0-25903 GCA_964352615.1 uncultured Phycisphaeraceae bacterium
CCCATCAAGCCGCCCGAACCAGGGGATTCATGCAAATGAAAACCTATTCTCAAAATAATGAACAAGGCCGCATCCGGTGCGACGTTCATTCGAATGGGTTTGCGTCCGAGAAATCGGGCCGAGAGCGGCTTTCGGAAACGCGAGCCTGAGCGCACGGTTCTGCCCGTGTGCGGAAGCTGCTGGCCCTTCGTTGCCATCGGCGAGAGACACAAGACACAACCTGCATCCCGGGTGCTCAGCGCCCAGTGTCTGCACCGCTCGCATTGGCGGCTGGCGATCGGTGTGTGTGCATCCGCCGCACGATTGAGGAAGGAAGATCATTATGAACCGGACCATCACCCTTGCATCCCTCGCTTTGACCGCTGGCCTTGCCTCGGCTCAGGCCAACCTTGTCACCGGTGGCCAGACGAGCGTTCTGCTCGACACCGCCACCCTCTCCAGCGCTGCGGGCCTTGATCTCTCAAGCGTCAGCGGAACGCTCGCGGGCTCACTGCCCGGCAGCGTCGCGTTCCCCATCAACGCCCGTGATGCCGTAAGCCTGCCCACCACCTTTGCGTATGACGACGGGCTCGCTTCGTTCAACGGCAGCATCGAGCACACCGGCTCGGTCTTCTTCAACACCGACACCGTCGAGGTCGGCAACTTCTCCATCGGGTTCGATGTCGCTCGCGTTGGCGGCAACCTCAGCGGCTTCTTCGTCGAGAGCACCACCGGCGTATCCGCCATTCTCTTTGATGTCGCGGCACCCTCAAGCCTGACCGCTGTCTCGGGTGATCTGACCATCGGTGCCGACCTGCTCGTTTCCCCCGAGTTCGCTTCATTCCTCGGCAACTCGGCCCTTGCCGGCGCCGACGTCGGCGATGCGCTCGTTCAAGCGGTCCCCGCCCCGGGCGCGGTCGCCAGCCTCGCAGCAGCCGGCCTGTTTGCCGCCCGCCGCCGCCGCTGAGTCACACGGATCCAGTCTCCACAAGGTGGCCTGGTCAACACCGAGAGAGACCTCTCTGAACGATGCCCAGCAGCCCACACCAAGCTGCTGGGCATCGTTGCATCAACGCCCTGCAACCCGCCCGAGCGCTGGCAGGACAACGGCCCCCGCGCATGATGAGCGCCGGACTTATTCGCTCGTGCTCTCGACCGTGTAGTTCGGCGATTCTTTCGTTATCCGTATGTCGTGCGGGTGGTTCTCCACCACCGTCGCCCCTGACACCTTGCAGAACCGCGCTTCGCGCCGGAACTCCTCAATCGTGGCGCACCCGTTGTACCCCATGCTCGCGCGCAGGCCGCCTACCAACTGGTACACAAACTCAGCCAGCGACCCCCGGTACGGCACGAGCCCCTCGACGCCCTCAGGCACGAACTTCTCCGCCGCCGGGCCTTTGTCCGCGATCAGCTTATCGCCCTGCCCATAGCGATCGGCGCTGCCCGCGTTCATTGCGCCCTCCGAGCCCATGCCCCGGTAGCTCTTGAACCGCCGGCCGTGGCTAATGACCATCTCGCCGGGCGATTCATCAAGCCCCGCGAGCAGCGAGCCCAGCATCACGCACGAAGCGCCCGCCGCGATCGCCTTAGCGATGTCGCCCGATTGGCGAATCCCTCCGTCGGCGATCACCGGCACATCGCGCCCCGTCTCGGCAACGCCCCGCACCGCCTCAAGAATCGCCGTGATCTGCGGCACCCCAACGCCCGTCACCACACGAGTCGTGCAGATCGAGCCCGGCCCGATGCCCACCTTCACCGCGTCCGCCCCGGCGCGCACAAGGTCCGCCGCGCCCTCGGCCGTCGCCACGTTGCCCGCGATCACTTCAACGCCGTAGGTCTTCTTGATGTGCGAGACCGTTTCCAGCACGCCCTCGCTGTGCCCGTGCGCGGTATCCACCACAATCACATCCACCTCGGCCGCGAGCAGCGCCTCGACCCGCTCGTACTGGCGAACGCCCACCGCCGCCCCGCACCGGAGCCTGCCTCGGGCATCGGTATTCGAGCGTGGAAACTGGCTGAGCCGTTCGATGTCGCGCATCGTGATGAGCCCCGCGAGCCCGCCAGCTTCATCAACGATCAGCAGTTTCTCGACCTTGTTGCGGTTGAGGATCGTCTCGGCTGCTTCAAGCGTGGTCCCGCGCGGTGCGGTGATGAGCTTGCCGCTGGTCATGACCTCGCGCACCGGCGTGCCCGCATCGACCACGAACTTCAGGTCCCGCCGAGTCAGAATGCCGACCACTTTCTCACGGCCCTTGCTGCGATCGCTCGTCCCGCCGCCCTCGGTCACCGGGAAGCCCGAGACGTTGAACTGCCGCATGAGCTGGATCGCTCGGCCGACCGTGTCTTCCGGGCCAAGCGTGATCGGGTCGGTAATGACCCCGTTGGCCGACCGCTTGACCTTGGCAACCTCACGCGCCTGCACCTCAGCGGGCAGGTTCTTATGGATGATCCCGATGCCGCCCTCTTGGGCGAGCGCGATCGCCAGCGCCGACTCGGTCACCGTGTCCATCGGCGCCGAGATCAGCGGGATGCCAAGCTCGATGTTTGCTGTCAGCCGAGTCGAAGTGTGCGCATCAGCGGGCACCACACCTGAACGCCTTGGCACCAGCAGCACATCATCAAACGTGATGCCTTCGAGCACGATCTTGCTCGACGGCGTTAGCGCAGGTTGAGATTGGTCAGCGGCCGCCCGCCCATCACAGCAGGTCTTGGAGGTCGGAGCGTCGGCGATGTGGTGGGTACCCATGAACCAGTGTCGCAGGCCGCGCAGCAAAGGTCAAGCTCAACCGCCCTCCTTCAGATTCTTTGGTGGCACAGCCTTGCAGGCTGTGTCTCCACTTCAAATACACCCAGGCATGAAACAAACCGCCTCGCAGCATTTCCGGCTGCGGGGCGGGGTTGTGGAGATCAACGCATCGATACTCGCTCAGTCGATCGCCTCGGCGACCGCCCGGCGGATCACCTGCTCGGCCCGGTCGGCCGAATCGCCGATCGATTCGGTCGCAGCCCGTGCCGCCGCGTTCACCCGGTCGATCAACTCCTGCGGAGCATCCAGTCTGCGCAGCGCCTGCACGCAGTCCTCCCGCAGGTCGGCGACCCGGAATGAGGCCCTACGAGACTCCGCCTCGACTTCCTTGATGCCCCGAGCACCCGCAGCGATGATCACGCGGTCGCGCACACCATCACTGTCGAGCGCCTGGATCGTTCTAACAGCTTGGCGGGTGGTTTGCTGTACCGCATCGGAGTGCTTGTCTGCGGTGTTGTGCATCGCCGTAACGCACGCCCGTGCAATCCTCTCGCCGTTCTGGGCAGTCGCGGTGGTTGAGGTGAGGGTCAGCGCCATCAGCGCGATCGATACCAGACTCAGTGTCCTGAACATGCCGTTCCCTTTCGCATTTCGTGGAGTTCGCCTTGAGCCCCTGCGGGGCCCATGCCATCGCCTGGCCAGGGCTGGCCAGGGCTGGCCGATAGGTCCAACGGCGACGGTCTAGGTCGCATTGCCCCAGTTCGCGAATTTTTCTTGGCATCCCTACGCTTCCGGGGCAATGCCCAGGTACCGCCTCACCATCGCCTACGACGGGACCGACTTCTGCGGCTGGCAGAAGCAAGAGCCCAAGGATCCGGCCCTCGGCGGCACCCCACCGCCCGCGTCCAAGGTCGATGATTCGCTCGAAACAACCAAAGAAGGCCGCATCGCCCTCAGAACCGTTCAGGCCATTGTCGAGCGTGCTGTGCGCGAAGTCGTGCGCGAGCCCGTCATCCTCACCGGTGCAAGCCGAACCGATGCCGGCGTCCACGCCCGCGCCCAGTGCGCTGCCTTCACCAGCCAGGCCGATGCCGCCCAAGGCCGAGGCTGGCCCGCTGAGCGCGGTACCGAGCCGCTCATCCGCGCCATCAACAGCAGGCTGCCAGATGACGTGCTCGTCACTGATGCGCAGCTCGCCCACGACACCTTCGAACCCATTGCCGGCGCCAGGTCCAAGGGCTATTCGTACACCATCGTGTCGAGCCCCCACCGCCCGCTGTGGGACCGCCGAACCGTATACCACACCTGGCACGAACTCGATGCGCCGCGCATGCACGCCGCTGCCCAGCACCTTATCGGCGAGCACGACTTCGCCTCGATGGCCGCCCTCGGACACGGCAGACAAACCACCGTGCGCACCATCCACGACTGCGCCGTAACAAGCGAACCCATCGAAGCCCCGGCCGGCAGCTTTGTAAGCCAGCGCCTCCGCATCGATGTCAGCGGCAACGGCTTCCTCTGGAACATGGTCCGCATCCTCGCGGGCACCCTCCACGAAGTCGGACGCGGCAGGCTCAGCCCCGACGACATACCGCGCATCCTTGAGAGCAAGGACCGAACCACCGCCGGGCCCACCCTGCCCCCCGAGGGGCTCTGCCTGGAGTGGATCAGGTATGAGTAGGAAAGCTCCGCGATTCACTTCATGGAACCACGCAGCCGCTGTGATTGCAGGATTCATTGTCCTGCTATATCTGACCTCATTCCTCTTTCTTGCGGAGGCCGACGTTCCGATACGGGAGTCTCCGGTCAACGTCGAGCTGCGAATTCTCTTCGCGCAAGGGGCGATGCAATACGAACGGCGAAGCTCGGCCGATTCATTCGATGGAGCGTCTCTTTCGTTTCAGTTCATTGGAAACTGGTCGGGATCTGTGATTTGGCCTGATTCAGCAATGTTCTGGCCATCCAGCGAGTACCACGGATCACAGGGGCCGTCATTCTCCGGATTCCACACGGTGAGCACTACCGATCGTGCGGTACCACTGTGGCCCGTCGCGTTACCAGCGGCCGTTGTGTTCGGATGGTGGGCATTCATGGTATTCCGAACCTGGCGACGTCGACGCCGAGGACTCTGCACCTGTGGGTACTCCCTCGAAGGGCTGCCCGGTTCTGAGTGCCCCGAGTGCGGGCGCCCCATCGATCGGCCCGCGGATGCCTGAACTCTTCCGGTCATCACGCCTCGGTTTTCACGCCCCGAGCATGGACCACCTCGATGCGCTCGCCGCCATGTGGTCCGATGCCGACACCATGAAGCACATCGGCGCGGGCAAGCCGTGGTCACGCGACGATGTCGCCCATCGGCTGCAACGCGCCATCACGATGCACCAACAACTCGGCATGGCGTTCTGGACCGTGAAGCTCACAGAAACAACTGAGATCATCGGCCAGGCCGGGGTCGTGCCCATCGAGGGCAAGAACCCCTCGCCGCCCGATTGGCCGATCGAACTCGGCTACCGCTTCGCCAGAGCGCACTGGGGCCACGGCTACGCGACCGAGGCTGCCCGAGCCGTCGCGGCTTACGCCACCGACCCCGCCGGGCCGTTGAACCTGACGAAGATTATCGCCGTCGCGCACCCGGAGAACACCGCATCCGACAACGTACTTATAAAGACAGGATTCTGTCGTGTCGGTCTCTCGGGTAGGTTCTACGGTGTCGAGTGCATGGTGTACCGCGCATTCGCAAAGACTTGGCATCCGATGGCCGTACTACCGCCAGTCGCTTGCCCATGCTGCGGCAGTCTCACGTTGCATGGGCGTGATGTCTTCAATATTTGTCCTGTGTGCTACTGGGAAGATGATGGGCAAGATGAGGAAGACGCGAGCATCGTTCGCGGAGGTCCAAACGCAGACCTTTCTTTGATGCAAGCACGAGTGAACTACCAGACTTTCGGTGCATGCTGCCGCGAGATGCTGCAACACGTCAGGCCACGCAGGCCTGAGGAACACCCGTGACCCTCCGTATCCTCCACATCTCCACGCGACTCATCCTCGGCGGCAGCCAAGAGAACACCGTCCTCTCCTGCGAGGGCCAGGCGAAGCTCGGCCATGAAGTCCACCTCGCCTTCGGTCCCATCTTCGGCCCCGAAGGCTCCATGCTCGATCGCGTACGCGCGTTCAACGAAGCGCACCCGGATTCTCCCATCGCGACGCACGAAGTCCCGAGCCTCGTGCGCGAGATCAGCCCGCTCAAAGACCTCGCGTGCAAACGCGAGCTTCGCGCACTCATCGAGCGCACCAAGCCGGACATCGTGCACACGCACAGCTCCAAGGCCGGCATCCTCGGCCGGTGGGCCGCGTGGGATGTCAGCCCTAGGCCCGCCATCGTCCACACCATCCACGGCCCGCCTTGGATGCCCGTCGAAGGCAGGCCCGATCAACGCTTGCTCATCGGCCTCAAGAACGCGCTGTACGCCCGGGCCGAGCAGTTCGCCGCCCGCCGATGCCACAAGATCGTGAGCGTTGCCGATGCCATGACCGAGCAGTTCCTTCAGCGCGGCATCGGCAAACGCTCGCAGTACGTCACCGTCCGCAGCGGCATGGAGACCGCGCCCTACCTCAGCCCGGCTGCGGGCGAGGACCGCGCCTCGGTGCGCGCACGCCTGAGCATCCGCGACGATGAGTTCGTCGTCGGCATCGTCGCACGACTCGCCCAGCACAAGGGACACGACGACCTCATCGATGCGCTCGCACCGCTCATGCGCAAGAACGCCGCCCTGCGCATGCTCTGGGTGGGCGACGGCTGGTGGCGCGATCGCTTGGTCGAGCGCCTCAAGGCCGAGGGCATCGATGAGCAGACCGTGCGCACCGGGCTGGTCGATCAGGCCGAGATCCCCGCGATGATGCGCGCGATGGACGTGCTCGCCCACCCGAGCTACCGCGAAGGCCTGCCCAGAACCGTGCCCCAGGCCATGCTCGCCGGTACAGCCGTCGTCGCCACCGATACCGACGGCACGCGCGAGGTCTGCCTCGATCCTTCGGGTCATTCCGCTGATTCAACCGGCAAACTCGTTGCTGTCGGCGATTCGATCGGCCTCCGCGGAGCCATCCAGTGGATGATCGACCACCCCGACGAACGCCTCGCCATGACCCAGCGCGGCCGGGCCATGTGCGCGAACATGTTCAGCGCCGAGCGGATGGTGGATGAACTCGAACGGGTCTACGCCAGCGCGATGCAGGCAACGTGAACATGGCGACAAGCAGGGCGACAAGCAGGGCGGACGCATTTCTCAAGCATCCTAAACCCAGTATGACTCCGCGTGCTCTGCGTCTCTCTGCGCCTCTGCGTTCTCTTGCATGGGCGCTAGAGCCCGAGCATGCTCTGCCGATCGCCGAAGTTCAGGCCCATCGCGTCCTTGGCCAGCGCGAGCGTGTGCTCGGCCTGCGCGTTCGCCTTGACAGCCCCCGACTTGATGATGTCGATCACCGCATCGTCGCCGCCCGGGCCTTCGAGCTCGGCCCGGCGTGCGCGCATCGGCTCAAGCAGTTCGTTGACCGCGTCGATCACCGCAGCCTTCACATGCCCGTCGCCCAGGTTGTCGCCCCGCGTGTACCGGTCGCGAAGCTCGGCCCGCAGCGACTCGTCCTTACAGAACGTGTCGAGGTAATCAAACACCGGGTTGATCGCCGGGTCGCCCGGCTGGTCGGGTTCTCGGCTCTGGCCCGGGTACATCGAGTTGATCTTCTTCTTGACCTGCTTGGGCGTGTCGCTCAGGAATACCGCGTTGTTCAGGCTCTTGGACATCTTGTGCTGGCCGTCGGTGCCTACGAGCCGTCCGACCCGGCCCACCAGCGCGCTGGGCACGGGGAACACGCCGCCGAGCTTCTCGTAGTCCGCTTCATCGCTCTGCGGGTTGACGCCGCAATAAACCTGATCGAACCGCCGCGCCGCCTCCCGGCACATCTCGATGTGCGCCACCTGGTCAACGCCAACAGGAACCAACTGCGGCCTAAAAGCAAGAATGTCCGCGCACTGCCCGACCGCGTACATGGGAAAGCCAAAGCTGTAGGTATCACCGAGGTCCTTGGCGTCGATCTCCGTCTTGAGCGTTGGGTTGCGCATCACCCGGTTGAACGGCAGCAGCATCGCCAAGAACCACGTCAGCTCCGCGATCGCCGGAACCTCGGTTTGCAGCACAAACGTGGACCGGTTCGGGTCCATGCCGACCGCGATCCAGTCGCGCACGATCTCGAGCGTGCTCTCGCGGATCTCGTCCGGCTTGTCGGCGCGCGTCGTAAACGCATGCATGTTCGCTAGCAAGAAGTAGCATTCGTACTCGTCTTGCAGCCGAACGCGGTTCTCCAGACTTCCCACGTAGTGCCCGAGGTGCAGCCGGCCCGTGGGGGTGTCGCCCGTGAGGATGCGTGGCCGGTTCGCTGATGGCGTGCTTGTGCTGCTCACAACCGGCTCAGCCCTTGGCCTTGAGGCCGGCCATCACCGCGGCCTGCGCCGCAGCCAGCCGTGCGATCGGCACGCGGAACGGCGAGCAGCTCACGTAATCAAGCCCAAGCTCGTGGCAGAAGTGAACGCTCGCCGGGTCGCCGCCGTGCTCGCCGCAGATGCCGAGCTTGAGCTTCTCGTTGCCCGCTCGCCCGCGCTGCACGCCCATCTCGACGAGCTGGCCCACGCCATCGACATCGAGCGATTGGAACGGGTCGCCGTCCAGAATGCCGTGCTGCATGTAGCCCGGCAGGAACGTGTTCACATCGTCGCGCGAATACCCGAACGTCAACTGCGTCAGGTCGTTGGTGCCGAAGCTGAAGAAGTCCGCGTGCTCGGCGATTTCTTCCGCACACACCGCGGCGCGCGGAATCTCGATCATCGTGCCGATCTTGATCTCCACCCGGCCTGTCCACTCGCTCTCCTCGCGCACCTGCGCGATGACCGCCTCGGTCAGCGTCCGCAAGTGCTTCAGTTCGCGGGCCGTGCCCACCAACGGGATCATGATCTCGGGCAGCACCTTGATGCGCTCGGCGGCAACCTCGATCGCGGCCTCGGTGATCGCACGCACCTGCATCCGCAGAATCTCGGGGTACGTCACCGCGAGCCGGCACCCACGGTGGCCCATCATCGGGTTCGACTCGTGCAGCATCGCGACGCGGTTGCGCACCTTGCCCGCATCCGCTCGCAGGCTCTGGGCCACCTTCTTGATCGTCTCATCGTCGTGCGGCAGGAACTCGTGCAGCGGCGGGTCCAACAGCCGAATCGTGACCGGAAGCCCCTTCATCGCCCTGAAAATACCGATGAAATCGCTCCGTTGGTAGGGCAGCAGCTTGGCCAGCGCTGTCTCACGCGCCTCCTCGGTGTCCGCGAGGATCATCTGACGCATCGCCGTGATCCGGTCGCCCTCAAAGAACATGTGCTCTGTTCGGCAGAGCCCGATGCCCTCGGCCCCGAACTCGCGCGCACGCTTCGAATCTTCCGGCGTGTCTGCATTCGTGCGCACGCCCAGCGTGCGGAAGCGGTCGGCCCAGCGCATGACCTTGGCAAAGTCGCCGCTCATCTCGGGGTCGCGCGTCGGCACGCTGCCCTTGAGCACTTCACCGGTCGTGCCGTCGAGCGAGATCACGTCGTCGCGCCCGTACCGCTCGCCATCGACCTCGAAGTAGCCCTCTTTTTCGTTGATGTGCACATGGCCCGCGCCCGCGACGCAGCACTTGCCCCAGCCGCGCGCCACCACGGCCGCGTGGCTCGTCATCCCGCCCGTGCTCGTCAGGATGCCCACCGCCGAGTGCATGCCGTCCACGTCCTCGGGGCTCGTCTCCTTGCGAACCAGGATCACCGCGTCGCCCATGTGCGCACGCTCCACCGCTTCTGCGGCGGTGAACACGGGCTTGCCAACCGCGGCACCGGGCGAAGCGGGAAGGCCCCGCGCAATCACCTTCGAGAGCGACTTCTTCGTTTCATCAAAGCTCGGCAGCAGCAGTTGCGTCAGGTCGCCCGCCGGGATCCGCAGCAGCGCCTGCGCCTCGTCGATCACCTTCTCGCGCACCAAGTCGCACGCGATCCGCACCGCCGCCGCGCCCGTCCGCTTGCCCGTGCGCGTTTGCAGCATGTACAGCACGCCTTGCTCGATCGTGAACTCGATGTCCTGCATCTCAAGGTAGTGCAGCTCGAGTGTCTTCTTGATGTCGAGCAACTGCTTGTGGACCCTCTTGTTCCACTTGGGCATCTCGTCGATGAACTGCGGCGTACGAATACCCGCGACCACGTCCTCGCCCTGCGCGTTGATCAGGAACTCGCCGTAGAAAATGTTCTCGCCCGTCGAAGGGTTGCGCGTGAATGCCACACCCGTGCCCGAGTCTTCGCCCATGTTGCCAAAGACCATCGACTGCACGTTCACGCCGGTGCCGTTGAGCCCCACGATGCCCGCGAGCCGGCGGTAGCTCTTGGCCCGGTCGCTCTGCCAGCTCTTGAACACCGCTTCGATCGCAAGCTCAAGCTGCTTGAACGGATTCTGCGGGAACTCCGTGCCGGTGTACTTGCGGAACGTCTCCTTGTACTCGTGGCACAGCTCTTCCAGCCCCTCGCCCGGCACATCGGTGTCTTTGCTCACCTTGTACTTGGCCTTGACCGCGTCGAACGCCTTCTCAAAGTGCTCGTGGTCCACACCCATCACCACGTCGCCGAACATGTTGATCAGCCGGCGGTACGCGTCGAACGCAAACCGCCGGTTGTCCGTCGACTGCGCCAGGCCTTCAACGCTGTCGTCGTTGAGGCCAAGGTTTAAAATCGTGTCCATCATGCCCGGCATCGAGACCGCTGCGCCCGAACGCACCGAGACCAGCAGCGGGTTCTTGGCGTCGCCAAACTTGGCCTTGCGCTCCTTCTCGAGCACCGCCATGTGCTGGTGCACCTCGTTCATCAGCCCCGTGGGCAGCCGACCGCCGCCCGTGTGGTACCGCTCGCAGGTGTCGGTCGTGATGGTGAACCCGGGCGGCACGGGCAGCCCGATCGCCGTCATGTCCGCCAGGTTCACGCCCTTGCCGCCCAGCAGCGTCCGCATCGACACATCGCCCTCGGTGCGGGCCTTGCCGAAGTAGTAGACGTGCTTACCCGCCGTCGGCCTGCGCTTGGCCACCTTCTTCACCGTCTTGCGCGCAGCGCCCGCTCTGGGGGCGTGCGTCTTGGTCGCGGTCTTCTTCGCGGCCGCTTTCTTGGCAGCGGGCTTTTTCGTAGCCTTCTTTGCAACCTTCTTGGCGGCTGCCTTCTTTACGGTCTTCTTGCTGGCGGCTTTGGAGCCGGCCTTCTTCGACGATTGCTTCTTGGCCATCGCACGCTCCGCTCGATCGGTGTTAAGCCCAAGAACCAACCCCGCACAAGGGGGTCGCGGTACAAAGGGCCGGGCTGCACGGGGGAAATGAGGCACAAGTCTAGAAAGCGTTGCCCTCTCTGACGACCGTACCGGTAGCATTCGCCGTGACTCGGCCCCCAACCAAGCCCACCCAACTGGCCACAGAGCCAGCCCGCCCCACTGTTCTCAGCCCCGGGGGGGTCATCGCCCGCTGGCCCGCGGGCATGCCGTTGGCTGCGGCCCGAAGGCCGACCGACGGCAACTGGCTCTTCGGTTCGCCAAGGCTCACCCTCAGGGTCACCGGGCCCGCCGCCTGCCCCTCGATCGAGTGGCTCGACCCCGCCAGCGGCCAGCCAACCCCTGTGCCCACCGAAAAAACAGCCGACCCGTTCAAGGCTCTCGATGCCGCTGTCCAACGGTTCCACACCGGCCCCGGCTGCTGGATCGGCTCCATGAGCTACGACCTGGCAGGCTTCTGCGAGCCCAAGGCCATCATCGGCCCAGGCCAAAGCCCAACCCCAGCCGAAACCGACAGGCCCCTCATGGAGTTCCACCGCTGCGACGATCTCTGGGTACTTGACTCAGCCGGCCACCTGCGCGCCGTGGGGACGCCCCCGCCGCTCTCGAAAGACCCGCCTCTGGCTGCGCCCCCGAACCTGCAATTCAATTCGGATCTAGGCAAAGCGGGATACACCGACCTTGTGCGCCGAACGCTCGCCCTCATCCGCGCTGGCGATATCTACGAGGCCAACATCGCCCACCGGCTTATCGCGCAGCATCAGTCGAGCCCCCGCGCCATCGCCGCCGCGCTGCTCGATGCAGCAGGCCCCGCCCACGGCGCGTACATCGAACTCGCGGGCCAACCAGCCCGCGCCATCGCTTCCGCGAGCCCCGAGTCGTTCTTGCACTTCAACGCAGCGACCCGAACGCTGCGCACCCGCCCCATGAAGGGCACCCGCCCGGCGGCCGAAGGCGCGCGCGCCGAGCTTGAAGCCTCCGCCAAGGAACGCGCCGAACTCCACATGATCACCGACCTCATGCGCAACGACCTGGGAAGGGTCTGCAAGATGGGAAGCGTGCGCGTCGTCCATGACCGGTTGATCGAGCCGCACGCGCAGGGCTCACTCTTGCAGGCGTCGTCACTGGTCGAAGGCACGCTCCGCCCGGAGCTTTCGCTGGCTCGTGCGCTGTCGAGCCTGCTGCCCGCGGGCTCGATCACGGGCGCTCCCAAGGTGCGCGCCATGCAGGTCATCCGCGAGTTGGAGGGCTTCAGCCGAGGCCCCTGGTGCGGCTGCTGCGCGCTGCTCGAAGACTCGGGCGAGGCGCACCTCAGCGTCGCCATCCGCACCGCCCTGATCGATGGCTCCCGTGTCATCTACCCGGTGGGGGCGGGCATTGTCGCCGATTCTGAGCCCGACGCCGAGTGGGACGAAACGCTCGCCAAGGCATCCGTGCTCCGCGCGCTGGGAACGGTGGTTGACCGCTAAGCCGCTGTGCGAAACTGCTGTGCTACCAACTGCTGGGCCGAGAGCCACGGGCACACCACCCTCGCGCCCCGGTTCGCCCACGCGAGCGCCGAATCGATCATCGGCCCCGGCGACATCGTGCCCGGCACCACAACCCCCGCTCTCGCAGCATCGTCCGTGATCGACACTCCAAGCTCGCGCAGCGCTACTTCTACGCACGCCGAGTTCTTACCCGCGTCTACCACCGCTGCCGTTGAGAACCGCCGCAGATCGTGCGCGCGCCCGAGCGCGGCGCGAGCGTGCGATAGGCCGGTGAACCGATCAAACTGTTCTTGGCTCATCGGTGCCCGGATCTGCGCGCGCCGCGTGGCCCGCAACTGGCCGAGACCATCTGCAAAGCCAGCGAGCGCATCCTCTTTGAGTGCGATCTGTCGGTAGCGAGAGCGGTCGGCTCGCAGCACCTCTCTGCGAACCGCCTCCGGCGCGTGCCGCTGCATCACCCAGCCGTTGTTCCGCACCAGCCGCCCGATGATGGTCTCCATGCATCGGCCGCTCATGGTCTTGCGGTGCTCGACGCGGAACCTCGGGTCAAAGACGATCTGGTGGCTCGCCTTGATGAGCTTGGCCGACAGGTCGTACTCCTCGGCGTAGTAGCCAAACGCCGGGTCGTAGCCGCCAACAGCCATGAACGCCTCGCGCCGAATCGCCACACCGCACCCGATGAATACCTCCGGCAACCCGCCATGCTCTCGACCACGGCTCGCGCTTAAGTGGATGTCCGCCATCACCGCTGCGGCGTCGCTTGGTGCATCAGCGAGCGATGCGAGCAGGCCCGCTGCGTCCATCGGCGATGAGTCATCATCCAGCATCACGATCCACCCGGCGCGCGCTCGCTGAGCGCCCAGGTTCCGCCCCGCAGCGCCGTGGTTGGTCTCGCAGCGGATCAGCGTCGTCGGCAGGGCGCACGCTGCCATCGCGGGTTTATCCGAGGCGTTGTCCACCACGATTACTTCCGCATCGTTGGCGTCGAGCCCTAGCCCGCTCAGATGATCGAGTGTCGCGGCAAGCTCTACGCCGCGGTTCCGCGTCGGGATCACGAAGCTCACGCGCGGCGTGCGCCCAGTCATGAAGCCGCTCTCGATCGGCTGCCGCCGCTGGCTTTGGGTTCACTGAGCCCCGCGTCTTGATAGACCAGCGTCGCCGAGAGCACCCGCATGAGCGCCCGCCGAAGGTCGCCAGCACCTACCGGCTCGTTGCCTAGGCGCTGCGAATGCGCGCCCGCCGCGACCGAGCCCAGGAACGCAGCCTGCAACAGGCTGCCGCCCGCTGCAAGCGTGAGTGTTGCAACGCTCAGCAGCGCATCGCCGCAGCCAAGCGGGTCGACGGCGTAAGGCAGCATCGCGGGCACGTGCTCGCCGCGCACGCGTGAACGGTGCGGGTCGTCAGCATCAACTCCATCGGGGGCCATGCCATCGGGCGTTCGGTCGAACGCGACCAGGCCCTCGGCTCCCATCGTGACAATCGCCGCCTTGGTGTGGGTGCGATCGAGCAAACTCCACGTCGCCGCGGCCAAGCCCTCGTCGTGCATGCCCTCAGCGATCCGTATCTCGTCCTCCGATGGGCACAACAGATCGAAGCCCCTGAACTCGCGCAGGTGGTGGTGCCGGCCTGAGACATCGCCCGCGAGCACCCGTGCGCCCGAGCGGACCCGCTTCTGCGCGCGCGCCAGCACGGACGACGACAGCATCCCGAGCCCAAAGTCGGTGATGATCGCAGCGTCGCAGTTGCCCGCGGGTTCTTCAACGGTCGAGACAATCAGATCGACCAACCGGTCCTGCGCGGCGGCGTCGTGATCCGTCCGCTGCGCGCGGTCGAGGCGCACCACTTTCTGCGTGCCGACGAGCATCCGCTGCTTGCGGGGCAGCTCGCCGCTTGTGCGCACCGCGCGCACCTCGACGCCCTCGGCCTCGATCGCAACGCGCGTCTCGTTCGCTAAAGCCGTGCTCGGCATCGCGGTCACCAGCACCGGGCGCGCGCCCATCGCAGCCAGATGCCTCGCCACGATCGCGGCTCCGCCCTGGTACCGCCGTTCTTCAAGCGGGCTCAGCGTCAGCACCGGGCTCTCGGTCGCAACACCCGGCCTGTCGCAGAACAGGTACTCATCAACAATCGTCTCGCCCACCACAACCACCCGTTGGCCCTTGAAACCCGCGATCAGGGCTTCCAGCTTGGCGGTGCTCAGCGCTTCATTCCCGAGCAGCGGCGCCATCGAACGCTGGAACGCGTCCACCGAGTCGTCGATCGACGCGATCAGCGCAGTCGAGCTGAACACCACATCGCCCGAGCTGAAGACCACCCGCCCGCCGTGCCGTTCGACCGTCTGCCGCTCAGCCGCGAACCGTGGGTCGTTGTTCGTCTCGTACTCCTTGCCCTTGACGTACACATCGGGCCTAACCGCCTCCAGCAGTTCGGCCGCGGTCGGGTGCTGATCGATGCTGACCCAGTCCACACAGTCGAGTTCCGCCAGGCTCTCGGCCCTGAGCTCTTGGGGGATCAACGGCCGGCCCACGCCCTTGCCCACCTTGGCATCCCCCGTGATGGTCACGAGCAGGACATCGCCCATCGACCGCGCATGGCGAAGGTGGCGGATGTGCCCCGGGTGGACGATGTCGAAGCAGCCGTGGCAGTGAACGACCCGCAGACCGTCCTTGCGAGCAGCAGCCCGCCGGCTCAACAGGTCGGTCAATGGCAGGATCTTGGCAGCGGGCAATCGGGGGTCGGTCATGGCCCCCTTGCATCGGCGTTCGCCCGCTCGCTTCGCCATTGCACCGGGCTCAGGCGACCGCAGCACATGCGCGAACTCTGGTCCCGATCGAGCCGACCGGTCGATACCACCAGCCCATGACCCAGCCGTCCAAGGCCATCACGCGCGCCGACCTCATCAACCTCGGCAGAGCCGCCAAGCCCTGGGACTACCTGCCCATCGCCATCGAGGCCCTCAAAGCCGTGCCCAACGACTGCGGCCTGCGCTTTCTGACCGCGGCCAACTTCGTGGCTGTTGGGCTCAGGACCGCTGCGGGCGAACAGCTCGAAGTGCTCAGGGCCTCCGGGCCTGAAGCCGAGGCCCACCCGGACGTGGCCAAACTGGCCGAGGCGATCGAGCAGTTGCCCGATGACCGGGTTCCCACGGCCGACGCCCATCAGATCGCCATGCGCAATATCCGCGCGTTGCGGGCGAACAGGCCCCACCTCAGCAGCCCCATCGCAGCGGGCCTCGCCGGGTGGGCCGCCCTCAACGCCTCGGGCTCGATCGAGCGGTTCAGGGCTGCCGACGCCAACGTCGTCCTGCGCCAAGGCGGCGATTGGCAACTGCTCGCCGACCTCAAGAGCGTGGCCCGAGCGTTCGTCCAACAGCATCTGCCAGAGGCCAACGCTGCCAGCTCGTTGGTCAAGCCCATCGTCATCGAGGGAGCCCGCCCGCCGTGGCTGCTGATCTCGGCCATGCAGGCAACGCCCCGCACCGCCATCGGCTACCAGCCCAGGGTGGTCCTCGTGCAGGAGCACCCGCTCGACCTGATCGAAGGCCTCGCCGCCATCGACTTCGCGGTCGAGCTGACCGACCCGCGCCTGCATGTCGAGATCGGCCCCGGTGCTGCGAGCAAGCTCGAACAGTGGCTGCTCGGGCGCAATCGCACGCAGATCGCCGGGCTTGTTGTGACGACTCCGGGCACCACCAAAGCCGCCAGCCCGAGCGTGGGCGAAGCCGTGCAGGCGGTGGTGCGGGTACAGGAAGACGAGCACCGGGCGCTGCAATTGAGCGTCGATCGCCGATACGCCCAGCGGACCCCCGCGTGGTGGGCGCACCGGTTCAGCGAATCGCTCGCGGGCCGGGCCGAGCCGCTGCGGGTGCTGATCCCAACGTCGGTCTACTCCACGTTCGTTCAGCACTCGGCCGCCGACCTCGCGCACGCGCTCAACACCAAGGGCTATAGCGCGCAGGTGCTCAAGGAATCGAACCGAAACGAGATGCTCGCGACCACCGCGACGCTCGAAGCGATCGATCGGCTCGAACCCGACCTCGTGCTCATGATCAACCACACGCGCCGGGTGCCGATCGGCTCGCTCTTGCCCGATGGGCTGCCCGTGGTGACGTGGGTGCAGGACTCGGCCCCCGAGGTCTTCGCGCCAGACGCGGCGCGGGCCGTCGGACCGCTGGACTTTGTCGTCGGGCACCTGCTGGACCGTGTGCGAGAGCAATTCAGCGCCAGACCGGGCCAGAGCCTGGCCCTGCCTGTGCCGGTGAGTGCCAGCAAGTTTTCCAGCGAACCCATCGATGCCGCTCTGCGCGCGGAGACCGAGTGCGATGTCTCGATCGCTACCCATCAGAGCCAGACTCCGAGCCAATTCGTGAGCCAATGGCTGGATGGACAGCAAGACGCGAAGCTTCGCACGATGGGCGAGCGTGTCAGCGCTGATCTCATGAAGTGGCTCGAAACCGGCGACGGCCGGGTGGTCAGTTCAGCCAATCGTTTCGTAAATGAGGCCGTCGAGCGAGCCACCGGGCATCGAGAGCCGGGCACGATCGACCGGCTGCTGCACGGCCTGGCCATGCCGCTGGCCGACCGCGTGCTGAGGCACCGCGCGGCCCTGTGGTGCGCGCACCTGGCTCGACGCAGGGGTGTGCGCTTTGCGCTGTGGGGCAACGGCTGGGGCCAGAGCCCCGAGCTGGCCCGGTACGCGCGTGGCCCGGCCGCCCACGGCGAGCAGCTCCGAGCAATCTACCAGGCCTCGGGCGTGCACCTGCACGTTTCGGCCCACACGCTCATTCACCAGCGAGTGGTCGAGTGCGCGCTCTCGGGCGGGCTGCCTGTTTGCTACCTCCTGGATGCTGCCATTCCCTACCTGCGTTCACGGATGGAGCCAGAACTGGTGCATGCAACGCCCGTGCGCACCGATTCAGACGGCACCCAGTACTTCAGCGCCGATGCCACCCCCTTGGCGCGTGCGTACACCGCCTTGTGCAAGGCCGCCCATGTGCCGGCGGACGTCTACCTGGATAAGCACGAGCGCGCGAAGATCGAGCGCGGCGAAGCCAGGCCCGCACCCGAGCACCTGGACCCTTCGTGGCTCTTGGGCGACCTGCCAGCGATCGGGTATCGCACACTCGACCAGCTCGCCGATCGCATCGACCGGGCACGCGACCCGCAATGGAGAGCGGCGAGGTCATCGGTGATCGCCGAGCGTGTGCGCGAGCACTTTACCCACGAGGCCCTGATCGGCCCGCTGTTCGCCATGATGGAGCGCTCGCTGCAAGAGCGGCTCGATGCCGCCGAGGTCGCGGCATGACGCGGGTGGTCAGCCTTCATCGTGCGCACGCTCTCAGCGGGGTGTCGGTCGCGGGGGCGCGCCTGGCCGACATGTTCCAGAGCCTTACCCCGATGCTGGTCGGAGCCTCGCTCACGCAAGACCATCAGCAGCGTTCGCCCTTCGCGATGTGCGAGCGAACCAAGCTGTGTTCGTGGGACGCAGGTTCGAGCGCTCTGGAGCAGGTGGAGCGGGTGGGCGCGGCGCTGATCGAGGCGAGCGCGCAGCTCGTGCTGGCCAACGATCTGCCGCACGCGGCGCTGGCAGCGGCCCTGGAGCCCGGCCTGCGCTGCGCCGGTGTGTTCTACGGCGATCACCCGCGCGACCACGAGTTCTACGAGCTCATCATGCCGTTGTGCGATGCGTGGACGGGCGTGAGCGAATCGATCGTGCGCACGGCGAGCGTGCATGGCCTGGGAACTCCCGAGCCGGTCGCGTGCCCGATGCTCGTGCCGAGCGAGCCCCTTCCGATGGGCCCGTCGGGGCCACTCAGGGTGCTCTACGCTGGCTGGCTTGACGGGAACAAACGCCCGCTGGATCTCGTGGGGTTGTGCGACGCGCTCGCTGCGAGCCACACTCCCTTTGAGATGGTCATCGCGGGGGACGGGCCGCTGGCGTCCGAGCTTGGCCGGCGCATGGTGGCGCACACGAAGGCTGGCCGGGCAAGGCTGTTGGGCGGCGTGGTGCATCAAGCCATGCAGGCCTGGCACGAGTGGAGCGATGTGCTCGTGCTGCCCAGCCAGAGCGAGGGCTGCCCGCTGGTCGTGCTCGAATCGATGGCCGCGGGCCGAGCCATCGCGGTCTCCACGGGCAGCGGCGGAGCCCGCGACGCGATCGCCCACGGCGTGGACGGGCTGATCTTTGAAATCGGGGACATGCAAACGCTGGCGAGCGAACTGGCCGCGTTAGCGAGAGACCGAAACAGGCTGGCGCGGATGGGGCGGGCCGCCCATGCGCTCGCGCAGCGGGAGTTTGCCCAGGGTGCGTGCGTGCCCCGCTTCAATCGGCTGTTCGCTTCCGCGATGGCAGCGCCCACTGGCAACCCCATGAGCCGATGGCCCGCGTTCGTGCGCACGCTCTGCTTTCTAGGCGCGTGCTCGCGTGACGACCTTCAGCGTGCTCGGGCGCTGTACGCTCGAGCCAACGAAATGGACGAAGCTTCGTTGTCATTGGAGATTCCAAGACTGGTCCCGCCGCGCGAGCGGCTCGTGCGTGATGCGATCGACCAGCTCGCGCGATCCGGATTCGCACGCATCGCGTTGTACGGGGCTGGTGCGCACACGCGGGCCGTGGGTCCAGCGTTCAAGGGCGATGCGAGGGTTGTTGCCATCGTCGATGACGAAGCGGCCAACGATTCCATCACCAGCATGCACGGCCTGCCGATCGTTCGGCCCGAGCGAGCGATCGAGATGGGTATCGATGCGTTGCTCCTGTCGAGCGACGGGTTCGAAGTGCTGCTCGCCGAGCGGGCTGCGCTGTGGACCAGGGGCCTGCCGGTGCTCGGGCTGTACACGCACGCAGTGCACTGTGTGCCGAAGCTACGCAGCGCGTGACCGCAGCATCTGGCCTCGCAGCGAGGCCTCGGCAGCAATCGCCAGCTCGCTCGCAATGGCTGACCACCGCATCGCGCCCGGGAACCGGCTGGCCAGATCGCGATCATCGATAGGTGAGAGAATGATCTGTCGGCCCCTCAGCGGCGCATCGATCGGCTCAGCATTGGCGGGCATGCCCGTGTTCGTTTGGTAGCGGTCGTCGCGGATGGCCAGGCGCACGTCGCGCTTGCTGGCGAGTTGTTCGATGAGCCTGCCGTTGGTGCCGTGGCCTACGAGCACCGCATCCGTTCCGGCACGGTCGAGCAAGCGATGCGCAATGGCGCGCGGAGCAACGCTCCGCAGTGCGAACCGCTCGATGGCACGGTCCGCAAAGTTGGCCTCGGTCCATCGCTCCTGCTCGATCGCTCGCCACCAGGCAGCCAACGGCTCGTTCCAGCTCGCAGGTGCGGTCACGTCGGGTCTGGTCGTCATCGCGGCAAGCACCGCCTCGAACGAGGCATCGCCGATGAGCACGCCCGGGGCGCTGGGCATGGACCGCAGCGGCAGGCCCAGCAATTCAACCATGTCGCACGCGTCGTCCTGCCCGGGCGACGGCTTGAGCAGGGCGTGCAGGCTTGCGTAGCACATGCCGTGCATGCGCAGCACGCGATGCAATCGCTCGGTCGAGGCATCGAGCCGCGGGTCGGCTTCAGCCACGATGTACGCTTCGCGGAGACTGGCCGCGACCTGCTCAAGAGCTGGCCCGCATTTCTTGGAAGTGCTTGAAGCCATCAGGCGGTAGCGCGAGACGTGCAGGGGCGTGGTTTGCCACTCGACGCCCCGGGCGGCCAGGCGCAGCCAGAGGTCGTAATCTTCCGAAGCGGCCGCGCCGGTGAAAGCCGCCAGGCTCATCACCTCGCGGGAGGCCATCGCCGCTGACGGCGCGACGGGGTTGTCTTCCATCAGTCGATCGAGCCCGACGGGGCCAGGGCCGGGCGAAACGCTGATGCCGACGGGCTCGCCCTGCGCATCATCGATGCTCCACGAGCCGCAGGCCGCCCCGTGGGCCTGAGCCAGCGGGGCGAGCGTTTCAAGGCACGCGGGTTCGAGCCGGTCGTCGGCATCGAGAAACTTGATGAGCCTGCCGCGCGCCGCCGCGATCGCCGCGTTGCGGGCCTGGCCCGCGCCGGCGTTGGGTTGGGTGACGACCCGCAGCCTGGGTTCAGTGCGGGCGAGTTCAGCGAGGATGGATGAGGTGCGATCCGTTGAGCCGTCGTCGCAGACGACAAGTTCCCAATCGGTGAGCGTCTGGTCTTGGACGGTGCGCAAAGTTTGCGCGATGGTGGCCTCGGCGTTGTACGCGGGCACGACCACGCTGACCAGCGGCAAACGAGTGTCTGGAGAATGGCTCACGCACCCGAGATCGGCCCAGACCAAGCCGACCGATGAAAATGGAACACTCGCTGCGCTCTTGAGCCGATACCTCCGTCCGTCCACAGACTTATGACCGAGCACCAACCCGACCCAACCAGCCAGCCCGCGATCGCCCCACAGGCCCGGGTGGCCGATGCGCTCGCCATCATCCTCTCCCCCGGCACGGGCATCGAACAGTGGTTCCGCTCGGGGGTCATGGACCGCGAGTGGGCGCTCTACCAACAGATGGCCCCCGCGTACGGCCAACTGGTGATCGTGACCGACATGCAGACGCCGTCGGCTGCGTGCCAGGCGGCGCTCATCGCGGGCGAGACACCGGTGCGAGTCGTCGCCAACCCGGATGCGCTCGAACGGTCGGCGTGGCTCGCGGGCCTTGGCCCAGCGCTCGATGAAGCGCTCGACGGGTGCGAATCGGTCGTCATCAAGACCAACCAGTTCTCGGCTTCCGAGGCCGCGCTGCGCGTGCTGAGCCATGCGCAAGCAGCGGGAAAGACCGCGGGGCTGATCGCACGGGGCGGCTACCTGTGGTCCCGGTTCGAGGCCGAGGCCCACGGCCCGGAATCGAAGATCGCCGCCGAGGTCGCCAGTCGAGAGGGCGAACTGTGCCGACGCGCGCACGTGGTCGTGGGCACCACCCGCGAGATGCTCGAGGATCTGTCATGGCGGTACGGGCTGGACCCGGTGGCACTGCAGCTCATCCCGAATTACATACTCGACTCAGGCCCGCTGCTCGATCCGGACGAACGCGAGCCCAACACCGTGCTCGTGTGCGGCCAGCTCGTCGAGCGCAAGCGCGTGGCGCTGGTGCTGCGGGCAGCGGTGCTGCTCAAGGACACGACGCCCATCAAGGTAGAAGTCATCGGCGACGGCCCGCTTCGCGATGAGCTGATGGCGCTGGCCAAAGACCTTGGCGTGACGGCTAGGTTCACGCCCAAGCTTCAGCACGAGGAACTGCTCGAACGGATGCGCCGCTGCACGATGTTCGTGCAGATGTCGCAGCGAGAGGGCCACCCAAAGACCGTGCTTGAAGCGATGAGCGCCGGCGCGCCGGTCGTGGTCGCGGATGCGCCGGGGCTGGGCGACCAGATCGCACACGGCGTGACGGGGCTGATATGCCCGGCTGAACCCAGCCCGCTGGCGCACCTGCTCGGGCCGCTCATCGAGGACAAAGACTGGCGCGAATCGATCGGCGAGGCGGCCCAACTGCACATCCGCAGGGCGTGCGCGCTCGAGGTGGTCGTGCCCAAAGAGCTGGATGCGGCAAGGGCCGCGATGGCGTCGGCCCGCAAAGCCGAGCCCGCTGGCGGCGCGGTGTCGCCCGTGCGGTGGAGCCCCGAACTGCTCTCGCAAGATCCAAAGCTCGCGGTTGAGGCCTGGCGCGACAGCCTGCACGAGTACGCCAAGCGGCTCGACCCACAGACGGCTTCGAGGTTCCTCGCAGCGCTCGACGGTTGGACGGACTCGATGCAGGGCGATGCCGCCTGAGCACGATCGGCCAGCAAGCTGGTATCGGCCGCATGCGGGGCGTTCCTACGCTTGGCCAGGAGGCGATCATGCTCTGGCAACCCTCGCTCGACGAGACCTACACCCGGATGCCCACCGGCGAACTGGCTGAACGCATCAGCGCGCGCCGGGCGCAGCTCGGCGAGAAGCTGGTGATCCTCGGGCACCACTACCAGGCGGACGAGGTGATCCGCCACGCGGACTTCACGGGCGACAGCCTGCTGCTGAGCCAGATCGCGGCGCGTGTGTCGGGCGAGCAGCCCGTCGAACACGTGGTCTTCTGCGGCGTTCACTTCATGGCCGAGTCCGCGGACATGCTCACGCCCGAATCGGTGAAGGTGATCCTGCCCGATCTTTCAGCGGGCTGTTCGATGGCGGACATGGCCGATTACGACGACACGGTCGAGGCGTGGGACGCGCTGCACGAGTCGCTGCAAAGCCAGGGCTGGCACGGGCGCATCGTGCCGGTGACGTATGTGAACAGTTCGGCGGCGATCAAGGCGTTCGTCGGTGAGCGCGGCGGGGCCTGCTGCACCAGCTCGAACGCCGAGCGCGTGGTTCGGTGGGCACTCGAAGGCGGCACGCAGCCGGCGGGCGAGGGCGAGGACATCAAGCTGTTGTTCCTGCCCGATCAGCACCTCGGGCGCAACACGATGGAGCACCTGGGCTACGACGTGGCCTCGCAGACCGCGCTGTACGACCCCAAGCAGCGGGCTTTGGGCCAAGCACTTGGCGGGATGACGCCCGAGTTGCTGCTGGCTGCTAAAGCGGTGCTGTGGGCGGGGCACTGCTCGGTGCACAAGCTGTTTAGGCCCGAGCACTGCGAGCAGGTGCGCGAGCGGAGCAAGCTGGCCGAGGCCAAGGGCGAGCCCGCTGAACGGATTATCGTGCACCCCGAGTGCGCGCGCGAGGTGGTGCAGTTGGCCGACGAGTGGGGATCGACGGAGAAGATCATCCAGACGATCCGGGCCGCCGAGCCCGGCAGCCGGTGGTCGGTGGGCACGGAGGTGCACCTGGTGAGCCGCCTTGCGAATGAAGCCGCCGAGCGGGGCGTGCAGGTGCGGATATTGTCGGAGTGCCAGTGCTTGTGCACAACGATGTACCGCATCGATGAGCCGCACCTGCTGTGGGTGCTCGATCGGCTCTGTGGCGTGGGCAAACGCGAGGGCACGCGCGATGGCAAGCCAGAGGCGGTGAATGTGATTGCTGTGCATCCGGAGGTGCGCGCGCTCGCGCTCAAGGCGCTGGACCGGATGCTGGAGTTGGTGGACCCCGCTGCGGTGCAGCCTGTTGACTAGCCAATGAACGAACTGGTGGTCGGGCTGGTGGTCGGGCTGGTGGTCGGGCTGGCCGACGAGCCCGTCGATTGACACACGGGCTTAGTCGGTGTCGGTGGCTGCGGGCTCGGTGCGTTCGGGCTTGTTCTCGACGAAGCCGGCAGAGCGTGGCTTGTCCGACTTGATGCCTGGCTTGATGTCTGGCTTGATGTCTGGCTTCGCGACTTGTTTGGTGGCGGGCTTCGCGGAGGGCTTGGTCGTTGGCTTGGCAGTTGTTTGGTCGGCGGGTGCTTCACTATCGAGCAGCTCGCGCATTCGCCGACCGGGTTTGAACTTGACGGTCTGTTTGGCGGGCACATCCACGCGTTCGAGGGTCTTGGGGTTCTGCGCCCGTCGTGCGGCACGGGTCTTGACCTCGAAGACGCCGAAATCGCGGAACTCGAGCCGGTTGCCTTTGCCGAGTTCGATGATCATCTCATCGAGGAACTGCTGCACGGCCTCTTTGACCTGTGTACGGCTGAGGCCCGTGGCGGCCGCGATTCGTTCGATCAATTCTCGCTTGGTCACCGTCGCCATTGAACCGAGCCTCCCGACTCCTGTCAGCCGACTTCCATCGGCTGTCCGCACACGCGGTCCGCCCGACGCCGTTGATCCCACCGAAAACGCCTTGAAGGCCGCGATGGTATCGCGTCGAGGCGGGCGGCGGAGTGCATCATCGGGTTCTAGGCCTTCTCCGGTCGAAGTTTCTCATAACCGGGTCTTGCCGTCAAGAAACGCTGATGACGCATGGCTGATAGGCTTAACAATCGGGCCTCGTGCCACACGCGGACGGGGCAAACAGGGCTTCTCCCCAGCGGCTTGGCACGGTCGTGCGGGCTGTGACGCGCGGGGAGCAGGCATGAGCGACCAGACCGAGCCCCCACAGCCAGATGGCGAGCACGGCGTTGAGATCGCTCCGGGCGTGCGGGTGGTGCCCGATGCGCTGTCGTGGTCGTACACATCGAGCCGGGGGCCGGGCGGGCAGAACGTGAATCGGCGCGCGACGCGAGCGGTGCTTCGGCTCAACCTTGTGGATATCGGCGTCCCCGAACGGGTGCGGCGCAGGCTGCTGCGGGCCGAGCGGCGATGGGTGGTCGACGACGGGGCGGCGCTGCTGATCGCGTGCGAGGAGAACCGCAGCCAGAGCCGAAACAGGCAGGGGTGCCTGGACCAACTGCGTGCTGCGATGGTCAGGGCCATGCAGGAGCCCAAGCCAAGGAAAAAAACCAAACCGGGCCGGGGAGCGATCGAACGAAGGCTGCGCGAGAAGCGCGAGCAGGCGCAGCGCAAGGCCAGGCGGGGGCGACTGGAATGACCCAAGCCAGGCTCACGCTCGCGATCGAGGTATCCAATCCGACCAGTGGCCCGGATGCCAGCCAGGTCGGGCTCGGGCTGATCGGGGAGGACCAATGCGACGTGCTCGGCGTGGAAAGCGTGGAGCCCGGCAGCCGGCAGCGCGACGACTTGCTCCCAGCCTGCGAGCGGCTGCTGAGGGCGCACGGCAAATCACCCGCGGACCTGGAATCGATCGCGGTGGATGTAGGCCCGGGCGGGTTCACGGGGCTGCGCGTCGCCGTGGCGGCTGCCGCGACGGTGGCTGAGGCGCTGGGGCTAGGGATCATCGCGGTGGAATCGACGCGGGTGGCTGCGGTGGATGCAGCGGCTCGGCCCGGAGCGTTCGTGGTGGCGCTGGCAAGCAAAAAGCAATCGGCATGGGCCGAGGTGTTCGGCGCAGACGGCTGCCCGATGGCTCCGGTGGGCGGCCGGGTGCTCTCGGCCGAGGAATTCGAGGCGCTGGACCTGACGCAAGCCGAGTCTGGGCCGCCGGTTCGGTTGATCGCCGACGGGTTTTTGCCCCCTGCATGGGAGGCCTCGGCCAAGCGGCGGGGCTGGTTGATCGAACCCCTGCGGCTTTCGGCAAGGTCGCTGCTCATGGCGGCGGCGAAGGTGCCACCAGCAGCGACGACCAAGCCCGAGGCCCTGCGGCCGATCTACGCCCGCGAGCCCGAAGCGGTCACGCTCTGGCGCGCCCGCCACGGCTGAGGGTGTGGCTCCCAGCCCACCATTCCAAGCCCTCCAACTGGCAGAGGCGGGACAAACCCACAAAGTGCGCGGTTCTCGGTCGAAGCTCCACGATGGGTGAAGTTACGCCATGAGCGGGTCGATTCAGCGGCTTGGGTCGGTTCCCGGAGGCGGGTTCGGCGGGCCAATACCC
>CAYGSG010000039.1:0-24398 GCA_964352615.1 uncultured Phycisphaeraceae bacterium
CTGCCTCGGCCAGTAGCCCCGCCCGCTCCCCGGGCCGAGAACGCCCGGCCCAAGGCTTGTGGGACTCGGCCCGCCCGCCCATCCCCCCCGGCCCGCCTTGCTGCGCGCACGCCTCGGCATTGCCGTGCGACCTTGGCAACCCGCGTGCGGGCTGGCGGCGCAACAGCCGATGCCGGGTGCGCCGCCGCCTCGATGGCTGCTGCATATGGAGCCAAGCATGATCCCACGACTGGGCAACCTGATGGTCGAAGCCGGCATCCTGACGCCCCAGCAGCGCGACCAGATTCTCTGGGTGCAGCGCGAGCACCCGAGGCCGTTCGGCGCGATCGCTGAGGAGCTTTTCGGCGTCAAACCCATCGACGTCGAACGCGCCTGGGCCGACCAGCTCATTGATATCGCCGAGCGCGTCGATCCCGCGGTCATGGTCGCCGACCACGACTGCATCACGCTGATCGACCGCCGGCAGGCCTGGCAGTTCGGCGTGCTCCCGCTCAGCCGGACCGATGCCGAACTGCGGCTGTGCACCTGCCCCACCATGCTCGTCAAAGCGGTACGCTTTGCCGGCTGGCGCCTGCCCGGCTGCTGCTCGTTCGAACTCGCCCAGCCAGACCGCCTGGCCATCGCCCTCCAGCGGCACTACCCGATGCCCGGGCTCGATGCGTCCGCGTTTGCAGCCCGTCCACGCCAGAGCGGCGCGAGCCAGACGGCCTGAGCCCCGCCAGTCGCATCGGGCTGCACCGCTCCCATCGGCTGCGTACCGTTGCGGTGCGCATGCCCGCTACTGATTCCATCTCGACCGTCTCGTTCGTGAGCCTTGGGTGCCCCAAGAACCTCGTGGACTCCGAAAAGATGCTCGGCCTGCTCGCTGAGGACGGCATGCTGCCCGTTTCCGCGGGCGAGGCCTCGCCAGCCCACGACGACTCGACGAACACCGACCTGGGCGCGGGCAATTCGACCGAGCACACCATCGACGACGCCGACGCGATTGTCATCAACACCTGCGGGTTTCTCGAAAGCTCCAAGGAAGAATCGCTCGGCGTGATCCGCGCTGCGGTGCGGGCCAAGAACGAGGGCCGCGTCAAGCGCGTCATCGTCGCTGGCTGCCTGGTGCAGCGGCACCGATCCAAGCTCAACGAATGGGTGCCGGGCATCGACTCGATGGTCGGCGTGTTCGACCGCGACCACATCATCGAGGCCGTGCGCGGCCCGGGTTCGACCGAGCTTGCCAGCGATGACACCCCGCCGTACTGGATCCACGCCAACGCCATCACCAAGGCCAAGGACGTCGGGCGCGACACGGTGGGCCTGACCGTCAACGGCAAAGACGGCAAGGGCGTGGGCTACTTTGAGTCCGACGCGGGCCGGCTTCGGCTGACCGCCCGGCACTTTGCGTACCTGCGCATCAGCGAGGGCTGCAACCAGGCCTGCGCGTTCTGCACGATTCCCTCGATCCGGGGCAAGATGCGGTCCAAGCCGCTGGTAGCGATCAAGGCCGAGGCCCGCGAACTGTGCGCCGACGGCGCGCGCGAGCTGTGCCTGATCGGCCAGGACACCACCAGCTACGGCGACGATATCGGCCAAGGGTGGAACGATGAAACCAAATCAGGCGGCCTGCCCGAATTGCTGCGCGCGGTCTGCGAGGCTGCCGACGAGGCCACCAAGGCCGATGGACTGTCCCGTTGGGTCCGACTGATGTACGCCTACCCGAGCAACTTCCGCGGCGAGTTCATCGAGGCCTTTAGCCATCTGTGCCAGACCTCGTGCCTGGTGCCGTACATCGATATCCCGCTTCAGCACGCCTCCGACAACATGCTCACCGCCATGCGCCGCCACGTTAGCGCCGGGCACCAGAGCCAGCTCATCCACGATCTCCGCGAACGCATCCCGGGTCTTGCCGTGCGCACGACCTTCATCAGCGGCTTTCCCGGCGAGACCGACCAGGACCATCAGGACCTGCTCGCGTTTATCGAAGAGCACGCCTTTGAAGCGGTCGGCGTGTTCGAGTACTCGCAAGAAGACGGCACCCCCGCGGGCACGATGGAGCAGAACCCCGCCCTCGCCGTGCCCGCCGAGACCAAACGCGAACGCAAGAGCGAGATCATGGCCCTTCAGCAGTCGCTCGCGTTCGAGCAGGCCGAGTTCTTGGCCGAGCAGTTCGACCCCGACACGCCGGTCGATTCGGGCCTTCGGCTGGACGTCCTCATCGAATCAAGCGCGGGCGTGAGCGAGGACGGCACCCCGGTCTACAAGGGCCGGGCGTACTTCCAGGCCCCGCAGATCGATGCGGTCACCCTCGTCCATTCGCTGGCGGAGCTGCCCATCGGCGACTTCACCCGCTGCGCGGTGGTCGACAGCGAGGGCTACGACCTGATCGCGGTGCCCGAGGCGGACCTGCTGGCGGCTGAGTAAGCCCAGCCCTCGGGTGCTGTTCGCCGGTCTTGCTCTTAGGTCTTGGTCTTCGGTCTTGGACCGTTCGAGCCCGCTGAGCCGATACCCCCGTTGATGCTCCGACCGGGTCACGTCATCGCGCTGGCTGTGCTTGCCTTGCTGGCCTTGGGCACGGTCATGGTCGCCAGCGCTGGCATGCGGGTCGCGCCGCTTGGCGTGGACGGCTACTCCACCGGCGGGGTCACGCTCAGCTCGATCGTCCTCTCCCGCAACTCCGCGTACACCGCTGCGGCACTGCTGCTGCTCTTGATCGCGAGCCGGCTGCCCGTTCGGCGTTTGGCCTCGCTGGCGTGCCGAGCCGAGGTCACAACGGACCAGACCGAGACCCGCTCGTGGTTCCACCCGGCGAGCGGCATCGCGATCTGGACCTGCATCGTGCTCGCTCTGGGCGTGCTGCTGACGATGGTCTACGCCCCGGGCGTCGGCAAGACCGTCAACGGCTCGTCGCGATGGGTGGGCGTGGGCTCATTCTCGTTCCAGCCGTCCGAGGTCGCCAAGTGGGCGCTGGTCGCAGCGATCGCGTGGTACGGCGTGGTCCGCGGGCCGGTGCTGCGGCAGTTCTTCGCGGGGCTCCTGCCCGTGGCCATCGGCGCGGGCCTGCTCGTTGGACTCGTCGCGATCGAGGACCTGGGCACGGGCGTCTTGATGGGCGCGGTGGTCGGCGTCATGCTGCTGGCCGCGGGTGCGAAGCTCTGGCACCTGGCGCTGTTCGTCCCCCCGGCGGCGGCGGCGGTGTTTTTGCTGATCGCCACCAGCGCCTACCGCGCCAGACGCATCCTCGCGTTCCTCGACCCGTTCGCGTACCCCGAGACCCACGGCTACCACATGATCCAGTCCATGATCGCCATCGCCAACGGGCAAGGCACGGGGCGAGGGCTGGGCAACGGGCTCCAAAAATTCGGCTACCTGCCAGAGGACCGCACGGACTTTCTGTTCGCGGTCATCTGCGAAGAGATCGGCCTGCTCGGCGCGCTCATCGTGGCCTCGCTGTACGCGGCCATCCTGCTCGCAGCGGTGCGGATCGTCAGCCGAGAGCGAAGCGCGATGCTCCAGTTCTTTGGTGTGGGCGTTGCAGCGACCATCGGCCTGCAAGCACTCATCAACATGGTCGTGGTCACGGGCCTGGGGCCGACCAAGGGGATCGCCCTGCCGCTGCTCAGTGCGGGCGGCACGGGCTGGATGCTCACCGCTGCGTGCCTGGGCGTGCTCATCGCGATGGACCGTGCGCAGGCGCATGAGTCTGCACCCGAGTCCGCGCCAGACCTGACCGACGATGAAGACACGCTCTGGGGCCAGCAGGCCTCGGTGGCATGAGCCGGGGGCTGAACGGAAGTTGGGCGCTGGTCATCGCCGGCGGCGGCACGGGCGGGCACTTATTCCCCGCACTGGCGGTCACCGAGGCGCTGGCAAGCTCGGCATGCCCACCCGCTGAGACGCTCTGGCTGTGCTCCGATCGAGCGGTTGATGCCCGCATTCTTGGTGACCGCCATTTGGAGTTTGAACCGCTTGCCGCCAAGCCTTTCTCGCTCAGGCCCAGCGGGCTCACGCGGTTCGTAGGCGGCTGGGCGCCTTCCTTGCGCGCCGGCCGCCTTGCGCTGCGCGGGCTCAAGTCGAAGCACCAGGCTGTGCTCGTGCTCTCAACGGGTGGCTTTGCGGCGGCCCCCATCGTGCGGGCCGCAAGGCTCGATGGCTGCCCCGTGCATGTGCTCGTGCTCGACGACCCGCCGGGCAAAGCCACGCGCCTGAGCCTGCGCACGGCACACACCATCCACGATGCCACGCTCATGGGACTGACCAGCCTCGAACGCAAGGTCCATCGCGTCGGGCGGATCGTGCGCGCCGAGGCGATCGCCTCGGCAGGTACCGCGTCGTGCAAACAGCACTGGGGCTTTGATGCAGCGCGGCCGCTGATGCTGGTTACAGGCGGCAGCCTTGGCGCGCGCACGCTCAACGACTTTGTCGCAGCTTTCACAGCTCAGCACGCCGAGGCGATTCGCGCAGGCCAATGGCAGGTGCTCCACCAGGCGGGGGGCGAACCGGGCGACGAACTGGCCGAGGTGTATCAACGAGCGGGCATCGATGCCCGAGTCGAGCCGATGCTCAGCCCGATGGGGCTCGCGTGGGGGGCTGCGGACCTCGCGCTCTGCCGGGCGGGCGCGGGCACGGTGGCGGAGGTTGCAGCCAGCGCGGTGCCCGCAGCGTTCTTGCCGTACCCGTTCCACCGCGACCACCACCAGACCCGCAACGCCCAGCCGCTGGCCGATGCGGGCGGCGCACTGATCTGGGAAGACCACAAGCACGCAGAGTCCAACATGCTCTCCCACGGCCCCGCCCTGCTTGAGTTGCTCGGCTCGGCTGCGCAACGGGACGAACTCAAGCGTTCGATTGAAGCCTTTCGGAACAAGCAGCCAGCGGGCGGTGCACGGGCGGTCGCTGACAGCCTGATCGGGCACGCGAACGGCTCTGGCGGCCACGGATGAACCTGCCTTGGGCGGCTGGCGTATTCCAATTGGAATCAGCAAGCCCCCTCAGGGGGTGTGATAACGCGGCTGGGGTTTACATGGAGGGGC
Organism: uncultured Phycisphaeraceae bacterium; assembly: GCA_964352615.1. Lineage (GTDB taxonomy): Bacteria > Planctomycetota > Phycisphaerae > Phycisphaerales > UBA1924 > OFTM382. Next base: position 5,019 of record CAYGSG010000039.1, read on the forward strand.
GTTTGCGAGCGACCGGGCACCGTCCGAGAGCGCGTCTTGCGGGTCATGGCCAGCCCTTGGGGTACACTCTAAGCGTGAGCGGTGTCAACACCAAAACCCAGCCGGTGGACGCGACTCAGGCTACGGCCCGGTGCGTGGTCTGGCAGCCGGCCAGTCTCAAGGCCCCCCGGGGCTTGCTTGCGGCGTTGGAGTCCAAAGGGCTTGAGCTGGCGCGCGCGGGCGACCCGTACTCGGCTTTGGCGCAGGTGCTTAGCGCCAGCCGGGCGAGGCAGGTCGTGGTGCTGGTGATCGTTGAGCCGAGCGCGCACGCGCGGTGCGATGAGGTGCTGGCGGCGCTCGATCGGTTTGCACCGCGAGCGGCGCGGTGGACGTACGACCCAAGCCAGCAGCCGCCGTTGCAGCTTGCCAAGCCTCGCGCCAAGGCGGCGCCGACGGCTGAGCCCCGGCCCACCAGTGACCCGATCGCTGAACCCAAACCCAGGCGCGATGCCAGCGCGCCCAGCGGGCCGATGCTCAGGCTGACCGGCCTTGGCGTGCTGGGCATGTCGAGCTTTGACGGGGGCGCCGAGCCCGCGAACGGATCGACTGCGGAGTCCGTGCTCACGAGCGAGGAAATGGCGGCCCTGCTGAGCGACGACTCCTTCGAGCACGACCCTGCTGGGGGCGGTCAGCCATGACCGAGCCCCGGCCGCTGCGGGTGATCGCGGTTGGCCCCACGGGCCTTGAGGCATCGCTGCGCCGGGATGCATCGGTGGAGCTGATCCGGGCGCGCACACCGATGGACGCGCTGGGCGAACTGGCTGACCCGATCGACGACGCCACCCCGACCGATACGGTGGTCGTGGTCAGTGCGCACGCCGACGCCGACGAAACAGTCGAAGAGCGGGCCGCGTTTATCGCTGCGTTGCGTTCGGTTGATCCTTCGGTGCGGGTGGTGCGTGCGGGCGATGGGCCGGTCGAGGGCTTCGATGCGGTGGTGACGCCCGAGCACGACGCCGAGGCGCTGCGTGCGATCACACTCAACGGCGTTTCACATCGGCCCTCGCCCTCGGCGGCACCGGTCGCGCCGTCGGCGCACCTCGCGGACGAACGCATCGCAGCGGCGATGGTGCGGGGGCAGGACGTGTTGCCCGAGGCGCTGGAGCTGATCCGTGCGCGCACGAGCGATCCCTCGGTCGAGTTCATTGCAGCGGGCGCGGCGAGCCAGCGTGCATCGAGCGGCATCCCGGTGGCTGGCTCGGACGGCCGGGTGCTGGGCACGCTGATCGGGCTGCATGCCGAGCAGCTTCGCGAGCACGCTGGCTGGCTTGCGGGGTGGCTCCGCGCGGGCTCGCTGCAACGCGAGCTGCGCGACGCGGCGTTCCGCGACCACCTGACGGGCGCGTGGAACCGGCGGTACTTCGATCGGTTCCTGCCGGCGTGCCTTGAGCGTGCGCGCGACAAGCGGCTGCCCGTAACGCTGATGCTGTTCGATGTGGATAATTTCAAGCAGTACAACGACCGCTGGGGGCACGCTGCGGGCGACGAGATTCTGATGGAGACCGTTCGTTTGATGGACAGCGTGATCCGGCCCCACGACCGGGTTTGCCGAATCGGTGGCGATGAGTTCGCGGTGATTTTCTTTGAGCCGACCGGGCCGCGCGATCCGGGGTCGAAGCCGCCGGCGAGCGTGTTCACATTGGCTGAACGGTTTCAGCAGCAGATCTGCCAGCAGCACTTTCCCAAGCTGGGGCGCGATGCCCCGGGCACGCTGACGATCTCGGGCGGGCTTGCAACCTTTCCATGGGACGGCGCGACCCCGACGGAGCTGATCGAGCACGCCGACCAGCTCGCGATGCGTTCCAAACAGGTCGGCAAGAACGCGTTGACCCTCGGCCCGGGTGCTGAGCGGTACCGCGCGGGCGGGTGCCAGACCGGGACCGACGATGCGGGACCTGGTGCGGGACCGATCGAGCCGAGCTGAGCCCAAGCAAAGCGAGCAACCCAAGCGTGCAGTCACTCACCGAGATCAAAGAGCTGCTCGCCCAGGCTGGCCAGAGTCCCAAGAAGGCGCTCGGCCAAAATTTTTTGATTGATGCCAACCTGGTGCGCAAGCTGATCGAGGCCTCGGGCGTGGGCGAGGGCGACGTGGTGCTCGAGGTAGGCCCCGGCACGGGCACGCTGACCGAGGGGCTGCTTGCGCGCGGCTGCGAAGTGGTCGCGAGCGAGCTTGACGACGGGCTGTGCGATTTGCTCACCGAACGGCTCGAAGGGCAGCGTTGCACGATCGTTCGCGGCGACTGCTTGGCCAGCAAGCGGGCGATCTCGGGCGATGTCCTTCGCACGCTCGCGGGTCGGCCGTTCACACTCGTGGCCAACCTGCCCTACCACGCGGCGACGCCGTTGATGCTCAGGCTGATGACCGCGCACGCCGAGTGCAGAGCGCAGTTTGTGACGGTGCAACGGGAGGTCGCCGAGCGGCTGTGCGCCGGGCCTGGCGTTCGCGCGTACGGGTCGGTGAGCGTGGTGGCGGGAGCGGTGTGCGAGGCACGGATGCTGGGCGTGCTGGCGCCGAGTTGTTTTTGGCCCAGGCCTGAAGTGACCAGCGCGATGATGAGCCTGGTTCGGCGGAGCGCCTCGCTCACTTCGGATGCGGAAGACTTGGCCGAGTTCTGCCAGCGGCTGTTCAGTACGCGGCGCAAGCAGCTCGGCTCGGTGCTCGGCCGAGATGCGAACTGGCCCGATGGGGTGTCGCCGACCGACCGCGTTGAAGTGCTGAGCCCGGCGCAGATCGAGCAACTTCGTTGCAACGTCCGGAAACAGCGGTCGGCCGAAAATTGTTGAGCGTTGTGAGCGTGCCCGAAGGGTTGAGCGGGCGGGGCGGCGAATTGTCATGCCGGGTTTGGGCAAACGGCGCAGACGAACAGCGACAATTGCTGTAAGCTGGGCGTGTCGCAGAATCGCGTGGTCAGCATGAGGCTGACCCCTTGGCACCAAGGAGGTGCGCCCCTTATGGGCGAAGCCACCCAGCCGAACGCGCCGTCGGACCTTACGGGCTCTGGCGGCGATCTTGCCTCGTCACTCGAGTCGCACGTGCAGCGTGCGACCAACGGAAAGCTCGGCCCGATCGAGTGGTTCCGCGCTTCCTGGCAGCGATCCGGTGCTTCCACGGGGTACTCCACGTACACGCTCGATGACGGCAAGCCGTTGCGTGTGATGGTCAAACTGCCCGTCGGCCCGCGCGAGTACCGCTGGAGCAGCAAGCTCGGCCAGGCGACGAGCCCGGATTGGAACCGCCGTGATGTTGACCTGTGCCCCGTGCCACGCATGGTGGACGGGGGCGACGCGATCAACGGGTACGACTTGTGCTGGCTGGTAGAGGAACGCCTCGACCGCGAGGCCTCCGACAGCCCGCTGACCAAGGCGGACGTGCAAGGTGTGATCGCGGCTGCGGCGCGGTTTCAGGCTGCGGCCCACCAAGCGAGCAAGGTCAACGAAGCGGCGGCGGTACGCGACTGGGAAGCGATGGTGCACAAGTCCCGCGAGGCGCTGGGCTCGGTGCTGATCCCCCAGCCCCAGCAGTGGAACACGGCGCTCAAGAAGTTTCAGAAGATCTTGCCCGCGGTGGCACGGGCGTGGAACCACCGGCCGACCCACTGCTGGTGCCACGGCGACCTGCACACGGGCAACGCGATGCAGCGGACCCCGGGAGGGCACTGGGTGCTGCTGGATCTGGCGATGACGCACGCGGGCCACTGGGTGGAGGACGCGGTGTACTTCGAGCGGCAGTACTGGCACCGCAAGAGCGACCTGTGCGGGGTCAAGCCGGTGTCGGCGATGGCTCGGGCACGCAAGGCGCTGGGCATGGAGATGCCGGGGAACTACGGAGAATTGGCGAACCTTCGGCGGGTCCTGATGGCGGCGTGCGTGCCGGCGGTGGCAGGCCGCGAGGGTTCGGCGGCGTACTGCGACGCGGCCCTGGAGTTGTTCGAGCGGCTGATGCCGCTGATCCCCCACAGTTGAGGGGTCGGTGCCTGTGAGGACCGAAAATATCCGAACAAAATACGATCTTTTTGTCGATTTTCACCCTCAAGACCCTCTGATCGGCGATTGTCGGCCCCCCCGGTAACGCGGGGGAGTATGCTGGTGGACCTGTGATCGGGGCCGGCGTGGACCAGAGACCGAGCCGAACCCCGCAACCTGTTCCACTGCTTCGGGCCGGCTGGTTCGCCCCGATGCCGACACTCAGGCGGTGCGTTTGCGGCACCGCCGATGATTCGAGGTACGACCGATGGAAGCCTTCCACAAGCTGCAACAGCTGATCAAGGACGTCGAGGACGACATGGCCAAGGCCCAGGGCGGCAACAAGGCCGCGGGCACGCGCGTCCGTAAGACGATGCAGGAGATCAAGGACGCGGCGCAGGAAGTCCGTAAGGCTGTGCTTGAAATGCGAGTGGAGCCCTGAACTGAGCGAGACAGCGTCACAGCCTGGTGCGACGCGCGAGATCGGCGAAGCCAATCGGTCGCTGTTCGATCTGTCGCAGATCGATCTGCGCTCGACGTTCGCCGACGGCGACGCCATCGAGCGGGTCATCCCGCATCGTGGCGCCATGCGCCTGCTCGATCGGGTGATCTGGCTTGCGGATGACTACCGCCACGCGGTGGGTATCCGCGAGGTGCGCGAAGGAGAGTTCTGGATCCCGGGCCACTTTCCTCAGAAAGCGCTCTTCCCGGGCGTTCTGATGGTCGAGAGCGGCGCGCAACTGGCCGCGTACGTCTGGAACAAGCAGAAGCCCGAACCAACGGTCGCCGCGTTCTTGCGGATCGACCGGTGCGTGTTTAGGCGGAGCGTGGTGCCGGGCGAAGACCTGTTGCTGCTCTGCCGAGAGATCAAGCAGGGCAAGCGGCGTTTCATCACCGAGCTTCAGGGCATGGTGGGCGACGAGGTCGCGTTTGAGGCCGAGATCACCGGCATGGCGCTGGGGCCGATGCAGGCGTGAGCGTGCCGCCCTCCCCCTACCCGATGTTGCTGACGCCTGTGCTGGTGCCCAAGGTGTGGGGCGGCCGATCGCTCGATGCGCTCGGCAAAAACCTCCCGCCTGAGACGTTGATCGGTGAGTCCTGGGAACTGAGCGATCTTGATGAGTCCATCGCGGGCGCTGCATCGCGTTCGGTGGTGACCAACGGATCGCTGGCTGGCCAGACGGTGCGCGACGCGAGCCATGCGTGGGGCCAAGCCCTGCTGGGCGAAGCGACACCCGCCAAGGGCGGGGGTTTCCCGCTGCTGACCAAATTTCTTGATGCGCGAGAGCATCTGTCGGTGCAGGTGCATCCATCGCCGGCGTACGCCAGTGCGCACCCGGAGTCGCACCTCAAGACGGAGAGCTGGACGGTGGTCGCCGCCGAGGCTGGCTCGGAACTGTTCATCGGGATCAAGCCGGGAACAAGCCGGGACGATCTTGCCAGGTGCATCACAGAGGGCACCGTGCCCGACGTGATGGTCCGGCTGCCCGCGGTGGTCGGCGAGACGCACCTGCTGCCCAGCGGCACGTGCCACGCACTGGGCGCTGGCATCGTCGTCGCCGAGATTCAGACGCCCAGCGACACCACGTTCCGCGTGTACGACTGGACGCGTGAGTACAAGCGTCCGCAGCGCGAGCTGCACATCGAACAGGCGCTCGAGTGCATCGACTTTGATGCCAGACCCACTCCCGTCAGGCTCGACGACGGCGCCAAGCAGGGCCGGGTGGTAACGACAGAGATGTTCACGGTCGATGAGCTGCGATTGAGTTGCGAAGAAGTGCCGATCGCGGGCTCGGCGAACAATCGGCCGATCGTGATTACGGTGCTCGCGACGATGGGCGGGAGCGTTCGCGACGATCAATCCGGCAGCGAGGTCGAGTTTCGTGCTGGCTCGACGGTGCTGGTGCCCGCGGCGCTTGCGGGCCGCTGCGTGATTGCGGCTGGGCCGGGAACACGGCTGCTTCGAACCACCGTGCTCTAGCGACCGGCGCAACTGGCGATCCGCTGTTCGAGACTGTGCTTTATCGCGGGCCACTCAGCGGCGAGAATCGAGTGCATCGCCGAGTTGCGCAGGTGCCCGTCGGGCATGATGACATGGTGGCGAAGCATTCCTTCGAAGCTTGCACCGAGTTTGAGGATCGCGGCCCGGCTTGTAGCATTTCGCTCATCCGTTTTCAGTTCCACGCGGTTTGCAGAGCCAGCTTTGCGATCTCCGGTTGAGAACAAGTCAGTCTCGAAGGCGCGCGTCAGCAGCAGCAGCTTGCACTCGGGGTTGATCGCAGTGCCGCGAGCGCTGGGCGCGTACCACGTCCAGCCGATCTCGACACCTCGGTGCAGCGGACGGATCGAGCAGTAGGTCGTCGAGCCGATCACCTTACCCGCAGCATCTCGCGCGACGTGCGGCAAGATCGTCGGGTCATCGATAAGCCGGGCGCAGTACGCCCGCATGCCATCAACATTCCACGGGTTGGGCGGGAGCGTGAAGTAGCGAAAGGTAGCGATCGACTCGGCCGCAGCGAGCAGCTCGGGCGCATCGTCGAGCGTCATGGGCGTGAGTGTGACGTGCTTGCCGACGAGCACTTCTGGCTTGATGGCGGTATCCATTCGCGCGAGGCTCCCAGCGTAGCGTCAGTGCAGCACGCGGTAGGCCTCGGCCTGCGTGGTAAGGCCCTTTGCGATCTTGGCCTCTGCGTCGTGCTTCATGGGCTTGAAGCCCGCGTCGAGCGCGGCTTCCATGAGCGTCACGCCGTCGGCGCGTTCACCGGTGAGCCGGCGCAGCGTGTCGTTCATGGGCATGATCTCGTGGATCGCAACTCGGCCCTTGTAGCCAGCGCCCGAGCAGGTCTCGCATCGACCGCTTGCACCGGTGTTGGCGGCCGCGTGGCCCGAGCCCTCGCACGCAGGACAAATCCGGCGCACCAGCCGTTGGGCGAGCACCGCGAGCAAGCTGGACGTAACAAGATAAGGCTCGACCCCGATATCGATAAGCCGGGGGATGGCGCTGGGCGCATCGTTGGTGTGCAGCGTGGCGAGCACAAGGTGGCCCGTGAGCGAGGCCTGGATGGCGAGCTGCGCTGTTTCGGAATCGCGGATTTCTCCGACCAGAATCACGTCCGGGTCTTGCCGCAACAGCGACCGCAAGCCCGCAGCGAACGTGACGCCTCGCTTGGGGTTGACCTGCATCTGGCTGATGCCATCGAGGTGGTACTCGACGGGGTCCTCGATGGTCATAACGTTGCGTGTGCCACGATCGACCTGTCCGAGCGCGGCGTAGAGCGTGGTGGTCTTGCCCGAGCCGGTTGGCCCGGTGACGAGGATCATGCCGTTGGGCCGATCGAGCAGGTCGAGCAGGCCCGCCTGGATGGGCTTACTCATGCCCACGGCATCAAGGCTCAGTTCGGTCTGCGTCTGATCGAGCAGACGAAGCACGATGCGCTCGCCGAAGATCGTGGGGATCACGCTCAGGCGGATGTCGACTTTTTTGGAGCCGACGCGCACGGAGGTCTGGCCGTCTTGTGGGCTGTGGCGGTTGGCGATGTCGAGCTCGGTCATGACCTTGAGGCGTGAGCTGATCGCCGAGGCGAGCGAGAGTGGCGGGCTGAAGGCATCGACGAGCATGCCGTCGACGCGGTAGCGCACCGCCAAGCGGTTCTCCATCGGGTGGATGTGGACATCGCTCGCGCCGCGGCGGAGCGCCTCGAACAGGATCACGTTGACCAGCCGAATGACCGGTGTCTGCCGGGCGAGCGCGAGCAGGTCGTTCGAGCCGGCTAGCCCCGCAGCGGCGGTCGCTATCGCTGAGGCATCGAGCGGTGCATCGTCGATGATCTCGGCGACCAAGTCGCCCCGCTGTTCGTAGCCACGGTTGATGAGGTTGGCGACCGATGCCCGGGGCGCCAGCACGACTTCGATGGGCATCGCGAGCAGGTCTTCGAGCAGCGCGAATACGGCTGGCTGCAAGGGCTGGCTGGTCGCGACCGCCATGCGCTGCGCATCGGCTTCGAGCCCGGCTACCTGATGCTGGCGCGCGATGTCCGCGCCGACTTTCTCGTAGAACTCGCCGGACGAGTCATCGAGCCTTGGTTCAGAGATAAACCGCAGGCCCGTGCGCTCGGCGAGCGCGGCCAGCCCGTCCTGCTCGTCCATCGCCATCATGCTGAGCATGACATCCCAGGGCTCGGCATCGGAGCCGGGCGCGATGCGGTACGCCTCGATCTGGTCGGCGTTCAGGCGCAGCGGCCCCATCGAGGCGGCGAGCCGGCGCACGTCCTCGCTCGGGCCAGCGGTGACCAACGCCGCAGGGCCGCTGCTGCGGGGAGCTCTCGACTTGTCGCGTCCGTTGCGTGGCATAGATCTCGGCCGGCTCACTCTGGTTCAGGAATGGGGGTCATCATCGCGGGCTGCTGCTCGGGCCACGCATCGGTGCTTGGCGCTTCATCCGGCGAAATGGCGGCTGGCGGAGTGGCGGCTGGTTCGGTCCGTCGTGCGCGCAGCGGGGCCGAGGGCGACAGCCCGATGGACTCCATGAATACGGGCGACGTGCTGGGGAAATCTTTATCGATATCCATCTCGCTCTGGGGTCCGCTTGTCAGCAGCCGAAGATCGCGGAAGGTGTCGTCACGCATGATGCGCGGCGTAATAAAGATGTAGAGCAGCGACTCTGAGTTGATGTCCCGCGTGTCGCTCACCAGCGCGCCCAGCAGCGGCACATCCATCAGAAAGGGCAAGCCGGTTTTGGTCTTGCGGATGTCCGAGACGTTGATGCCCCCAACGACGATCGTCGAATCGCCCGGTACGGTAATGGCCTCGGAAGTAACGTTGCGCACCGTCTTGGGCGCTGGGATCCCGTCGCTGCCCGTGCCAACGAAGTTGCTGAGCTCGATCTCGTACTCAAGGCGAACGTAGCCGCCCGAGGAAATTACGGGCTTGACGCGGAGCTGCGTGCCCGCGCTCTCAAAGCCGGCGAACGTGGTAATAGTGGACCCGTCGCCCTGGCTCGTCGAGGTCGTGGGCTGCTGTTCTTCCGAGACGATCGAGGCCTCGGCGTTGTCGTTGACGAGCAGTTGCGGCCGGCTGATGACCTTGCCGTCGGTCTGGGTCTCGATCGCGTTGATGACGAACGGCATCGCCTCGCTGCGGATGAGGGCCGTGGTGAGCCCGGAGAGCCCGGTGTTGGCGCTTCGGCGGTCGAGGAAGTCGTCGCCCGCGCTGCTGAGGCCGAAGTTGGTCTGCAAGCCGTACTGCCCAGCGATGATCTGGCTTTCGACCGCGAAGCGGAAGTCGTCGGAGTTGGTCACGCTGACGATCTGCACATCGAGGAACACCTGCGGCGACCGCTGATCGAGGCGCTCGATCAGCTCGGCGAACTGGCTCTGCACCTCGGCGGGTGCCTTGACCAGCACCATATTCTGCGGCTCGAAGAAACCGACGTAGACATCCTCGGCCTGCGCGGTGAACGAACCGTCGCCGCCGGCAAGCTGGCCCGGCTGGGCGCGGTTGGGCTGGTTGGGACGCGACACGCCCGGTAGCAGCGTGCCGTCGGACTGGTCGCTGCCGCCATCAACCAGTGCCTGCAACAAGTCGGCGATGGTCTCGGCGGTGGCGTTTTCGAGCTTGTATTCGCGGATGACGATGCGTTCGCCGTCGGCCTTGAGTTCGAGCACGAGGCTTTCGAGCTGGACCTGCTGCTCGGGCGTGCCGTAGTGGATGATCATGCCGCGGCGGGCATCGACGATCATCAGCGAGCCTCCCGTCATGTCGGTGGCGTTGCCCCCCGTGAGCTGGTTTTGCAGCGCTCGCTGCCTGAGGTTGTTGGCGTTCTGGAGATCGGTGCTTTCTTCGATCTCGATGACTTCACCCAGCCCGAGCCCGCTGGCGATGCGCGCGACCTGCGCCGCCAAGCTGCCCGCGAAGAACTCCCTAGGCACCAGATTCGTCGGCTGGTCGATCAGCTCGATCAGCGCCCGCACCCGCGCGGCTTCTTCTGGCAACCCCCGAAGGATCAGCGCGTTGGAGTGCGGCTCGACGATCAGGCGGTCGGCGAGATTGTCGAACGAGTTGGAGCTGCCGGCGGTCGAGGCGTTGTTGTCGTTGCGCCCCGGGATGGTGATGGCGCGCCCGCCGCTGCCCGTGGCCAGCGCGATGGCACGCTCACGGGCCGACGTCGCCGAAAGGTGCGTCAGCGGGATGCGGATGTACTCGATCTTCTGCGCCTGCGTGACGAGCGAGCCGATGTACGCTTCGAGCTCTCGTGCGCGGATCGGCGGGCCGGTGACCACGACCACGCCAAGGTCGTCGAGGTAGCTCACCTGCCCCACGCCGCCCACGCCCGTGCTGTAGGCCGTGATCGCCTCGGTCAGCGAGCTTGGCCTGATGTTGGGCGTGGTGATGATGCGTGTGGTGGAGAACTCGTCGCCCGCCCCGCCGCCCGAGACCGAAGCGCCGGGGCGCACGAGGTACCGATCGAGCACGCTGTCGTACATCAGCGCGAAGTTGTGCTGATCGAGCAGCCGCTCCAACAGCGGCAGCAGGTCCGCTCGCGGAATGGTCTTCGGAGCGACAAACGAGACCTGCCCCGTCAGTTCGCCTTGCACGGTAATGTCAACGCCTAGCTTGTCGGCCACGAACTCGACCAGTATCGCCAGGTCCAGCGGCTCGGTCATGTCCGAGATCTCGATCATGTCGGGATCGCCCGCGGGGGCAGCGAGATTCGGCGAGTCCGGGGCCTCGTCCTCCTGAGCCAGCACCGGCGAGGCGAGCCCCGCGCAGGCGATCAGAGCGAGGGTCAGGCCTTTAGCTGTGTGAGAGGCGATCATCGTGGCTTTGTCCCGTGGCACGCCGGGCTCCTTTTCAGCGGTTCGCGTACGGTATACCACCGCGCCCATCCGGGGGCCTGCCAGCGGCCCACGCGGGCCATCGGCGAGCCGATCGGAGGGTCGGCAGCACAGGGGTCTTGCATGCGAGTCGTCAGTCTGCTGCCCTCAGCAACAGAGATTCTTCACGCCGTCGGCGGGATCGAGCATCTGGTGGGCCGATCCCACGAGTGCGACTACCCGGTTCATCCCGCCTCCATCGCCCACCTGCCGGTTCTCACCAGCCAGCGGACCACCTTTACCACCAGTGCCGACACCCATCAGCAGGTCTCGGCCCTCGCCAAGTCGGACCAGGCCGCCAGTCTCTACCACCTCGATGTGGCGACGCTGCATGAACTCAGGCCCGATGTCATCCTCACGCAGGATCTGTGCGAGGTCTGTTCGATCGATCTCAAAGCCGTCGAGCGGGCCGCCGCCGATATCTCGCCCAAGCCCACCATCGTCAGCCTGAACCCCGCCACCATCGATCAGGTGCTCGACGACCACCTCCGCGTCGGTGCTGCTCTCGGGCTCGAACGCGAGGCGGGCGAAGCGGTCATCCGCCTCCGCGGGCGGATGGCCCGGGCCGAGGAGTTCGTCAACCCGTACACCGAGCCGCCCGTGGTCGGCTTCATGGAATGGACCGACCCGGTGTTCATCGCCGGGCACTGGACGGTGCAGCTCATCGAGCGCGCCGGCGGAGCCCACCCGCTCAACCCGACCGTGCCCATCCCGGGCTCGGGCGCCGCCGTCGGCCCCCAGCAGGCCTCTCGCCACGCGGGCAAGTCGATCGCTGTCGAGCCCGCGGTCTTCGCCGCCACCCGGCCCGAGTGGCTCGTCATCGCGCCCTGCGGCCTATCGCTCGAACAGATCCGAACCGAGGTCCAAGCCCTGCGCGCGCAGAACTGGTTCAATGACCTGCCCGCTGTGCGCGCCGGCCGAGTGGCCCTCGTCGACGGCAGCCAATTCTTCAACCGCCCCGGGCCAAGGCTTGTCGATGCCTTCGAGTGGCTCGTCGGCTGGCTGCAAGACCGGCCGGAGCTGGTGCCGGAGGGGTTTGTGTGGGTTCCATTATCTTCTAAGTAGGCTCAGTCCGGCACCTTTCCCGTGGGCAATCGATCCCGTTGGAGCATGACTCCAATCTGAATGCTCGGTTCACTGCCAAAGACATTGCGTGGGCCCGCCCGAAGTCCAGTGATCAACAACCCGGTGGCGACATGGGCGTGGGTATCTGGCTCCATTGTGCCTACCAGCTCATAGTTCAACTCGACCATGTTGAGCCGCTCCGCCTCCTCACTCCAGTCTCAGTTGAACGGCTTTAGAGGATCGGCTCCCAATTCTTCAAGGGCATTCCGCTGTCTTTCGGACAGGAGCTCATGTATGTGCTGAACGAGGAGTCGACAAGCCCCACACTTGCACTCGATCCCGACCTCACACTGCTCGTACGCCGCCCGCGTTGCCTCGACATCGACTGTGACGGTCACGCCGTCGATGACGCGCGACCAGACCTCGCCGCTCACTTCTTCTTGCCCTTCTTCGGCTTGCGGTCGTCGCGGTGGTCTGTCTTGCCTTTGTCGCGCCGCTTGCTCTTGGCGCTTCGGCGCTGGGCGCCGGTTCTGCCGGGCTTGCCGAGTTCTTTGAAGCCCGCGCCGCCCGCTGGCGCCGCGCCGCCCGCGACCGCGCCGTCCTCGCCGAGCTTGAGCCCGGGCACCGCCCTCGCCTTGCCCTTGGCGCGTGCAGCGTCATCGGCGATGACCAGGTCCATCGTGCGCTTCTGCAGATCGATCGACCCGATGCGCACGCGGAGCATGTGCCCGGTGTTGAACGAGCGTCCGCTGTTGACGTCGACCAGACCGCCGGTGCGTTTATCGATCTGCCACTTGGGCATCTTGTTCGACCGGGTGGTATCGCCCGGAAGGTCCGCGACCTTGATCATGCCCTCGGCGAGGTAGGTGCTGAGCTGCACATAGATGCCGCGCGGCGTAACACCGGTAATCACGCCGTCAAACTCGTCTTCCAGATGCCGTTCGGCGATGACCTGCAGCACGAGGAACCCGCGGAGCTGGCGCTCGGCATCGGTCGCGTTCTGCTCGGTCGCGGTGCAGTGGCGGGCGGTCTCGACGAGTTCGTCCTTGGGCGGGATGAGGTCGTGCTCGCGGAGGTGCAGGCCGAGCTTTGATTTCTCGCCGTCGGTCTTGGGCCGGTTGCGGGCGTTGTCCGTGGCCTCGATGTACGCCGCCAGCGAGCGGTGCACGGTCAGGTCCGGATACCGGCGGATAGGGCTCGTGAAGTGCGCATACGCCTCGCTGGCCAGCGCGAAGTGGCCCACCAGCGTCGGCGCGTACTCGGCCTTGGTCAGCGTACGCAGCACAGCCATGTGCACCGCCCGGGCCGCGGGTGTGCCCTTGGTCGCCTCAAGCAGGCCCTGCAGCTCCTCGCGCGTCGGGTGCTCGGGCACGCGGAAGCCCGCGACCATCGCGGTGCGTTGCAGGTTGGCCGAGTCGCCCGGCGTGGGCTCGGGGTGAACGCGCCGAATCAGCGGCACATCCAGATCCTCGAACAGCCTCGCCGCGACCTCGTTGGCCTCGACCATGAACATCTCGATGAGCGTGTGCGTGAACGCATCGTCCTCGGGCACCGCATCGATGACGTGGCCGTCTTCGTCGAACACCAGCTCGACCTCGGGCAGATCGAGCGAGATCATGCCTTGGCGCTTGCGCCGGCCGTGGATGGCTTTGGACAGGTCGTCCATATCGCGTAGCGCCGCGATGATTTCATCGCTGTACTTCGCCTCGGCCCGCGCGTGCTTCTCGGCTTCTTCCTGGTTGCCCTCGATCAGCGCTTGAGCTTCGAGGTACGTCAGCCGCTTTCGGCTCTTGATGAGCGACTGGCCCACGCCCTCGGCGATGCGGTTGCCGTTGCGGTCGTACCGCATGTACGCGGCCTTCACGAACCTCGGCACGCCCTCTTGCAGCGAGCAGATGCCGTTGGAAAGCACCTCGGGAAGCATCGGAATGACCAGCCTTGGCAGGTACACCGAGTTGCCGCGCTTGGCCGCTTCGATGTCCAAGGCCGAGCCCGGCTCGATGAAGTGCGCCACATCCGCGATGTAAACACCAAGTTCCCACCCGCCGTTGTCGAGCTTCTTGATGCCGATCGCGTCGTCGAAGTCTTTCGCGTCCGGCGGGTCGATGGTCAGGATCAGCTCGCCGGTTTTGTCGTCGCGGTTGGTGAGCGTGGACGGGCCGTTTTTCTCCCAGTTCTCGACCTGTTCATCGAAGGCGGCGCTGGCTTCACGGGCTTGCTGGAGGCACGCCTCGGGGAATTCGCCCGGCAGGCTGTACGCCGCGATGACCGCCTCGGTCTCGACATCGGGGCGGCCGGCCTCGCCCAGCACGCGGGTGATCACGCCCTCGGCCAGTTCGCTGCCCTTGGGATATTCCACGATCTCGACGACGACCTTGTCGCCCGCTTTGACGTTCTTCGCATCGGCGTCCCGCACGACGATGAGCCCGGTGAGTTCCGAGCCGTCGGGCTGCACGAGCCACTGGCTGCCCTGCTTGAAGATTTCGCCGCTGAACGCACCGCGTTTGCGCTCGAGCACCTCGATGACCCACCCGCTGAACGAGGGCTTGCCGTCCTGCACGCGGCGTTCGCGGTGCTTGTCGCGCTCGAAACCGATGCGCACGACATCGCCCGACAGGGCGTCAGCGGTGGCATCCGGCGGGATGAAGATGTCGCCCTCGCGGAAGATGCCCTCGGGGCGCACGAAGCCGAAGCCCCGGCTGGTGCCCTTGAAGACGCCTGTGAGTTCGCCCTCGAGCACCGCCACCGATGGCAGCACAAGATGGCCCTTGGGCGTGATCTCGATCGCGCCCTGGGCGCGCATCGATTGCACCTCGGCGCGGAACCGATCGGGGTCGTCGATCCGCAGCTCTTCGATCACCGCGTCGATGCCCTTGGGCTCGAAGCGCTCGTCCTTGAGGTGGCTGAGCAGCCGGGCCTGGTACTTCACTCGAATGTCCTTCCGGGTCGCGCTAACGCGCGATGGCAGCTCATCACATCACGTCCGCGTAGTCGGCCATGGTCTCGCGGAACGGCGCAAACTCAAGGCCCAGTTGGCGGCTCGCTTTCGCGCTCGAACCCACTGAGTCCACCTGGCCCATCACCGCCATGCCCGCATCAAACGGCAACAGCGCGCCAAGCCCCACCAGGCTCGCGGCTTTGGCCTTGAACATCGCAAGCGCCCCCGGCACGGGCACCACGGGCAGCTTCTTGGCGTTGGGAATGTGGGCCGCCGCGAACTTCATCAGTTCGGGCCAGCTCAGCTCCTCACTGCCGAACAGCGGGTAGATCTCGTGTACCGCCTCGGGCTGGCTGAGCGAAAGCGCAAACGCGCGCGCCACATCGCCCACGAACACGGGTTCGAGCACCGGCGCTTCGAACTCTGGCGGCATGCCGGGGATGCCCTCGCCCGTAGGTGAAACACCCTTGATGCGCGCAAAGTAGGGCACCATCACGTACGGCACGCTTCGCCCGCGAACCCAGTCCGCGACCATGCTCATGAATTCGCCGTCGGGGCCGTGGATCATGCCCGGTCGGAAGATGGTCCAGTCGAGCCCGCTCTGCCGCACAAGCCT
This sequence comes from uncultured Phycisphaeraceae bacterium, assembly GCA_964352615.1. Lineage (GTDB taxonomy): Bacteria > Planctomycetota > Phycisphaerae > Phycisphaerales > UBA1924 > OFTM382. Next base: position 20,512 of record CAYGSG010000039.1, read on the forward strand.
CTCGGCCCGGCCCTTGGTGCGCCAGTACTCGGTCGAGCCATCGGGGTCCGCGCCGAACGCGGACATCTGCACAAACCGCTTCAGGCCCGCGCGGTCCATCGCTGCCAGCACCGCAGCGGTTGCCTCGACATGGATCCTCTCGAAGGTCTGCCCGCCGCCCGCTTCGCGGATAAGGCCCACGAGGTTGATGCACGCATCAGCGCCGTCCATCAGGTAGTCCAGCGACTCGCGAGCGTTGACCGTGCCCTCGATGAGGGACAGGCCCGGCGCTTCAGTGGGCAGCACACGGTTGGCTTTCTCACGCGAGCGGACCAGGGCGCGGACCTGCCAGCCGTTGCCGGCAGAGCCGACGGTGCCCTCGCGTGTGCCCAGCAGCTCGTGGACGAGCCATCGGCCCACAAACCCGCTCGCACCCGTGATCGCTACGACTCGCTCGGCCATGCCAGACATCCCTTTCGCCATCGGCTGCCCCCAGAATCGGCCAAGGGCTGCATCGCGAGCAGTCTAGGGGCATCCCGGCGTGCGCACCGGGACCGCGAGCCGGTGGCTTGCAAGCAGGTGCGTACGCTCGTGGTGCCATGCCATTGCGAGCCGACAACGCGAGCTATCGCTACCCAAGGTCAGCCCAGAGTGGCCACCCAGCCGTCGACGGCGTGACCTGCGAGCCCACGCCGGGCCGGGTCACCGCGCTGGTCGGGCCCAACGGCTCGGGCAAGTCCACGCTGCTTCGGCTCATGCTCGGCTCGATCCGCCCCACCGCTGGCAGCGTGACGCTCGCGGGCAAGCCGACCTGCCGAATGGCCAGCCGACAGCGGGCCAGGTCGATCGCGTACATCGCCCAGCGGCCAGACTCGGCGTTTGCCTACTGCGTGCGAGAGGTCGTCGCGCTGGGCAGGCTCGCCCTGGGAACAAGCCCAGCCGCTGACCGCCGGGCTGTGGAGGCTGCCCTTGAGGCGATGGAACTGGCTGAACTGGCCGACAGGCCGCTGCCGGCTTTGAGCGTGGGTCAGCAGCAGCGGGTGGCGATTGCGAGGGCCATCGGGCAGCTCGACCTGACCGATGGCGACGCCGGCCACCCCCGGGTGCTGCTGGCCGACGAGCCCATCGCTGCCCTCGATCCTCGGCACGCTGAGCAGACGCTCGCGGCCCTCGCGGCTTTGGCACTCCAGAGCCGCGAATCGCCCTCGCCGATGGCCGTGGTGGTGGTGCTGCATGATCTGCAGGCCGCAGCCCGCTGGGCGGACGACGCAATGCTCATGGACCGTGGCCGATTGGCGGCTTTTGGCCCCGCGAGCGAGGTTCTCACGCCGAATGTGCTCGGCCCGGCGTTCGCGATACGATTCGCCTCACCCGCAGCGGGCGTTCTCATCCCTCAGCCCGAGCCGCCAGCGGTTCAGAACTGAGCCTGGCCGCAGAAGCAGAAAGCCGAGTCATGGGCAACAACAACTGGATGCAGATTCTGTTCATCGTGCTCGTCTTTGGAGGCGGCGCTCTCCAGTGGGCGTGGCGCAAGCTCGGCGAGCAGCGGGCCATCCGACAGGCCAAGGCCGAGGTCGAACGCTCTCAAACGGAGCGCCTCCGCACCGGCCGTACAACCGCAGCGCCCCAGCCCGAGGCCAAGTCGGCTTCGGTCGATCTGGAATCGATCGCGGCCCGCCGTCAGCGCCAGCTTGAGGAACTCCGCCGGCGCCAGCAGGCCGCCAAGAGGCCCACGGTCGCCGCGCCACCACGGCCCCAGCCGAGGCCAACCCAAGCGAGCCCCCAGGGGGGCAGGCCCCAAAGCAGGCCGGGGATTCAAGCGCCCAAGGTCCCGGTCCAGCGCCCCCACCCCGGCCAGCAACAAGCCCAGGCCGCGCGAACCAAGCCCAAGAGCGCGATCGACGTATCCGACATCGACGGCCTGCCCGAAAAGCAGTTCAAAGAGCTCGCGACCACGCTCGATCGCCACCAGGGCGAGCACGAGCTTTCCGTGTTTGCCGAGCGGTTCCATAGGGAACGCCGTGAAGACACCGCCGAGGCGGGACGCGTGGCCAGTGCCCGTGCGCTCGCGTACAAGAGCGATGTGCCTCGCACCCGAGCCGATTGGCGGCGAGCCATCATCGCCAGCGAGATTCTCGCTAAGCCCGTGAGCCTGCGACCGCCCGAATAGCGCTCACCCGAACCAGCGCCGATCAGGGCATCCGCTGCATGATGCCCGAGGGCGGTGTGGGAGGCGGATCCACCGGTCCCGTGCGCTCGGTCAACGGTTCGATGATCGGTTCGCCCACCGCCTGCGACGGCTCCACCCATGCCGAGGGAACCTCGGCGAGCAGGCTCAGCTTCGAGTTGTACTTCACCGGCACGCCGAACGCACGGACCTGAAGCCTTGAATCTTCCGCGACGATCCCGATCTCGTCGTCGATCCAGAGATGGTCGGTCTGCGTGACGTTCGCCGAGGTGAGTTCCATGAGCATGACCGACCGCACATGGGCCGCCTGAAACACGCCCGCAGGGGTGCGGATGGGCTCGCGTGCGAGAAACTCGATGTCGCGTGTGGCCTTGCCGTGCTGCTTGATGGTGTGCCGTTCGCCGAGGTCGTAGATCTCGACGGTGACGGTGTTGCCGTAGAGCCCCTCGGGCGTCGCGGTGGTGGGCATGACCATGAGCCCGCCGCCCCGGAAGAAGGTCTCGGTGGCGCTGTCAAAATCGACGGCTTCGAGCAGCGCGACGCCTCTGGCCGTGCGCGCGTAGCGGTTGGTGCCCTTGCGGACGCCATTCTCTTCGGTGTGGACGAGCCACGAGCCGTCGTTCTGCGGCACGTGGGTCTGGGTCACGCTGACCGACTCGGTCTTGCCCCAGTTCGACCGGTTGTAGGTGAACCGCTTGGAGCCGGTGACGCGCGGGAAGGCGGCATCGCCCCGGACCATGCCCGAGGCGGGCGCGGCCGGCCCGACGACCTCGCTTCGGCGGGAGGCCGACGAATTGCAGCCCGCGAGAACCGGCCCGAGCCCGACAAGAACGATCAGAAACAGGTGCTTGGTGCGCATACCAGCACGATACCCACGCCGAGGGCGTGTTGCTTACACTCGGTCCATGGTTGGTTCTCTCAATGCGTTGGTCTGGCGGGCCATCGGCCTGACGGGTGTGCTCGTGTCCGTGGGCCTGCTGGCTGGCTGCGATGCCATGAGCGGCAATCGCGGCGCGACCTCGATCCTTGAACTCGGGGCGCCTGAATCGCCCGAAGAAGCCGCCCTGATGGCCATCGATAAGTACAACGCCGACAAGCGGGCCCGAGGCACGCTCTTGCTGGCCAACAGCTACTTCGGCGGCGAGAGCATCTACCTCAAGCTCTACGAGGACAACGCGAACGACCGCGACGCGAGCGTCCGGGCTGCTGCGGTGCGGGCGCTGGGCAACCACGGCCTGCCCGAGCACGCCCCGCTCATCATCGAGAGGCTCGACGACGACGAGGAGCGGGTGCGGATCGAAGCCGCCCGAGCCCTGCAACGCGTGCACAGCGTCGACGCCGTCGGCCCGCTGCTCGAACACATCACCGAGCCAGCGATCGCGGTGGTCGGCGATGTGCCGGGCGAGGCGGACCCGCAGATCCGCACCGAAGCGGCCAGCGCGCTGGGGCAGTACGCTCAGCCACGGGTGGTCGAAGGCCTGTTCCGGGCGCTCGACGACAGGCACTTGGCGGTGAACCTTGCAGCAAGGCAGTCGCTGCGCACGCTCACGGGCCAGGACTTTGGCCAGGACAGCGCCGAATGGCTCATGTGGTACGAGCAGGCCGAGGATCCGTTCCGCGGCCGAACCGCGTACGTCTATCCGGTGTTTGTGCGCGGCAAGCGTTTGGTGGAATTCTTCCCGTTCACGCCGCCCCCGCCCAACGAGGCCGCAGCCACGCC
>CAYGSG010000040.1:0-24065 GCA_964352615.1 uncultured Phycisphaeraceae bacterium
TCCCCGCCCCCATGCCCGCCTCGGTGCTCGATCGCGCTGAGGAGTTCATCGCCGCAGCACCGTGGGAGAAGCCCGCGTCAGCGCTCAGGCCGGGCGTTCCCGCTGCGCCTCAGCCTGTACCGCCAGAGCCTCTTGGGGCGCCGATCGCACAAGTGGTTCGTGCGACCTCCGTAAGAACCATCGAGCCGCCCGCTCGGCCCGTCGCCATCGACCTGACCGATCAAACTCGCCCTCTGGGTGGGGGCCTTCCCACGGTCCGGGTCGATCCATCTGCGTCGCTCTCGGACGAGCTGGGCCAGATCAAATCCATGCTCGGCCACGTCCTCCGCTCGACCCGCTCGCAAGCGATCGATGTCGGCGCGATGCCCTCCGCCCTGATCGGGGCGTACACATGGCTCATCGAGCAAGAAGTCCCCGATGCCATCGCCGAGTCGCTGCTCACCGAGGTCCGCGATCGCCTCGATCAGCAGGAACTCGACTCCCCGCAAGCAGTTCGGCAGGCGGTGCTCGCCCGAATCGCGGCACGCATCACCACCTGCGACCAGTGGCCCCCGCAGCGCAGCAGCGGCCGGCCCTCGGTCGTCGCGCTGGTCGGGCCTACCGGCGTCGGCAAGACCACGACCCTCGCCAAGCTCGCAGCAGGTCTTCGGCTCAGGCGCGGCATGCGCGTCGGGCTGGTCACCTGCGATACCTACCGCATCGCCGCCGTCGAACAACTGAGGACCTACGCCGAGATCATCGGCGTCCCACTCAAGGTCGCGCTGTCCGCCAGTGAACTCGCCGATGCCATCACCGCCTTTGGCGACCAAGACCTCGTACTCGTCGATACCGCCGGTCGCAGCCAGAACGATGCCGACCGACTCGCCGAACTCCGCTCGCTCATCGAAGTTGCCAAGCCCGACCAGACCCATCTGGTGCTGTCGTCGGCATCCAGCCCCGGCGTGCTCCGCCGAGCCTGCGAGAAGTTCGCGGTACTCGGCCCCGACCGCCTGCTTCTGACCAAAGTCGATGAAGCCGTCGGCCTTGGCCCGGTGCTCGATGTGCTCGACCGCACGCGCCTTCCGATGAGCTTTATCTCGACCGGTCAAGAAGTGCCCGACCACATCGAACGCGCTCAGCCCGAGCGCCTTGCCCGGCGGATTATGGGCTCGGCCGTCCAAGCCGGCGAATCGACAAGGCCAGAGCACGACTCGCTCGCCGAGCCGCACGCCGTCGCGGTGGGGCATGAAGCGGGGCCAGCAAGGTGACCGCCGCCAGCTCCGATCAGGCTGCCCGTCTTCGCAAGCTCTTCGAGGCCCACCAGCCAACTCCCGCTGTGAGCCTGGCGCCCGTTCCTGTCGGGCCGGTGGCACCGATGCTGACAATCGCCTCTGGCAAAGGCGGCGTCGGCAAGACCTCGCTCGCGGTCAACCTCTCCATCGCCCTCACCCAACTCGGCTGCCGAACCACGCTCCTCGATGCCGACATCGGAACCGCCAACGCCGATGTCCTCTGCGGGCTCAACCCCCGCAAGCGTCTTGACACGCTCCTCAACCGCGCCGACAGCTCCGAACAGATCGCGCTCGAAGCCCCGGGCGGGTTTCTCCTGCTCCCTGGTGCCGTCGGGCTTACCCGCCTTGGCCACCTGAGCGACGACGATCGCGACCGGGTGCTCCGCCAGCTGGTCGAGCTCGAGTCCCGCAGCGACGCGTTCCTCATCGACGCCGGCGCCGGCATTGGTCCCGATGTCCAGACCTTTGTTGAGGCCGCCGACGCGACCCTGTTGGTCGTGACCCCCGAGCCGACCTCGATCGCGGATGCGTACGCGCTGGTCAAGAGCGTCTGGGCACGCAGGCGATCGGTGCCCTCAACGCAGCGGCCGCCCTCATGGTGGGTTGTTGTCAATTCCGCAGCCCACGAGTCCGAGGCTCTGGCGACGCACCACAAACTCGCCTCGTGCGCGCAGCGGTTCCTGGGCCAGAGCCTCCCGCTGCTGGGCTGGGTGCATGCCGACCGTCGAGTCGCGCAAGCCGTGCGCCGACGCCGGCCGTTTTTGCTCGGCTCGCGCCACAGCCGGCCATCGCGCGAGGTCCGCGCTCTGGCCCGCAGCGTGCTACGTCTTACCCAGTCCGTAGACTCGCAGCATCGCTAGCCAACTACATCTTGTGGTTCTCGGACTCTCAATTACGCGCAACCCGCAACGGCTTGCGTGCATGCGTCGATAATCGCAACGATCCGCACAAGTCGTACCGAGCGCCGACCGATGGAGTGGTACCGGTTCTTGCGGAATCGCATCAAGAGGGAGAACGATGCACCGGACTCAGGACATGATTGCTGCGACACTGGCCATCAGCGGCTTTACCGCTGCGGTGGTCGCTGGCATGGCCGCCTCCAACGCCCCGCTCGGGGTGGTGGCGCGGGCGCTCTTTGCCATGATCTTCTGCTGGATCGTCGGGCAATTCCTGGGCAAAACCGCCAACGTGGCTATAGATGAGCACATCCGAATGTTCACCGCGTCGCGGCCTGTGCCGGCGATGATCGATTCAAAAGAAACACTGATCGACGTAGATCTCGAGGAGTCTGTGGACAACTCGTGAATAATCGCGTGCCCGCTCTCACGGAGCGCGCGCGTTTGGTATATTCCCGTCGGCCGAGGGCAAGGATCGCCCGGCAGGCCGACCAAAGGCATCGATGCCTGGCTCGATTTTGAGCACTGGTCGAATGGTCAAGGAGACGACCCATGGCAGCTTCCAGCATTAGCGCACCGTTCCGTGGCAGGCTCGCTCGTCGAGGCGCCCGTCATGCCGAGGCATCCGGATTGCCCACTCGGTTTGACGACACGCCCATGGTCGAGGTCTGGACCCAGTACAAGACCGAGCCCACCGAGGAAATCCGCAACTTCCTCATGGAGAAGTTCCTCCCGCTCGTGCGTTACAACGCCGACCGCATTTACGCCCGCTTGCCCGACGAGGTCGACATCGAGGACCTGATGTCCGCCGGCCTGTTCGGCCTGATGGACGCGATCGATGCCTTCGACCTCACGCGCCAGGTCAAGTTCGAGACGTTCAGCGCGGCCCGCATCCGTGGGGCCATCCTCGATGAGCTGCGCGCCATGGACTGGGTGCCGCGCCTCGTACGCCACCGCACCAGCAAGGTCGATCACGCCCGTCAGCAGATCGAAATGCGCACCGGCACGCCCGCGACCGAGGATCAGGTTTCCAAGTTCCTCGACCTCGACAGCGAGCAGTTTGACAAGTACCTCCGCGATTCACACTCGGTCTCGACCATCAGCCTCACCCGCAGGTGCTTCGGCTCCGACGGCGCCAAAGAAGTCCGCGAGATCGATGTCATCCGCGATACCACGCAGACCAACCCGCTCTCGGAAGTGCAGCGCAAAGACCTCAAGCACCTGCTGACCAAGGGCCTGAGCCGAGCCGAACGCCTCATCGTCATCCTCTATTACTACGAGGCCATGACCATGAAAGAAATCGGCGCCACGCTCGACCTCTCCGAGAGCCGCGTCAGCCAGATGCACAGCTCGATCCTCGCACGCCTCAAGGCCCAGATGCAGCACCGCATGCGCGAGCTCGAACCCGTCGCCAAGCCGTGACCCTCACCTAACACTCTGCCGCCCGGCTCGGGATACTCCCCGGGTCGGGCTGGCTGCAGGAAAATCCAGTCCTCGGTGGCGTCGTTGGGGCTTCGGTCTCAACGACGTTTTTTATGCGCACGTCGGGCGCGGTCGGCGTCTTACCCTCATGGCGCTCATGCCCAAGGCCACGCGACAACCCACCCAAGCCGCGATCGCCCTGGGGTCGAACCTCGGCAACCGCCGCCGTCATCTCGATGCAGCGCTGGCAGCGATCGCTCGCGCCGCCGGTGTCGAAATCATCGAACCATCAACGTTCATCGAAACGCCCCCCTTCGGCCCGCCTGGCCAGCGCGACTACCTCAACGCCGCGTGCCTCGTGCGCACAACGCGGTCGCCTCGTTCGCTGCTCAGGCTCTTGCGCCGAATCGAGTGCCGGCGCGGCCGCGACCGCATCAACGGCCACCGGTGGGGGCCGCGAACGCTCGATCTCGACCTCTTGTTGTACGATGCTGTCGTGATGGACACTCCCGAACTCACGCTCCCGCACCCGAGGCTGCACCTTCGGCGGTTCGTGCTTGAACCGCTCGCCGAGGTTGCACCCAGGATGGTGGTGCCCACGCTCAGCCGAACGGTGCAGAACTTGCTCGCCGACCTCGATGCCCGCGAGGCCCGGGCATGACCAGCGTCGTCGCGATGCTGATGCTCTTGTGCGCGTGGTGGTCCGCCGCCACAGCTCCCAGCGCCGAGCGCATCGAGATCACGGTTACCTCAGCCAACGGCGAGGTTGAAAGCTCGGCGTACTCCGTGTGGTTCGAGCCGTTGAACGCCAAGCTTTCACTGGCCATCGGGCCGCTCGCAATCGAAGCGGGCGATGCGGGCCTCTGGGCCGCCCACCAGCGCGACCCAACGACCGTGGCCGTGCTCACGAGCCAGCCCGTGCGCACACCGGCTGCCCTCGGTGTGTACCTGCCTCCGACGCCCACGCCTGCTGCATCGCTCGCGATGGCCCGGCCCGGCAATCCGTGGCTCCCCATCCCGCAAGCCGATGGCACCACTTGGAACAAAGCCGATGTCCTGCTCCAAGGCCCGTGGCGCTCGCCCGTTGGAGTTCGGCTCACCGGCACCTGCGAGGCCGGCAGTTTGGTGGCGGTTGTTCGCTGGGGTCGGGTCGAATCGGTCAGGCTGATGCCAGAGACGCGAGCTGGCCAGCCGCAAGCCGTGCGTTCCATCGAGGTGCGCACGTCCACCCAAGCCATCGGCGAGCGGGTCCGGATCGACCGAGACGCGGCCCGCGTATCGAGCTTGTTCTCGCTGCGTCCGCTTGGGCCAGCCATCGGCCCGGGCCAGCGCATCCCGCCCGGGCTCACCATCAACGATGGACAAGGCCCCGCTCGCTACGACGAGTTGCCCTGGCCAGACAACACCGTCGCCCGGGTGACCGTCTTCGTGCGCGCCGACGCCATTGAAGCACAAGCTACGCTGCTCGCTGATCTCGATTCGCTCCTCGCCGAGGTGAGCCAACAGCTTGCCAGCGTGGGCTTCACGCCCATCGCGTTGCTCGACGGGCCTATCACAGTGGACCCCGCTTCGCGCGCACGCTCAGCGGCGGATTCACTCATCGGCGCGAACACCCTCAAAGGCGTGTACGCGATCACCGATCAGCGCTTGCTTATCGAGCGCATGGAGCATCAGCCCGGCAAGCTTCGCAGCCGGGCCATCGCGGTGCTTTCAGGCAGGGACGGCATCATCCGTTCGGTGCTCTCGCTCGACGGCGACCGCGATGCGGTGCGATCGGCTCTGATCGATGCGTTGAGGTCCGACTCGGCACGGGGCCGCTGAGAGTCAAGAGCCGGAAGGCAGCCGAAAGGAAGTGTGAGGCGGCTCAGCTCGCCTCAGCCCGAGGGTGGGCGTTGCGGTAGCTGTCTCGCAAGCGCTGAGCGGTCAGGTGGGTGTAAACCTGCGTGGTGCTCAGCGACTGGTGCCCGAGCAGTTCCTGCACGCTTCGCAGGTCTGCTCCGTTGTCGAGCAGGTGCGTCGCGAAGCTGTGCCGAAGCGTGTGCGGGCTGATCGAGGGATCAAGTCCCACCGAGCGCAGGTACTTGTCGAGCTTTCGGCGTACGGAGCGCGAGCTTAGCCGCTTGCCGTGCTTGTTGACGAACAGCGGCGTGGTCGGGCCGGCGCTGCCCATCGCGGCGGTGTACCGCGCGTCCTGGTGCAGCAGTTCGAGGTAGCGGTTGATCGCGTGGATCGCGTGGCGACCCATCGGGACTATGCGTTCCTTCTTGCCCTTGCCGCGGACACGCAGCGATTCAGTCTCGATGTCCAGATCGCCGACGTTCAGGTCGACCAGTTCGCTGACGCGAAGGCCGGTCGAGTAGAGGGTTTCGAGCATGGCTCGGTCACGCCGGCCCAGCACGTCTGTATCGGAGGGGGCAGCCAGAAGCTGCTCGACCTGCTCGACCGTGATCGCCTTGGGCAGACGCTTGTTCTGCCTGGGCGTGCGGATGAGCGTCATCGGGTTGGTCGCGGCAAAGCCACGACGCTCGGCCCACTTGTAGAAAGACCGCAGCGTCGCGATCTTGCGGGCGACCGTCGCGGCCGAGTAGTTCTGTTCATCAAGGAAGACGAGGTAGGTGCGGATCTGGTCCGCGTCGGCCTCGCAGATGAGCTTGGTGAGCGTGGGCTTGGCCGAACCGTTGTTGGTCCCGTTGCTGTTGGTTCGGTGCTCGAGGGCGGCACGCTCAGCGGGCTCATCGATCTCGATCCCGTGCTCGGCGATCAGATGCTCGATGTGCTGGCGGAGGTCCGCGCCGTAGCAGCGGGCGGTGTACGGGCTGAAGCGGCGTTCCTCGGTGAGGTAAACGCCGAATGCTTCGGTGATTGGCAGCGTGGACATCACCGCGGGCTCCTTGCCGATCGTCTGGGCCGATCCTTGGCCAAATGGGGTCACGAAGGCAGCCGGGCAAACCCCGCTGCACACTCGTTATCGGCAGACGATTCGTCCGACTTGGGGCTCAAAGGGCACTCTGGCGATAATGGCCCAAATGGGTCCCAGAACAACCGCCACGCAGCCCAATGCGAGTGTCAGCAAGGCCGATTCTGCGCTCCCGCCGCCGACTCAAGTTCATCGAGGTTCTCTCAGCGGTTCTCTCAGCGGCTCGAGGCGCTGGCGACGGCCTGGGCATCCGCTTCAACCGGTGGGGGCGGGGCCACCCGGCGGTGCTCGCGGGCGAGCAGTTGACCCACCGCCTCGTGGGCTGCAAACTCGATGTACATCGGCATCGCGATGACGTACTTGCGCCAACCGACCGCGCCGCCGTCGTCGTGACGCCCAGTGGCGTAGGTGCGCACGGCTGCGAGCGTCGCGTGGTTGCGGGCATCGAGGTGCAGGCTCGCCACAGCGGTGGGGCGGTCGTCAAAGCTCGATGGCTGGGCGAAGCCAACATCGCTGGTGGCCAGGGTCAGATCGCGCGGGTTGAGCGTGGTCCGCTGTTCGGTTGCGCCAACCGCTGCGGTGCGAGCGTGCAGCGCCAGCGTGATGCCCACCTTGGGCGGGTCGTACGGGTCCCAGGCGGTCACGGTCGGAATCACAAGGCCATCTACGCCCAGCGCCTTGGCCAGCGCCTTGGCCTCGGCGGGCGTGCTGACACTCACCATCTGCATCGCGGCCATCGCCGCGAGCGTCCGATCCAGCGGCAGGCAATCAAGCCCGCGCGTCTGCTGTACCGCAGCCACCAGGGCATCGCCCACCTGCTCGGTGTCGGCGAGCGTGGTACCAGAGGCGTTCGACGGGGGCACAACCGCCCAGAGGGGCTCGCCACCGTCGGTCGAGTAGGGCGATCGAAGCTCGTTGGGCTTGTACAGCGTCTCCCGCTGCGACGAGGCGCAGCCGGTGAGCGAGCAGGTCATAAGCGAGAGCAGGAGCGAGACGAATAGACCAGAGCGAGCCATGCGCGAACCTCCGCGTGCAAGAGCAACCGAGGGATGCTCTCGCAAGCCGCGTGCCGGGCGCACAAGCGGGCTCAGCCAGCGGGCTCAGTCAGTCGGAGCCGTCGCGAAGGTGTTGGGGTTGGCCGACTCGCCCGAAGCCGCCATCAGGGCCGGCCTGGCATCCAGCGCCCAGATGTTCTCGCGCCCCGCGCGGGCCGAGACAAAGTAGATGTTGTGGTCGTTGCCCCAGACCGGCATCAGATCGCGGGCCGAGCCCTGCGTGAGGTTCACGAGCCCGTTGCCGGTGGTTTCCATCATCCACAGGTCCGCCTGGGCGGTTTGGCCAGCGGGCTCACGGATCGAGGCGAAGACCACTTGCAGCCCGTCGGGACTCCACGAGGGATTCACAAACGCCTCATCGGCGCTGGCCATCAGTTCGGTCGGGCTTCCGACTTGGCCGTTGGCGTAGTCGATGGTCCAGATGGCGAACTGTCGATCGCCGCGCTCGCGCGGACGTTGGAACACGATCTGGTCGGCGCCATCGAGCCCCGTGCCGGGCGCGGGGCACCACTCGGGGAACAGACCGTGTCCGATGGCGTGCGTCACGGTCGGGTTTGAGACATCCACCACCCACAGTTCCCACTGGCCGGACTGCTCGCCGAGCCTGCAGAACACGAGCGATGAGCCATCGGGCGACCAGGAGGGATGCAGTTCGTGCGCCGGATCGGTGGTGATCTGGACCGCTTTACCGCCCGCTGCGGGCATCACGAAAATGTCCCACTGGCCGCCGCGGTCGGATGCGAACGCGATGCGCCGTCCATCGGGGCTGATCGAGGGCATCACGTCCTCAGCCGGGTGGTTGGTGAGTTGGGTGATGACGCTGGCATCGGAGCGCTTGAGGTAGATGTCAGCGGTGGTTCGGTGCTGGGTGGACGCGAAGACCATGAACGCGCCGTCGGTGCTCATGTCCGGGTCGAAGTCCGCGCCGACCGAGGCGGTGGTGATCTGGCGGAGGCTGCCCGCGGAGCCCTGGGAGACTTCCGAGTTGGCGGGTTTAGTGGTTCCGATCTCGCCGAACACGCTGCGCGTCTCGGGTCCGGGCTTGGTGCCGGTTTCGGGGCGGGTTCGGCTGGAGGGCGTGGTTGTCGTGGCTGGCGTGGTGGTGGGGACAAGCGTTGGATCGCGCTCAACGGACTGCATCTGAGCTGTGGCCAAGCCAGCGCTGCCCATGAGGACCGATGCGAGCACGAGGTGGCGAGAGGCGAAGCGGGTCGAGCGAGCTGGCATGGCGGTGTCTCCGATAACGCGGGGCCAAAGAGCGGGCAGCCGTTGGCCTTGTATCGGCGGATGGGGGCGCTCGATCGAGCGGATGCTGCTGGCGAAGGGCAGAAACCCGGCTCGCTCGGCTGGCTACTGCTCGCTCTCGAACGAGACGATCGCGCGTGAATCGCCCGGCCTGATCCATCCCGACGATCGGCCTCGGGGGCCGCTGGCGACATCGAGGTGTTCGAGGTACCGGTGCAGCGAGGCGGTCTCGAAACGCTCGAGAAACGCCGAGGTCGCAGAAGTGTTTATGGTGACGATCCGGTCGATCACCTGCTCGCGGTTGAGCCGACGGCCTGCCTGCGGGGCCGCCGTTTCCGGCTTGTTGGCCCGGATTGGGGCGGGTTGGCTCCCAGATTGGTTTCCAGACTGGCTCGTGGGCCGGCGGTCGAGAATATCGTTGAACGTGGCCTGATACGGATCGTGCTGCATGGTGGCTCCGAGGTGCTGTTGCTGGGCGGGGCGTTCGCCGCGACACCAGCTATCGGGGCGAGCGGCCCGGCGCGATGAACGGTTGAGAGCGCAGCAAATGCGCTAAGGAGGTATACATGCCCGATGCGCAAAACTCGCTCACCTGGACCGGCTACCCGGACGCGGGCGAGATCCGCGAAAGGCAAGGCACGCTCTGGGCGACCTACGCGGGCGAGTTGCTTGGTCAGGCGGCGAGCGAACTGCCGGGCAAGCTGCCGGGTGATGGCCGAGTCGTCGTACGCAGCGGCTCGCTCGATGGACCCGCGTTCGAGACCTGGGGTCCAAAGGGCTGGGAGGCGCTGCAAGCGCGGTGCGAAGCGCTCGCTGGATCGGGGGCCGAACTGCTGGTGCTGCCGCACGCCGGGGACGTCTTGAGCGATGTGCAGCGGTGCCTGAAGTTTCTCGATCGTTGGGCGGAGGTGGCCACGCCCATAGGGCTGGTGCTCGACCCGTCGGCGCTCATGACGGAATCCATGCTCGATCGGGCGGCCGACCACCTCGGGCGGATGGCGGCCTCGCTGCTGAGCCGGCGGGGCGTGGCTGGGGTGGTCGTGCCTGATGAGGCGAAATCTGGCCGGATTTCCGCCAGCGAGTGGGAGCCCATCATCGCGGCGGCCCGTGCGCACAGGGTGCCCGTGATCGCGGCTTGCCAGCCAGCCCAAGCGGTCGAACCTACCCCGACCGAGAGCCGCCCGAGCCCCTAGACTGAGCCCATGAGCGATACGCCCGAAGCCAAGCCCTCCGCCCCAGCAACGCCCCAACAAGCAGCGCCTCAGCAAGCAACGCCTCAATCGGTCTCGATCGAGCAGAGCCCGGTGCTGGCTGCGGTCAAGGCTGCGTTCGGCTCGGCCAAGCTTCGCGCCACCCGGTTCCGGGGCCAGACCACGCTCATCGTCGAGCCCAAGGACCTGCACGCAGTGATGGCGTTCCTCAAGAGCGACAGCCGCTGCGGCTTTGACCTGCTCTCGGATGTCGGCGGCGTGGACTACCTCGATTACCCCGCCAAGACCCTCGGCAGATTCGCGGTGGTCTACAACCTCGTGAGCACCACGCTCGATCAGCGGGTCTTCGTCAAGACGTTCGTTGATCCCTCCATCCCGACCGACGGCATCGTCGAAGACCCGGCGTTGTGGGTCGACAGCGTGACCGATCTCTGGCCCGGCGCCGAATGGATGGAACGCGAGGTGTTCGACATGTTCGGAATCCGCTTCGCCAATCACCCGGATCTTCGGCGCATCCTCACGTGGGAGGAGTACCCGGGCCACCCGCTCCGCAAGGACTACCCGCTGCGGGGCCGGGGCGAACGCGACAGCTACGGCGTGGTCGATCGCTCGACTTCCTGATCGGTTTCCAGTCTCCCCCGATCACGGCGAGCCGCGGAACGGGCCGGCATCCATGATGTCGATGCGGTCGTTGGCCAGATCCCAGAAAATGCGCCCCGCACGGATCGGCACGCCCGAGCGGGCGGTGTCAATGATCGTGACGTAGCCGCCGGGTCTACCCATGAGCGTGGCCGAAGCATTGGAAGCGTTGTAGTCAACGGTGTGCGCTAGAGCTTCGCGCGTCCCACTCTTCATGGAAACGTTGCCCTGCGCGCGCGCCGAGCGAAGCTGAGCCTCGTTCGCGGGGTCTGCGTTCAGATCGCCCCGCTGAGGATCCAGCAGCACGGCATCAAGGCGGTCGCAATCGATGAGCGTGACCGAACCGTCGCCGCGCCGGCGGTGGTGGGTCTTGACGTTGCCGATCATGGTCGCCTGACCGCTGTTGCGGTTGTGGACGAACGACTCGTTCCACGAGAACAGCGCGAGCGCCTGCCGCTCTGGTGGGAGTTGTTGGCGTTGGTCGCTCACCAGCAGCGAACCCGGGCCGCGCACGTTGACGATGCCTGCTTGCTGGTCGAGCGAAACGTTCGGCCCGGTGAGGCGCAGCGCGCGCGCCAGCATGGGTTCAGCGCCTGGCTTTACCTCGAAGCGTGCGGACTCGACGGCGGCCTGCGTCTGACTCTCGCCGCTGGAGCGGGCGACAAAGGTGAGCACCTCGCGGTCCTCGCGCGGGGCATCTTCGCCCTCGGCTTGTTCGCGGTAGGGCTCGAAGGTGGCAGTGACCTCGTCGCCCAGCACAGCGTCTCGGCGGGTGGGGTCGGGCGCGTGGACGGCCTGTACATCGCCCATGCAGTGCAGCGTGCCAGCGTAGTCGTCGAACGTCATGGACTGCGACCATGCAGCGGTGAGCAGGCCGGTGGTGCCATCGGGGTTGGTCGAGGCGCGCGAGAACGACCCAGCGCCCGTGACCGAGCCGTTTCGGCCCGTGCCGTCGAGGTCGATCACGTCATCTGGACCGACCGCGGTGATGCGCACGCCGTCGCGCTGGGCAACCGCGTTGGGGCCTTGGATGCGGACGCTCTGGCGGTCGTCGTGCATGAGCACATCGCCGCCCGATACGAGCAGGTTGTCGCGTGCGCGGACGATCTGCGTGGCCCCCATGGTGTGGAGGCGTTGGATGCGCACGCCGCCGTCCTGTTCGTCGTTCTGGCCGCTGTCTGGGCTTGCGGGCTTGAGGGTGGCGTCGATGATCTCGGCCTCGATGGTGTCCGGGCCGTCGTTGAACCTGGCGGTGCCTCTTGCGAGCAGGTCGGTGGGGACGGGGTCGCCGCCGTCGGTGCTGGTGTCAAAGAGCACGTCGAGCGCTTCGCAGGTGCCGCCGGCGTTTTTGCCGTCGCTGGCTCTGACCTGGCCCCGCGCAGCGAGGCGCTGGAGCCGTAGATCGCCGCCGGGCGCGGTGGTGAACGTCGTGCGGAGGAAGTCGCTTTCGAGCGTGGAGTCGTCGCGGCGTGCGCGCACCGCGCCCGAGCACATGGCCTCCTGCAACACGCCGGTGATGCCGTTGCGATCGACCTCAAAGACAAGGTCGGCCTGTTCGTTCCAGGTGACGGTGCCCGACGCAGCGTTGTTCTGCACGAGGCCCGCGCCGGGTGCGTACCCGATGCCGGTGTCGAGGTTGAGTTCGAGGCTTCCAAAGCGTGCGAGCCCGTCGCCGTCGCTGACGAGTTCGACGCCCGTCATGCCCTGGGAAGCCATCACGATGTGCCTGCGGGTGGCGTAGTAATCGAGCACGCCCGTCGAGCCGCGAGCCTGGGCCTTGGGGTCTTCGAGCAGTACCCGGCCAGACCTGCTTGCGGTGAAGCGGGCGGCGACTTCGTCCTCGGCGAGTTCTTCCGGCTTTGAAGTTGATGGGCGGATCTCGGCCACGCCGGTCCATGTCAGCAGGATGTCATCGCTCGCTGAATCGACCGCCTGCAGTTCAGGTGATCCCGCTAGCGGCGCAGCTGTCTCGCTTGGCTCGCTTTGGGTGCTCGCAATCACCGATGGCTCGGTTGGATTGGCGCGCGCACCGGTCAGCGGCGCTGGCGTGGGTGCTGCTGGGCTGGCGGCGCTGTCTCCGATGGCGCCGTCGGCGAGCTTGTTATCGACGAGCCTTGCCCACAGGTCGAGTTGGTCGCCCCTGATGGTTCGGCCACGGTCGAGCAGCACCACGTTGTCCTTGAACACGGCGCGGTAAAAGGATTCGAGAGGATCGGACGCAGGCCTTGGAGCTGGCTGCGTGGTGCGATTGGTGCTCGCGACAGACGGTTGGGCGGGCTCGCCGTCCAGCGCCGGTTCTGGCTGTTGGTCTGCAGCAGCGGCAGGGGCTGGTTCGCCCGCTGCAGGTTCGCCCGCTGCTGGTTGGGCCGATGCGGACCGGCTGATGCGCAGGTACTCGCCCTGCTGAAGCCGGAACAGCTCGATGCGTTCGAGCGGCTCGTTGATGTTCATCCGCAGATCGGTGCCCGCGAGTTCGCCCATCGTCGAAGTCACGACGACGCGGTCGGGCGTGGCGACCTCGCCGAGCGTGAGGTCGAACGTAAGCGTATCACTTTTGAAGGTAGCCTCTGGAGCGTCATTCTCGGCGTCGGCGCGTCGGCCAAGGTTGGGGTACCGGCGGATGACCACGCCGCCTGTGAGCGTGCCCTGCTCGGGCTCGCGGGCGCGGTCGGGCAGCACGAGGGTTCCCTCGGCTGCGGTGATGGAGACGCTGGAGCCGTCTTTCATGAAGACCCAGGCTCTGGGCGTATCGACTCGGTAGAGGTCAGGCCCGATGGGGTCCATCTGCGCCGAGCGGAGTTCCATGGCAATGCGGTCTGGGTTGCTCTTGTCGGTGATCTGGATGAACAGCCCGCTGCCGCCAGTGGAGCCCGTGCCGCCCGACTGATCGCCCCCGATGAGCGGCTCAAAGAGCCCGGCCGAGGTGTCGCCATCGGCGGGGATGGGGCCGCTGGTGGCGCTGCCGCGCACGATGAGCACGATCATGATCGTGGCGAAGAGCAGGCTGAGCCCTGCCGCGATGAACATGAGCCTTCTGCGTGGATCGGTGGATGCCATGCGTGATCCTACCGGGGGCAGCCCGGGTGAGTTGGTGGTGGCGGGAGTGCGTTACGAACGCAGCGAACTGCCTGCGTGGCTGGCCTTGCGGGCGGCATCGAGCAGGTTGCGGGCGCTGAGCAGGTGCTCGACCGCGTCCCGCACGGCGCCCCGCCCGCCTGGAGAGGGCGTAACAAAGTGCGCCCGGGCTCGGAGGTCGGCGTGCGCATCGGCGGGGGCGATCGAGTAGCCAGCCAGTTCGAACATGGCCAGATCGGGCCAGTCGTCGCCCATGGCAGCGGTTTCTTCAAGCCCGATCCCGGTTTCGGCAGCAAGTTGTTCGAGTGCGGCTCGCTTGTCGCTCGAGCCCTCGATGAGGTGCCTGACGCCGAGTTCGTCGGCCCTTCGAGCCAGTGCTGGCCCGCCTCTGCCGGTGATGATGGCGGCGTGGTAGCCCGCGTTCATCCATGCGCGGAGGCCGAGCCCGTCGCGGACGTTGAACGTCTTTAGTTCGTGTCCTCGGTCGTCGTAGGTGATGGAGCCATCGGTGAGCACGCCGTCGCAGTCGAGCACGAGCAGGCGTACGCGGGCAGCGATGGCCGGTTCGTGAGCCGTCATGGTTCGTCGCTCACGAGCCTGGCCGCGATGAGGTCCTGGACATCGAGCAAACCGACGGGCTTGCCGTCGCTATCAACGACCGGGATCTCGTCGGCGCGGTGCTCGCGGACCATCGCGACCGCGTCCCGGCCGAGTGCCGAGGCGGGCAGCGTGCGCGGGTTGCGTGTCATCACGGTGGCGATGGGCGCATCGAGCGAGTCGCCCTTGAGCACCAGTCGCCTCAGGTCACCATCGGTAAAGATGCCGGTGAGGCTGCCGGTCTGGTCTATAAGCAGGAGGGCACCGGGCCTGCGGGTCGTCTGCTCGGCCTGCCGGAGCGCCTCGGCGATGCTGAGTGTGTCGAGGGCGACGGGCGCGTTGACGCCCGCGCGGAAGCGGAGCAGCTCGGTGACGGGGCGCAGCAGCCCGCCGAGCGAGCCGCCCGGGTGGCGCTTGGCAAAGTCGGCGGTGGTGAAGTCCATCTGGCGTGCGGCGGCGAGCGCCAGGGCATCGCCCAGCGCGAGCGTCGCGGTTGTGGAGGTGGTGGGTGCTGCGAGCGCATCGCCGCCGGCTTCTTGCAGGTCGCCCACATGCAGCGCGATCGTGGCGATGCGCGGCAGGGCGAGTTCGGTGTCGGCCGAGGTGCCGCCGGTGATGGAGATGATGGGCAGGCCGTCTTGGCGAAGGATGGCTGCGAGGTTGACGACTTCCTGGGTGCGTCCCGAGTGGCTCAAGGCGATGAAGAGGTCGCGTTTGCGGAATCGGCCCAGATCGCCGTGGGCGGCTTCTGACGGATGAACCGCGTGCGACGGGATGCCCAGCGATGCAAGCGTGGCCGAGAGCTTGGCCCCGATGAGGCCGCTCTTGCCCAGCCCGCTGACGAGCACAGTGCCCTCGTTGCGCGCGCACTGGACGATCGCCTCGACCGCGGCCACAAAGGGTTGGCCCAGGTCGGTGGCGAGCCGATCGGCGAGGGCGTCGAGCGCGCGAGCGGACAGCCGAAGGTCGTCGGCAGCCCGTTCAAGCGTGGCATCGGCGGCTCGTGGGGCCCGGGTGTCGGTGGCCATGGACAGAGGGTAGACTGCAAACGCTGGCCACCAAAGGAGCGAATCGCTTGGAGACGCAGGGGTACACCGTCCGTTTGGAGTCGTTTCAGGGGCCTCTGGACCTGCTGCTGTACCTGATTCGTCGGGCTGAGGTGGACATCCACGACATCCCGATCGGGACGATCACCGAGCAGTTCATGGCGTTTCTGGCGGAGATCGAGCGGATCGACATGGACGCAGCGGGCGAGTTCCTGCTGATGGCCGCCACGCTGATGGAGATCAAGTCGAGGTCGCTCAGCCCGGAATCCCAGCAGACCGAACATGCTGAGCGTGCTTCCGCGACGCCCGAAGACCCCAGGCGGGAACTCGTCACGCAGCTCTTGGAGTACCGGCGGACGCGAGCCGCGGCGGACGACCTCGAACGCCGATTTGAGAGTTGGAAGGGTCGGCTCGGCGGCGGTGGCGCCAAGGTCGGAAGCGAGCCCGACGAAGATGATGAACGGGCGGTCGAGCTCGACGACCTGCACATCATGGATCTGGTCGAGGCGTTCAACACGATCATCGAGGCGGTTGATTTCAGCCGCATGGGCGAGCACGAGATCGTCGATGACGAGACGCCGATGGAGTTGCACGCCGCGGACATCGTGGACCGGCTCGAGCGAGGGATCGGCGAGGGCCAAGGTTCGATGCCGCTGGGCTGGTTGTTCGAGGGACGCCGCCGGGTCGAGATGATCGGGCTGTTTTTGGCGACGCTGGAACTGGTGCGCAATCGGCGGGTCGCGGTTCAGCAGGATGAGCAGGGACGCATCAGCCTGGCGCTGCGCGAGCCGGAGCCGGTGGACGAACACTCAACCGGTGAGGAGTCGACAGCCCGCTAATAGGAGTTGGAAACATGCGGCCAACACTGTTGATGATGTTCGGGCTGTGTCTGTTGGCAGGTTGCGAGCAGCACCGTGAGGCGGATACAACGGGCGGCGGCGGGGCGGATACGTTGGCCGATCATTCTCTTGTCGACCCAAGGTTCGAGCAGGTCGCCAACTGGATTGCAATTGAGTACACGCGCTACGAAACGGCCGAATCTGCATGGGCCAGACTGGCTCCTGTGCTTTGCGACCCGCCAGTGACGGACCCGTATACCGGACCGGTATTCAGTAATGCAGATTCTGGTGAACACAAGCGGAAGCTGTATCGGCTGTACTCAAAGCAAAGCCGGTTTTATCCGGTTTCTTGGACGGGCCTCGAACTTGGTGTCCAGCCGGTGGGACAGGCACTGGTCAAGGAGTCATTCGTTCCCGATGAAATGGCAGAGGCGGATGATGAGGTCGGGACCACGGTCTTCGATCCACGTACGGCCAAGCACTACACGCCGGGCGATCCCGCCGGGTTATTTATTATGTTCAAGCTCGACCCAGCGACCGAGGGCACCGATGCGGGCTGGGTGTATGCAACGACAACGCCCGACGGCCTCGTGACGGCTGCCGGGCGGGTTGAGTCGTGCGTAAAATGCCACATTCGCTCCGATCAGGATCGGATGCTTGGCCTCGGGCGCTAGCGCCGACGGCGCGTGAGCACGAGGCCGCCGCTGAACGCGAGTATCGCAAAGGCACCAGGCGCAGGAACCTGACGGGCAAATAAGCCGTCGAAACCGACGCCGTCGGTGTCGTTGGACCATTCGAGCGTGACAAATCCGAAGACCTCGCCCGGGCCTGCCTGGTAGGAGAAGAAGTTGTTCTCGTTGGGGTTGGAGTCGCTGAGCACGAAGCTGCCGACGTTACCGAAGTTGAGGGTGATGTCGGCCCATTCGAGGTCGGAGTAGTAGAAGCCGAACTCGGTGAGGCGCTCAGCTCCGAAGTCGATGCGGACGTGGTCGGCGCGGAGCTTCCAGAAATTGCTGCCATCGAGGCCGACGGCGCCGTGGCCATCGCTGCCGCTGAAGACCTGGTTGGAGAGCGGCGATCGACCGGCGAACGAAACGGTCGCGGGCAGGCCGCCAAAATCGAGGCTCTGTACGGCCGAGCCGGCTTGCATGGCGTCAAAGCCGAAGCTCTGCGTGCCGACAAAGTCGTAGCCGGTGTCGTCCTGCTGGATGATGTCGGCGTGGGCGAGGCCAGCGGCGAGTCCGGTGATAAGAACGGCAGCGGTGATGGTGGATTTGCAGTGCATCAGTCGGCTCCGGTGCGTGTGGTGAGGCGGCGCGGCTGCACCCAGCAGCCCCGGCGCGACACAGGAGGTCATTCCCCGCGGTAAGCGTCCAAAGCGATGCCCAGCCGTGCGAACAGGCTTGGCTGATGCGGTTCGCGGTTGGTTGGCTTGGGCGGGCGCGGCGTCCGAGAACAGCCGGGTGGTTGACGCCTTGGGCTATTTGAGCGAGCCGAGGAACTCGCTGAACCGGGCCATGCCCTGGCGGATCTGGTCTTCACTGCACGCGAAGCTGATGCGGACGCAGTCCTCGCCGCAGCCGCCGAAGTCTTCGCCCGGCACAAAGGCGACATGGGCCTGTTCGAGCAGGGCGTTGCAGAGGTCGAGCGAGGAGCCGATCGTCTTGCCGTCGGGTGTGGCCCTGCCGAAGTAATCGCTCACGTCCGGGAAGGCGTAGAACGCGCCGGTTGGCTTGGGGCAGACGAGGCCCGGAATCTTGGCGAGTTCCTCGGTGATGACGACGGCTCGCTTGGCAAATGCTTGGCGCATCGTCTCGACCTCGGCGGCGCACTCGGTCAGCGCGGTGCGGATGGCCGGGTAGACGAACGAGGTGATGTTGGTGGTCATCTGCCCCTGGAGCGTGCCCATGGCTTTGATGAGTTTGGCGCCCTCGCTGCCCGGCATGGCGGCGTAACCCACGCGCCAGCCGGTCATGCTAAAGGCCTTGCTCAGCCCGTTGACGGTGAGCGTGCGATCGGCGACCTCGGGCAGCGAGCCGATGGACAGGTGCTCGTGGTCACCAAAGATGATCTTCTCGTAGATCTCGTCGGTGAGGATGGTCAGACCCGGCGCGCGGTCGCTGGCGGCTTTGGCGATGGCGGAGGCGATAGCGCGGAGTTCGTCTGGCGAATACATCGTGCCGCAGGGGTTGGACGGGGTATTGAGGATGACCATCTTGGTCTTGGGAGTGATGGCGGCGTCGAACTGCTCGGGCGTGGCCTTGAAATCGCTGGACGCGTCGGTTGGGATCTCGACGACCGAGGCCCCGGCCAACTCGGCGATGGGCCTGTAGCTGACCCACGCGGGAACCGGGAAGACAACCTCATCGCCCGGTTCGAGCAGGCATTGGCAGGCGACATACAGAACGTGCTTGCCGCCAGCGGCGATGGCTACATGGTCGCCCGTGAGGCCCTGGATTTGGTTCTCATTCGTGAGCTTGTCCGCGATGGTCTGGCGGGTCAGCGGGTCGCCCAGCGTGGGCATGTACTTGGTCTGACCCGCCCGGAGGGCCGCGATGGCCGATTCCTTGATGCGGTCAGGGGTGTCGAAGTCCGGCTCGCCAAGGCTGAAACTGAGCACGTCGATCCCGGCCTGCTTCATGGCCTTGGCACGGTTGCCAAAGGCGATGGTGACCGAGGGCTGGAGCTTGGCGACACGCTTGGCGAGGGTGGGCATGAGGGGACGATACCGCCCAAGCACGGACGGCGGCCAGCCGGGGGCCAGCCAAGAGGCGTTTGGTGGGGAGCGGGTGCTTTGATCGCCCTGAGAGGAGGCCTATTATCTGTTGACGAGGCTCCGCCTCTGAGATGGCGGCGTCGAGCCTGACCCTGTTTGAGGGTCGAACCCAAGACCATAAGCGAAGGACCGAACACGCATGATCGCGGCTGAAGCAAAGCAGAAGGTGATTTCCGACAGCGCACGCCACGACGGCGACAGCGGGTCGCCCGAGGTGCAGATCTCGATTCTCACGGCTCGCATCCGCGAACTGAGCGAGCATCTGAAAGTGCACCGCAAGGACTTCCACAGCCGGCGCGGGCTGATCCTGATGGTCAGCAAGCGCAACAAGCTGCTGCGATACATCGCGAGGACCGACCGGCCCCGCTATCTGGAAACGCTCCAGAAGCTCGGCCTGCGTAAGTAAACGAACCATCGCCCGCTGGCCGAAACGCCGGCGGGTTGTTTTTTGTACGAACCAACCAGGCCCCCCGAGTCGAAGCGACGGTGGGCGACGCGCAGCACGACCTGCTGCACGACGCCTTCTGCCTCTCGGCGCTGCGGCGGGGGCCCGGCGGTCAAACCGATGATTCGGCATCGCCCGCTGTGGGCGTTTGGCCGGGTCGCGACCGTCGAGCACTGAGAAAGCAGACCATGACACAACCCGTGAAAGCTCCCATTGTGATCGAACGCGAGTTCGGCGGCCGTACGCTGCGCATCGAGACGGGGCTCGTTGCCCGTCAGGCCGATGCCGCGGTGCTTATCACCCTCGGCGGCACGACCGTGCTCGCGACGGTGGTGCGCGCCGACCCGCGTGAGGGCCTCGACTTCTTCCCGTTGACGGTCGACTACCGCGAGCGGACCTCGGCTGCGGGCAAGTTCCCCGGCGGGTTCCGCAAGCGTGAAGGCGCCCCCAACGAGAAAGAAATTCTGACGATGCGGATGATCGACCGCCCGATCAGGCCGCTGTTCCCCGATGGGTTCATCGACGAGATTCAGATTCAGTGCTGGGTGATGAGCCACGACACCGAGAACGACGGCGACGTGCTGGCGTGCACCGGTGCTGCGGCCGCGCTGGCGCTGACCGATGCGCCGTTCGAAGGTCCGCTGGCCACCGTTCGCGTCGCGCGGATTCATACCGACGACGGCATCGCGCACGTGGTCAACCCGACCATCAGCCAGCTCGAATACTCCGACATCGATCTGGTGCTCTCGGGCCACCGCGACGGCGTGAACATGATCGAAGTCGGTGCGGCCGAGGTTCCCGAGAAGGAAGTTCTCGACTGCATCAAGTACGGCCAGGAGCAGATCGCGATCATCCTGGACATGATCGAGGAGCTTGCCTCCAAGGCCGGCAAGGAGAAGCGTCTGGGCAACCTCGCGCTGCCCTCCGATGCGATCATGGCCAAGGTCAAAGAGGTCGCCGACGCGAAGCTCACCGAGGCCCGTCAGATCCCCGGAAAGCAGGAGCGCCACGACCGCGTGGGCCAACTCCGCAACGAGATTCTCGATGCCCACTTCCCGGTCAACGAGGACGGCAACTACGGCGAATACAAGCGCAGCGCCAAGGACCGCGCCGATGCCAAGGAAGCCTTCCGCACGCTTGAGAAGAAGGTCACCCGCAGGCTCATCAGCGAGCAGCATGTCCGCGCCGACGGCCGAGCCCCGACGCAGATCCGCGAGCTGCTCATGGGCGTGAGCCAGTTCGAGCGGACGCACGGCTCTTCGTTCTTCCAACGCGGCGAGACGCAGAGCCTCGTGACCTGCACGCTGGGCACCGCCCGCGACGAGCAGATCGTCGATGGCCTGATGCCCGAGTACAGCAAGAAGTTTGTGCTGCACTACAACTTCCCGCCCTTCTCGGTCGGCGAGGCCAAACGCATCATGGGCCCGGGCCGGCGCGAGATCGGCCACGGCGCGCTCGCCGAGCGGTCGCTGCTAGCGATCCTGCCCGACCCGTCCGACTTCCCCTACACCATCCGTCTGGTCAGCGACATCACGGAATCCAACGGCAGTTCGTCGATGGCCTCGGTGTGCGGCGGCTGTCTGGCGCTCATGGACGCGGGTGTTCCGATCCACGCGACCTGTGCCGGCATCAGCGTGGGCTGGTTCAAGAACGAGGCGGGCGACAAGGAGCTGTTCGTCACCGACATCATCGGTGAGGAAGACTTCTTCGGCGACATGGACTTCAAGGTCTGCGGCACACGCGAGGGCATCACGGGCATCCAGCTCGACCTCAAGGCTCGCGGTTTGAATGTGGACCAGATCGAAGTCATCTTCGAGCAGGCCCGCATCGGCCGCATCGACATCATCGACCAGATGGAAGCGGTCATTCCCGAGCCGCGCGCCGAGATGTCGGTGTACGCGCCTCGCATGATCTCGTTGCAGATCAACCCGGAGAAGATCGGCCGGCTCATCGGACCCGGCGGCAAGATCATCCGCGCGCTGCAAGACAAGTGGGGCGTCAACATCGATGTCGAGGATGACGGCACCGTGCTCGTTTCGGCCACCAGCGGCGAGGTCATCGAACAGGCCCGCGCCGAGATCGAGGCCATCACCGAGGAGATCAAGGTCGGCACGGTCTACAACGGCAAGGTTGTCTCGACCAAGGACTTTGGTGCGTTCGTCGAGCTGGCCCCCGGCACCGACGGCATGTGCCACATCTCGGAGCTTGCCGACGGGTTCGTCAAGTCGGTCAGCGACGTGGTCAAGGTCGGCGACGAGGTGAAGGTCAAGGTCATCATGGTGGACGACCAGGGCCGCATCAAGCTCAGCCGCAAGCAGGCCATGTCGCCTGAAGAGCGTGAAGCCAACAGCGAGGCGCAGGGCTCTCAGGAGCCCGCAGAGACCACCTAAACGTTTCAGCGGTAAGAACTTGACACGCCCGGCCACCCGGGCGTGGCGGAAGGGCCAAGGGCAACCTTGGCTTTTTCGCTGCGTTCGGGTATCGTGCGTGCTGGTCCGGAGCGTTCTGTTCTTGGATTGGTGCGGTTTCGTGGAAGGTCGGTGCCCTATGGCTGAGGCGCGTGACGACACGGTGCTCGGAAAACTCGATGCGGTGGTCGGTGAGGTCAAGTGGTTCGACCCCCGCAAAGGGTTCGGCTTTATCGTCGGCCCGGAGGGTCAGGACATCTTCGCCCACTACTCGGTGATCCAGGGCGACGGCTTCCGCGTGCTGCACGATTCCACCCGGGTCGAGTACGACGCGGTCGAAACGCCCAAGGGCTGGAAAGCGACGCGGGTCGTTCGCGAGGATCCCGAGATCGTCGTCAAGACCGACAACACGCGAAGCCCGAGGCGGACGTAGCAACTCGATGGGCGTGCTATCGACGGATCCGTTGCTGTACGCACTGCTGGCTGTAGTGGTGGGTGTCGCGATCAGTGTGGCTGCGGCGTTGTTTGGTGTGCGCATCCACGCGCGAGCCAAGGCTGGCCCGCAGACACAGCGGGGCGAGGCGGTAAAGCCGCAGGTCGAATCAGCGACCGAGGTTCGCCTGCGCGAGATCGCGCAGATGACCGGCGGGCTGGCGCACGAGATCAAGAACCCGCTGTCGACGATCGGGCTTAACACCCGGCTGTTGTCGGAGATGATCGATGATCTTGACTTGCCCGCCGACGAGGCGAGCCGGCTTGGCAGGCGCGCCGATGCGCTGAGCCGAGAAGTGGAACGGCTCGAGGGCATCCTGACGGACTTTCTGGAGTACGCGGGCGAGCTTCGGCTGGACGTGCAGGAGACGGACCTCAACACGCTGGTGCGCGACGTGACGGATTTCTTCTCGCCTCAAGCAGAACAGCGGGGCATCCGGCTGCGCGTGCAGCTTGCGGAAAGGGAACTGCTCGCACGGGTCGATCCGGGCCAGCTCAAGCAGGCGGTCCTGAACCTGATGCTCAACGCGGTGCAGGCGATGGAGGCCGAGCCGCAGATCGATCGCGCCAACGGCGGGGGCGAACTCATCGTGCGCACGGCGGGCGGCGGTGAGACGGCGGTGATCCACGTGACCGACACCGGGCCGGGTATGGAGGCCAAGACGCTCTCGCGGGTGTTTGAGCCCTACTTCACGACCAAGGCCGGGGGCTCGGGGCTGGGGCTCCCGATCACGCGCAAACTGATCGAAGCGATGGGCGGCAAGTTCGAGCTGCACTCTGAGCCGGGCCTCGGCACCGATGTAACGCTCGCGTTTGCGAGCACTCCACCTGCATCGTAAGCGGCGGCGATCGCGGCGAGAGTATCTACTCCTTGCCGAGGTTGGTGTCGATATCGCCGTAGCCCGTGCTGATGGTCCACGCAGGAGCGTTCGGATCGCCCGGGATGGTGGCGCTGCGCTTCTTGGTGGTAGTGGGGCGGTCAGCGGTGAGCCCGTGGCGGCTGAGATCGATGTCGCCGTACCCGGTCTTGATGACGACCTCGCCCGCGGTCATGGTCGGGGATTGAAGATCGATGTCGCCGTAGCCCGTGTTGAGCGCGAGCCCGCCGATGAAGTCGTCTGCGAGCGAGAGATCGAGATCACCGTACCCACTGGTGAGGTTGATCGGGCCTGCGGCCCGTGCGATGTCGACATCGCCGTAGCCGGTGTTGATGTCGGTCGCGCCGCGGGTGTCCGCGATGTTTACGTCGCCGTATCCGGTCTTGATGTGCGCCGAGGCGTGGGGGAGTGCAATGTCGACATCGCCGTAGCCGGTTTTGATGGCCACGGCTCCGGGCTCGTAAGGCGTGCGGATGGCGAAGTAAACCGCGTCTTTGGAGTTACCAACCTTGGCTGGCCATTGCGGGTCGAGCGTGAGCGTGCCATCAACGAGCGCCGGCGTGAAGGTGACCTGTTCGAGGCGTTCGGCACTCGACGAACGGAACCACGCGACCACGACGGTCTCGCCCTCGGTCGCCGCGATGGTGCCCGTGCCGCCATCGTTCTGCGTCCACGCCGGCAGCGGGGCATCCCGGCCCGCGATGTCGATGTCGCCATAGGTGGAGGAGAGATCGATCGCGGTACCCGGCGGAACGGTGATGACGTAGGCTTTCATCTCGCCGACAGTGAAGCTGTCGAAGCTGAAGCAGCCAGCCATGCCGAGGGTGCCTGCGACGGCGAGCGTCAACAAGGC
>CAYGSG010000041.1:0-23484 GCA_964352615.1 uncultured Phycisphaeraceae bacterium
GCCCAGCGGGTCGGGCCGGTCGGCGGGTCTGCTGGCGGTCGCGTTGGTGGTCGCCGACGGATCAGCGGAAGAATCAGCGGGCAGCGTGAGCGTGAAGATGGTGCCCGTGCCGTCGCCCGCGCTCTCAACGCGGATGCGTCCGCGGTGCTCCTCGACGATGCGCTTGGTCACCGCGAGCCCGAGGCCCGTGCCGCGCGTGCCCTTGGTCGTATAGAACGGCTCGAAAATCCGCCG
Source organism: uncultured Phycisphaeraceae bacterium (assembly GCA_964352615.1). Lineage (GTDB taxonomy): Bacteria > Planctomycetota > Phycisphaerae > Phycisphaerales > UBA1924 > OFTM382. Next base: position 235 of record CAYGSG010000041.1, read on the forward strand.
CTGAATCTCCGGCGGGATGCCCGGGCCGTTATCGATCACCTGGATGTCCGCGTACGTCGCGCCCTCGCCGAGCAGCGGGTCGGTCACGCGGAACATGGTGCGGATTGTCACCGCGCCGTGGTTCACCTCGGCGGCCTCGATGGCGTTGCCCACAAGGTTCATCATCGCCTGGTGCAGCAGGCTTGCGTCGATCGGGATCGGCGGCATCTCGTTGTCGTGGTCCACGATCAGCGCGACCTGCTTGCTCGTCGCCAGCCCTTCCAGCAGCGCCACGCAGTCATCGATCACCGCGTGCACCGGTTGCAGCTCCAGTTCGATCGAACGCTCCCGGCTGAACGCGAGCATGTTGAGCGTGAGGCCCATGATGCGGTCGAGGTTGCGTTTGAGAATCGGCCAGCCGTTTGCGGAGACTTCGAGGTCCTGCTTGCGCAGGCCCATCTCGACGACGTCCGCCCCGCCTCGCAGGCCCTGCAAGATGTTTTTGATCGAGTGGCTCAGCGACGCGACGGTCTGGCCGATCGTTGCAAGCCGCTCGGTTTGCAGGCGTTCACCGTAGCTGTCGGCGTTGGCCAGCGCCAAGCCCGTGTGCTGGCCGATCGCGTTCATCAGGCTGAGCTGCTGATCGGTGAACGTGTAGTTGGCGAGGGATGAATCCACCGAGACCGCGCCGAACACGCGGTCGCGGAACCGGATGGGTGAGCAGATCGCGCTGCGAATGCCGTAGCCCTGCACGCTGTCGCCCTTGGCGAAGCGCCGATCGCTCATCGCGTTGGTGGTCAGCACGCCCTCGGACCGGTTGACGACGTGCTGCACGATGGTCCGCGAGACGCCGATGCTCGCGCTCTTCTCGCCGTCTTTGGTGGTCGCGGGCTTGGAGCCGGGCATCACGAACGTTTGGCCCATCGACCCGTCGGCGTTGAGCAGCACGATCACGCCGCGCTCGGGCTTGAACTCCTCGCGCACCAAGAGCAGCACTTCTTTCAGCAGTTGCTCGCGGTCGAGGAGTTGCGTGGTGAGCGTGGTGAGTTGGTAGATCACGCGCAGGTGATCGACCGCGGCGGCCGTCGGCTCGGGCTCACTGAGCACCATCGAGTCGTCGTTCGAGGGCAGCGCCCGTTCGATATCGAAATCGACAAACTCCTCGCCGAGCAACCGGACGATGGATTCGTCGGCCGTGGCTTCTTCATCGCCGTAGCTGAACACCGAGCCGCCCACGCGGATCTGGTCGCCCGGGTGCAGCCTGCGCCGGCCGGTGATCCGCGTGCCGTTGAGGTACGTGCCATTCTGGCTGGAGAGATCGCGGATGTACCACTCGCCGCCGTCGGGCGTCAGCTCGGCGTGGCGCCGGCTCACCGTGTCGTCGTTGATGGGCAGGGCCTCGCTCGATCGCCCGATCAACTGCGGCTCGTTGGCGGGCAGCCGAAACGTGCGGCCCTTGTTGGGCCCCTGGATGAGCGTGAGCACGAGCACACCATCACGATATCAGTCAGGCATCCGGGTGGCACTGCTGGCTTGCCCAGCAGTGGTTGGCATTCTTCCTCCCTCTCCCGCGCCACGTGGGAGAGGGCCGGCATAGCCGGTGCATGGGGTGAGGGTCTTCGCTTCCCCCCCATTGCCCTCTTACGGGCACGGCCCAATCAAGCCGAGCAGCGCGAGGAAATCGCCGAAGCTGACTTGGCCGTCGCCTTGCATCAGGAGCGTGCCGAAGTCATCCGCGATATCCCCGATGCATGGGTTTGGGTTGGGCCGGACTGCGAGCACAGCCGCCGCTGTAGTCGTCGAGCCCGAAGTGTTCGTGAGCACGCAATCGTAAACGCCTACATCGCTCGGCGAAGTAATGATCTCAAGGCTCGCCGTGTGCGAACCGCTGATGCTGGCGTTGTCGGTGAGGTCCACGGCGTCGCGCCGCCACTGGTAGCTGACACCCGTCTCGTCATCAAGACCTACGTTGAATGCGGCGGTCTCACCGTCGGAGACGATCGCGGGCTGAGGCTGTTGGGCTACGCGAGGGTTTAGAGAGAATACATACGCGGAGCCCGAGTCGATGCCCCCGTCGTCGTTGCCGAAAGCCCCGACAATGATACTGGTGCCAGAAATCGCTACGGAGACACCGAACCGGTCATCGTCCGTGGCATCGGAAGCGGCAAGCTTGAAAAGTTGCTGGCCGGTCGTTGTGTCGAAGACATAAGCAGAGCCGGAGTCAACTCCCGCGTCATCGGCAAACCTTGCCCCTACGATGGCGGTGTTACCGAAGATGGCCACATAGCGGCCGAAGCTATCACCCGCTGAGGCATCGGACGCCATGAGCTTAAAGAGCTGCTGGCCCGTGGTCAGATCGAAGATATACGCCGAGCCGGAGTCTGAGCCCGCGGTGTCATCGTCGGGTGCACCGACGATGGCGGTGTTGCCGGAAATCCCTACCCACCAGCCGAATCTATCCTCGGAAGCAGCATCGGACGCGGTAAGCTTGAACAATTGGTGCCCGGTCATCGTGTCATAGACGTACGCCGAGCCGGAATCGTCACCCCCGTCATCGTTGTCGGAGGCCCCGACGATCGCGGTGCTGCCTGAGATAGCCACAGAACGGCCGAACCCGTCATCGGTTTCGGCATCGGACGCGGTGAGCTTGAAGAGCTGCTGGCCGGTCGTTGTGTCGAATACGTAAGCAGAGCCGGAATCAATGCTGCTGGCATCACCTCTAAGTGCCCCAACAATGGCTGTGTTACCGGAAATAGCGACAGAGCGACCGAACTCGTCCATCGCTTGGGCATCGGACGCGCTGAGCTTGAATAGTTCTTGACCGGTCGAGGTGTCGAAGATGTACGCGGAGCCGGAGTTGAATCCCGGGCTGTCGTCGAGCACTGCCCCGACCACCGCGGTCGTGCCGGAGAGCGCGACAGAGAAGCCAAACTGGTCTGTCGAGGCACCGTCGGAGGCGGTCAGCTTGAAGAGCTGCTGCCCGGTGGCTGTGTCGAAGACATAGGCGGACCCGGAGTCAGATCCAGCGTCATCATCAAACCTTGCCCCGATGATGGCGGTCGTACCTGAGAGATCGGTCGTGAACCCGAACTCGTCGCCCGCCGCTGGATTCGGCGCAGTGAGCTTGAGGTCCTCGGTGAGCTGCCCGCTAGCAAAGGGGACGGCGGTGGCGAGGCAGGCGGCAATTATCGCGTACTTTCTCTTCATCTCTGGCTCCTTTGGGGGTTGGTCGCCCAGCCTACCCGAACCGGCGGGCTCGGATCAAGGGGCTTTTTACTCGCTTTGATGCCGCGATCTGGTCGCCTGAAGGCCTGTAACCGCTCGGTACGGCTCTTGCAACGCACGAATCTGCTGCATAACCGCCCGGTGATGCTCCACCTTCGCCATGCGATGGAACGTGGCGCTGCGGTACTGCTCCATGAACGCATGGTCATGCTGCATGGCCTCGTGGCAGAACGGCATTGACCCGTGTCAGAACCGCTCTGCCTCGTGTCAGCGCGGCGCTGACACGGGTCTTTGGGGTGTTGACACGTGGCATTCTCATGTTTCCACGAGGGAATGTTGCATCGGCATCAAGCGATGGAGCGTTCCGGGCGATCAATGCGAGCGGAGTGGTGCTTCAAGCCGGGCAAGATGCCCGGCCCACTGGAAGAGGACACAGCCTGCAAGGCTGGGCCACCAGGAAAGAGCACCGCCTGCAAGGGATGGGGGCTGGGCCACCACGAGAACACAAGGAGAGAGATCGGCGAACTTGCCCGCGCCCATCGGAACGGACGTGGGCATGCCACTCAATCAAATCCATTGCCCTTGCCCCCTTCGCCTCTGGCTTCTTCTTCCCCATCGCTCCCACTTCTCTGTGCCCTCTGTGCCTCTGTGGTGAAAACTCTTGATCGGCCCCTCGTTCACACTCGGGGCTAGTAAAGCAGAAGACCACTCACTCACGCCACCCCGGTCGAGGCTCGTAAGAGATCCGCCCCGCTATCCTCTGCCTGTGGCCAAGAAACCCTCCACATCTCTCTGGCAGCCCACCGGCGATGAACGCATCATCGTGCTGCAGGGGCCGGACGCGTTTCTCCGCAGCGAGTACGCCGCGGCGGTGCGCACGCTGCTGACCGAGCGCGAGGGTTCGGGTGGCGAGGTCGATGTCATCCGCTTTGACGGCCAGTCCCACTCGGCGGCGGACGTGCTCGATGAGTGCCGAAGCTTCGGGCTGATGCAGCAGCACAAGATCGTGCTCGTCGACCAGGCCGACCAGCTCGTCAAGGAGCAGAACCGCCCGCTGATGGAGCGGTACGCCGCCGCCCCGTGCGATGCGGCGACGCTGATCCTGCGGAGCGACAAGTGGAACCGTGGCAAGCTCGATGCGCTCATCGCCAAGGTCGGCGTGGTGGTGGCGTGCAAGCCGATGCCACGAGCCGAGGGCATCAAATGGATGGCGGCCCGTACCAAGAGCGCGCACAAGGCCAGCATTGAACCGAGCGCTGCGGGCGAGCTGTTCGACCGCATGGACGGCGATCTCGGGCGCATCGATACCGAACTGGCCAAGCTTGCAGTGATGGCCACGGCTGGCGGCGGCAAGGCGCGGGCGATCACGCTCGAAGACGTGCTTAGCCAGAGCGGGTCCAAGGGGCTCGATAATCCGTGGGAGATTCAGGGGCCGTTGCTCAGCGGGGATGCGAGCCGAATCGTGCGGCACCTGCGCCGGCTGCTGGAGGACAACCCCAAGGACCTGGTCGTGCCGATCAGTTGGGCGATGGTCGATCTCGCGGGCAGCATCCACCAGGCCACCAGCCTCGTGGCGGGCGGCATGAGTCCGGGGGCCATTGGCGGTCGCATCAAAATGTGGCCCTCTGAGAAGGCTCAGGGCGTGGCGAGGCTGGCTGCGAGGCTCAAGCCGGGGCGAACGCTGGAGTTCTATCGCGAGTGCGTGCGCAACGACCGCGCGATCAAGAGCGGCCTCGGCAAGCCAGCCGACCGCATCGAGCGGGTGGCGCTGGGGTTTGCAAGCCTCGGCCAGCTCAGAGAAGGCCAGCTTTAGAAGTCAGGCTTTAGGAGTCAGAGCGGGTAAGCGTCCGATACCCTCTGTGGCAGCGGGAATCTGGAGCCCCCCACGACCGCACTCATTGAAGCTCCACGCCGTGTTCGGAGAACGCGGCGGCCCGCACGCAGGAGGCACGCTGTGCGCACGAACACGATGAGACTTCGGATGCTCCGCATCGCGGGTGCCTGCGCTGGGCTGGTGGCTTTGGCCATGGTGGCTGGCTGCGCTTCGGATGGCGGCGGGCAGGCCGCGGGCGAGCCGGTGAACGTGGGGCTCGACACGCTCGCCGCCGAGGGTGCCGATAGCGGCGGCCCCGTGCTGCCCGACGGCGGCGAAGCGGACGGCAACGAGAGCAGATCGGACCAGGTCGCCCAGCAGGTACGCGACCTCGATGCGATGATGGCTGGGGCGGCGATGAACACGGATGGTGCCGTGACGCCGACGGGCGCGACCCTTACACCCAAAACGAACGTTGAGCCGACTGCCGTCACCGCGCAGGCTGAGCCGCCACCGCCCACAGATCAGCCAGCCAGCGATATGGGCACCGGCATGGGCATCGGTTTGGGCGACCTGATGGACGAGGGCGGCGGCTCGGATGCCCGCGTCGAGGCGCTGGCCGACCAGATCGAACAGCTTGTGGCCTCGCGGGTCGCCACCTCCAACAGCCCGATGCGTGATGCGCTGGCGCTGATCGCGGCCGACCTGCTCAGGCCCGGCGGTCCCAAGGGCGATGCTGCGATCGACCAGCAGACGCTCGATGCGCTCGCGCCGAGTGAGCGGCAAACCCTCGAAGCCCTGCGGTCCTCGCTGCGAGAGGTCGCGGGCGCGCCGCCCGAGTCGATGGCCGGGGCGCTGCAAGGGGCAGCCGAGAAGCTTCAACAGGCGCTGGGTGTGCGCATCGGGCGGGTCGAGTTGTGCTCAAGGGTGGACAAGTTCGGGAGCTTTGTGCCGTTTCGTGGCAACGAGTTTTTGGCGCGGGGCGCCAACGCGGCCTTGGTGTATGTGGAGGTCGAGCGGTTCAGCCATCGGGCGCTGACCAGCAGCGACCGGGCGGCCACACCGGGCGATCGGTGGGCGGTGGACCTGAGCCAGGAGCTTCGGTTGTACCACAAGGCCGACGGTCGGCTGGCGTGGCGGGGGCCGACCGAGCGGGTGGTCGATACCTCGCGCAACCGCAGGCGGGACTTCTATTTAGTCACCAAGATCGACCTGCCGTCGGCGCTGACCGTGGGGTCGTACGAGCTTCAGGTGACGATCACCGACGAGACGACGGGCTCGGTGGACCAGTTCGCGGTGCCGATCGGGATCGTGGCGGACCCGTCGCTCGTGACGGCACGGCCTTGATGCTTGAAGGATCGTCTCTCTGCTGGCCCAGCCTTGCAGGCTGGGTGGGTCGGGGATTCTGCCGCCTTGGCAGTATAATAGGTTTTTGATAGGATATACTCCGCCAAGTTGGGCTGGGGAATCCCCAATCAGGTGGCCTGCAAGGTTCTGCTGGCGTTCATGGGATTGGTACCCCCTTCGCAGCCGATATGGAATGCGCTGGGTTCTGCTGTGAACAGAGCAGGGGCGGCGAGAGTACGGTCCGTGACGGAGAAAAATCGTCCGAGAACGAGGCTAAAGGTCGTTCCGAGGCGAAGAACCAGCTGGAAGGCTGTGTGAGAAAGGTAACCCATGTTTGAACGCTTCACCGATCGTGCCCGCAAGGTGATGGCTCTTGCCAACCAGGAGGCCCAGCGGTTCAACCACGAATACATCGGGACCGAGCACATCCTGCTCGGGCTCGTGAAGGAAGGCTCCGGCGTCGGTGCCAACGTGCTCAAGAACCTCGATGTCGATCTGCGCAAGGTCAGGCTCGAGGTCGAGAAGCTCGTCAAGGCTGGCCCCGAGATGGTGACGATGGGCAAGCTGCCTCAGACGCCACGCGCCAAGAAGGTCATCGAGTACGCGATCGAAGAAGCGCGGAACCTGAACCACAACTACGTGGGCACGGAGCACCTGCTGCTGGGCCTGTTGCGTGAGCACGACGGCGTGGCGGCACAGGTGCTGATGAACCTCGAGCTCAAGCTCGAAGAGGTCCGCGAGGAGGTGCTCAACCTGCTCGGCGCTGGCGGCGACAGCGAAGACGCGGAATCCGCGATGGCCGGCTCGAGCAGCAGCGGCTCCGAGAGCGGCTCGCGCAAGGGCCGAAGCCGAACGCCCGCGCTGGACAGCTTTGGCCGCGACCTGACCGAGCTTGCCAAGGAGAACGAGCTGGACCCGGTCATTGGGCGCTCGGATGAGATCGAGCGCGTGGTGCAGGTGCTGTGCCGACGCACGAAGAACAACCCGGTGCTGCTGGGCGAGGCGGGCGTGGGCAAGACCGCGATCGTCGAGGGCCTGGCGCAGAAGATCATCGCCCACGAGGTGCCGGACATCCTGCACGAGAAGCGGCTTGTGGTGCTGGACCTTGCGATGATGGTCGCGGGCACGAAGTACCGCGGCCAGTTCGAGGAACGCATCAAGGCGGTGATGAACGAGGTTCGTAAGGCCAAGAACGTGATTCTGTTCATCGACGAGCTGCACACGCTGGTCGGTGCCGGCGGCGCGGAAGGCGCGATCGATGCGTCCAACGTGCTCAAGCCAGCGCTGGCGCGCGGCGAGATTCAGTGCATCGGTGCGACGACCTTTGACGAGTATCGCAAGTACATCGAGAAGGACGCAGCGCTCGCACGCCGATTCCAGTCCATCACCGTCGACCCGCCCAACGACGAGCAGGCGGTCGAGATTCTCAAGGGTCTGCGCGATCGCTACGAGAGCCACCACCGGGTGCGCATTACCGATGACGCGGTGCGCGCAGCGGTCGAGCTGAGCGGCCGGTACATCACGGGCCGCGTGCAGCCTGATAAGGCGATCGACGTGATCGACGAGGCGGGCGCACGGGTCCGACTCAAGAGCATGAGCAAGCCGCCAAACCTTGCAGAGATCGAGGGCGACATCGAGCGCCTGGCAATCGCGAAGGACGAAGCGGTCAAGGGCGCTGACTACGAGCGGGCCGCGGAGCTTCGCGATCAGTCGGAGCAGCTTCGCGCCAAGAAGGAAGAGATTCAGAAGGAATGGCGCGAGAAGAGCATGGAAGTCGGCGGCGTGGTTGATGAAGACGTGATCGCCGAGGTCGTGTCAAAGATGACCGGCGTGCCGCTCCAGAAGCTCGAGCAGGAGGAAGCCAGCAGGCTTCTCGATCTCGAGAAGGAGCTGCACAAGAAGGTCATCAGCCAGGACGAGGCCATCAAGGCCATCAGCCGGGCCATCCGCCGGGCTCGCGCCGGGCTCAAGGACCCCAAGCGTCCGATGGGCAGCTTCATCTTCGTCGGGCCGTCGGGTGTCGGCAAGACCCTGCTGACCAAGGCGCTGGCCGAGTTCATGTTCGGCGACGCCGACAGCCTGATCCATCTCGACATGAGCGAGTACATGGAGAAGCACAACGTGAGCCGGCTCGTCGGCGCTCCTCCCGGCTACGTCGGGTACGAGGAGGGCGGGCAGCTCACCGAGAAGATCCGCAGGCGTCCCTACAGCGTGGTGCTGCTCGACGAGATCGAGAAGGCCCACCCGGACGTCTTCAACATGCTGCTCCAGATCATGGAAGAGGGCCGGCTGACCGACTCGTTCGGCCGACACGTCGACTTCCGCAACACCGTGCTCATCATGACGAGCAACATCGGCGCGGACCTCATCAAGGGCGGCGGCGGGTTCGGCTTCCAGAAGCGCTCGAGCGAGATCGACTACGAGAACATCAAGGGCGTGCTGATGAAGGAGATCGAGCGGTTCTTCCGCCCCGAGTTCATCAACCGCCTCGACGACATCATCGTCTTCAAGCCGCTCAACCGCGACGACCTGGTCGAGATCGTGGAGTACGAGGTCGCCAAGATCGCTAAGCGCATCGCCGAGCGCGGCCTCGAGCTGCGGCTGGATGAAGCCGCCAAGACGTTCCTTATTGATAAGGGCTACAACCCCGATTACGGCGCCCGGCCTCTCCGCAGAGCCATCGGCAGCCACATCGAGGACCCGGTCAGCGAGATGCTCCTCAGCGGCGAGCTGCACGGGAAGAACGTGCTGACCGCCACCCACCGCGAGGGCGAGGACAAGCTCGACTTCGAGGCCTCTCGCGAGGAGCCGCCTGCCAAGGCATCCGAGAACACGGGCGAGCCTGCGCCAGAGGCCCAGTCCACCTGAGCCGGGCTCATCGCAAAGCTTCTACCGAGGGCGGCCCCGTTATCGGGCCGTCCTTTTTCATGGATGGAGCCGATCTTCATGAAATCTCGGATTGCTGTGGTACGACCGTCGGCTATCGCGCATGGTCAGCGGGCACAAGTTCTCTGTGCAGCGCCATTTGCGGGAAAGTGACACTTCGCGTGCCTTGGCGGATGAACGCCTGACAGGACCAACCAGCCTGCCGCGGGCTTGTTTTTGGTGTATGCGAGGTAAAAATCGATCAACACTTATCGGTGTGTCGAGGAAATTTTGAAAAAACCTATTGAACCCGCCTTGGGGCGCTGGTAGCATCATTTCGGTAGTGTCCTGCGCAAGCAGGATTTAGGAGGAGAGTGGCCTTTGCCCTTAGCGGGTTGGGTCCCTCCAAAATTCAGTTCACGGGTGCAAGGCGTAGTCCATGAGGGCTTCGTGGGCTCCCTGATAAACCGCGTTCGGATAGACCGTTCGCACTATTTGGAGTGAGAGATATGAACAAGATTGCAATGCTTATGGCCGCCGGTTTCGCAACAGCCGCTTCAGCTCAGTGGGTTGAAATGGGCGATGCCGGGGACATCCTCAGTGGTTTCCAGACGCCCGCAGGTGCCGGCATGCTCACCTCCATCGATGGCTCGATGGATTGGTTTACCGACGGTGACCACGTCGACGCGTACCTCATCAAGGTGACCGATCCTGCCCTGTTCTTCGCTTCGACGCAGCCCGGCGACGGCGGCTCGTTCATCGATGACGGTGGCTCCGAGGACGATTCCCGCCTCTTCCTCTTCAACACAGACGGCACGCTCGTCATGGCGAACGACGACGGCCCGGAGGGCAGCCTCGAATCGTTCATCAGCGATCCGTCCACGTTCGCTGGCGGCCTGACCAACAGCCCCGGCAGCGTTGTCGCCGGCGGTCAGTACATCGTCGCGATCACCTACTTCGACAACGCCGCGCTCGATGTTGGCGGCTTTGAGCTCGCTACATTCTCCCCGTTTGGCGACCTTCACGGCGTCAACCCCGATTCGGACGGCGCGCTCGATTCGTGGGGTAACCTCGGCGACTTCGATGACGCCTGGACCTACCGCATCACGCTGGGCGGCGCTATGTTTGTGCCCACCCCCGCTTCCGCCAGCCTGCTGGCGCTCGGTGGCCTGGCTGCCGCCCGTCGTCGCCGCTAATCGCTGCGAGCGACACACCTCTGAGGGCTGACACGTTCGGCCAGCAGAGAACATGACCCTTCGACAGGCCCCTGCTCAGGCGGGGGCCTGTTCTTTTTGGCGGCTCGCCTCCCGTTCTGCTCGCAAAGCGGCCATGCGTGGCGCATGCTGAGCGTTGAAGGGGGCATTGCTCATGGTGCGTAAGGGACTGCTGGTTGTTTGTGGGGTTGCGGCGACGGGCTTGCCCGCAGGGCTGGCTTGGGGGCAGTTCAGCTACGACCCGTTCAATGTGCTGAGCGTGCGGGAAACGATCAAGACGGTAAACCTCGGGCCGGCGGATATGGCGTACGACGCGTACGCCCTGAGCCTCGACTGGCAGGCGGTCATCGGCGACCCCTGGAGCCGTGAGGCGCAGTTCGCGCTGGCTAGCTCGCCCGACCCGATGGACCCGAATCTGGTCATCTACAAGTTCATTGATGCGCCCAACGCGGGCCGGCCCGACAACGGCGCGACCAACGGCGACCCTGCCACCCTGCATTGGTCGGGCCGACTGGCCAATGACTACCAGGGCGGGGATCTGTGGTTCATCGCCCGCCAGAGCTTTCCGGGCACGCAGGCGCACTGGACCAACATCTCGCTGACGCTCGATACGTTCACTCCCCCACCGCCACCGGCTTCGCTGTTCGTGGGCGATCTGTTTGAATCGGGCGAGGGTATCGAGTTCAACACGTTCTCTTCGCAGTTCGATACCGAGCTTGCGATCTTCGACGCCGAGGGCACGCTGCTTGCAAACGTCGACGACTCGCTCGGCGGGAACCAGGGCACGTCGCAGATCGAGCTGCCGCAAGGGCTTGGCGAGGGCCGGTACTACATCGCGCTGACGGGGTACAACGCGGTGTTCAGCGACGGGTTTGGGGTTGACCTGAACACGCTGCAGGGCTCTGAGGGCGGGGCGTACACGTTTGCGATCGCGGGCCGGCAGTTCAACGGCACGCACGCGCCGGACACCGTGACGTGGTTCTCGTTCGGCGTGGTGCCATCGCCAGCGTCGAGCGCGGTCTTGGGGATGGCGGGCCTGGCGCTGGTCCGTCGTCGCAGGTCGAACGCCTAGAGGCCGCACCCTGCGGCTCGCCCGGCCGTATCCTGTGCTATGCCCGTCATTGTCCGGTGGCTGCTGAGGCTCGGACCCTCCAACCCGATCGCGGTCCGCCTCGTGCAGAACGGCTCACGCCGAACGCGCCACCTGTACATCCGGTCGATCTACCTGGGCGTGCTGATCGTGGTGCTGCTGTGGCTGATGCTCACGCGGGGCGGATCGGGCGAGCTGTCGTACCGCGAGCTGGCCCAGGCGGGTTCAGCCAGCTTCACGATGGTGGCGTATTTGCAGGTGCTGCTGATCTGCGTGCTCGCGCCCGTGTTCATGGCGGGAGCGATCGCTCAAGAAGCAAGCCCGCGCACGTGGGAGGTGATGCTCACCACGCCGATGAGCCCGTCGGAGATCGTGCTGGGCAACCTGATCGGCCGGCTGTTCTTTGTGCTCGCGCTGCTGTTCGCGAGCCTGCCGCTGTTCGCGATGGTGCAGTACTACGGCGGTGTGCCCGGGAGCACGATCTTTGCGAGCTACGGCGTGTCCGGCGCGGCAGCGGTGCTGGTTGGGACGATCGCCATTGCGTTGAGCGTGAGCCGAATGGTCGGGCGGCGCGCGGTGTTCGCGTTTTATGTAACGGTCGTGTCGTACCTCGCGGTGACGGCCGGCATCGATGGCTTCCTGCGTTCAACAGGCGGCGGCGCGGGTGAAGCAGGCGAGGGCGTGACGTACCTGACCGCGCTCAATCCGTTTCTGGCTTTGCGCGCGCTGCTGAACCCCGCGAACTATCCGCGTGCCGAGATCGGCCACTGGATGCTCGTGCATCCGGTGAGCGCGTGGGTCTACGGCTCGCTGATCCTCAGCGCCGTCATCGCGCTAAGCAGCGCGCTGACCGTGCGCGCAGGCGGGTTGCAGAGCATCGTCAGCGGCCGCGGGGGCGCGGTGCCCGGCAAGGTGCCGTGGTACCGCCGCATGTTCGGGCTGGGCGCGAGCGGCGCTGAGCATCGCCCGCCGCGGAGCGTGTGGGGCAACCCGATCGCGTGGCGCGAGGCTGCGGCCCGCAACAGCACGCTGGGCAAGATCCTCGCGCGGTGGGCGTTCATCCTCGCGGGCGCGGGCTTTGGCATCACGCTCGTCATCGCGTACCACATGGGCTCGCTGGGCGCGACAGGCTTTCGTCTCGCGCTGCTCTACACCGTGCTGGGCGAACTCGCGGTGACCACGCTTGTCGCGATCAACATGTCGGCCACAGCGGTCAGCCGGGAGCGCGAAGACGGCACGCTTGATTTGCTTCTAACGACCGTGCTCACACCTCGCGATTACCTCGTCGGCAAGCTGCGCGGGCTTATTGCGTACCTGCTGCCGATGATCGCGATACCCGTTGGAACGATCGGCATCGCGGGTCTCTACGCGCTCTTCGATGGCTTTGGGCGCAGCGGCGGCACGCAGATCGCGGCGGGCAACCAGATCACCGTGCCCGTTGTGCTGCCCGAGGCGGCGCTCGTGCTGCCGGTGGTGACCGTGCCGTTCATGGCCTTTGCGGTGATGGTCGGACTGCACTGGAGCCTTAAGAGCAAGGGCACCATCGCGTCGGTGGTCGGCACGGTGGGTGTAGTCGGTGTGGTCGCGGGCATCATCGGGCTGTGCGGCTACCAGGCCGGCACCAGCACCGATGCCCTCGGTCCCGTGCTTACCGCGATGAGCCCGGCGACCGCAGCGTTCGCGCTGGTCCAGCCGGAGGTCGGCATGGTCGATGCAGTCTTTGGTTCGACGGGTATCACCGGCGCGCGCATCGGACTGCTGGTTGGTGCCATCGTCGCAGCGGGCATCTACGCGGCGCTGGTGTACGGCCTGCTCACAAGCATGGTCCGCAACTTCGACTTCACGGTCCGCAAGCTCGCGGGCGTCAAATAAGCCCAGTTGGTTGGGGCCAGCTTGCTTGGAAGTACAGCCTCTTTGGTGGCACAGCCTTGCAGGCTGTGTCGTTGCGCTGTCTGCGTCCAAAAGGCAGCACGCCGCTCTCACATGAGAACGGCGGCTACCTGGGGGGGCAAAGTCCTGAACCCGCGGCTTGCATGAAATTGCATCAAACCGTCAGGTTGTATGCGCTGCTTGTAGGCCCGCGAGCGAGATGCCCGCCGGCAAAGGTGTTATCGAACACACCCGCTTAAGAATTGAGTGGGTACATCAAGAAACCACACAGAAATGCGATTCGCCGGGCAGGCTGGGCACAGACTTAGGTGGTTCCCAGGGGCGTGGTTGGGCCAGAGCCAATCATAATGCGAACATGCCGGATCTTGTTTTTCGAGTTCTCAGCGATTATCGCCTCGCCGCCGGAACGAAGCCAGCGATCCACGCGGTAGCGGATAGCCGCGTTCGGCACACCAAGCGTGAGCGTCTGGCCTTTGAGCGAGGCCACCGTGCAGCGAGCTGCGAGTTCTGCGGGAAGCGCCTGGCGAACCGCTCGCTCTGCCCGGGCCAGTTTCGTGTCCTGCTGCTTGAGCGATGCGACCACCGCTTCGAGCACCCCCCCACCGCCGCCGACGGCTTGGCCGGGCCGATACGTCGGCCGCAAGGATCGAAGCGTGTCCAGTCGGCGTGCAGCTTCCGCGTCTCGCATGGACGGATGGTAGCGAACCAAGATTCGGATGCGGTAGCGTAGAAGGGCCAATACAGTTATAGGACGTTATTGTTTCAGGCACTCGGACACCCATGCCACGTTTGCTGCGTGCCCATTGGAGCCGAGTGTCATCAGCCACGCTTTCGCCGAGTCAGGCCGAAGGTCGCACTCGACCAACGACGCCAACTCGGCCCACCAGAACTCGATGTGCGGCTCGATTGACAGGACCGGCTCATCCGCAGAGAGCGAGTGTTCCACGTGGAACACCAGCGTGAGTTCATGCTTGGGCTTGCCCCGCTGAACGAACCGGCTCTCGGCGATAAACGCAAGCGCCTTGGCTTTGACCGCCACCCCCGCTTCTTCCAGTAGTTCTCGCTCGACTGCTGCAGCGGCTGCCTCGCCCGGTTCGACGTGCCCGCCTGGGAGGTAGCTGTACCCGTGCTTGCGGTCTCGGCAGAGCAAGACGTGGCCGCTGGAGAGAATCGCGCCGCGTGCGATGGTCTCGATGCGTTTCACGCCGGGCAGCAGCGGGGCGGCCGTGCGGGAAGCTAGGGGGTTGGGGTCGTCGTGCATGGGCCAAGATGGTACCATGACCGACCCACACGCTGTGGTCACGGAGGACGAACGATGGCAACGAAGCCGAAACGGCTGGGCAAGGGGCTCGGGGCGCTCATGAAGGCTCCTGTCGTGGTGGAGCCCGATCCACGAATTGCTGAGCCAATCAACACCGATCCGGTTGAGCCATCGAAAGATGTTCCACGTGGAACATCCCGGGCTGTCGCTCTCGCAGGTGAAACAACTACCACGATGGATGCGACCCAATCGCGGGAAGGTCCGGGCGGTCGCATGCTGCCGGTGGACTCGATCAGGCCTAACCCGGCTCAGCCCAGGCGGCACTTCGATGCAGACGCGCTCAAAACGTTATCGGACTCTATTCAAACCCACGGCCTCATTCAACCAGTAGTTGTTCGGTATATAGAAGGGTCAAGCCCTGCTGAGCCTCGATGGGAGCTGGTCGCCGGCGAACGCAGGTGGCGGGCGGCCAAACTCGCGGGCATGAGCGCCATTCCAGCCATCGTGCGGGAGATGGACGACAAAGCCTCCGCCGAGGTCGCCCTGATCGAGAACCTTCAGCGTGAAGACCTGAACGTGGTGGAGCGGGCGACGGCGCTGCGCGAGCTGTGCAGCCGATTCGGGCTGACACACGCGCAGGTGTCCGAGCGGGTGGGCCTCGACCGATCGAGCGTGACCAATCTACTTAGATTGCTCGACCTGGACGAAGCCATCTTGGAAGAGCTCGCGGTGGGGCGGCTGAGCATGGGCCACGGCCGGGCGCTGCTGGCAGAACTCGAGCCAGCGCGTCGGGGGTCATTGGCGAATGAAACCATCCGCCAGCAGTGGTCGGTGCGGGAACTCGAACGGCGCATTAAGAACGGCGCCCCTCAGCCCACGAGCACAAGCAGGTCGGTATCGCCGGCGATCGCGGACTTGGAAAAACGCCTGGGCGACAGGCTTGGCACCAAGGTCGCGATCAAGACCGACCGCACCGGCAAGAAGGGCTCGATGACGCTTGCGTTCTACGGGCTGGAGCACTTCGAGAGCGTGCTCGACCGGATGGGCCTGGCGGACCAAGCTATGTGACGGCTGCCTAGGTACCGAAAATCATGTTCGCAACATGATAGGTTGTGATTGCAACTTGCATAGGTGCGCAAGTGACATCGGCGTGCGCGATGTCTACTAATAAAGCTGATCCCCGGCACTTGCAGCGAACCCCTGCTGCGTCCGTGGATCGATTCAATCAACACGCCGCAAGGCACGAAGCTCCCGAGGAGAAAACTACCGATGGCCAAACGCACACGTCGCACCAAGCTTCAGATGATCGATACCAACGCGCTGCACGCCGAGCTGGAGCGCCGCGAGCGCACGCTGGTGACGCTGGAGGACCGCCGGGACAAGCTGATGGTTCAAGTCGATGCGCTCGAAGCGGAGATCGACGCCATTGCGGGCTCGGCCCCGGCCGCGCGCGCAGCTGGTCCGGCGAAGAAGAAGACGGCCCGCAAGGGCGCGAAGAAGGTGAGCGGGCGCAAGCGCCCGAAGAACGCGATGAAGCTGGATGATGCGCTGGCCAAACTGCTCAAAGGCAAAACAATGGGCGTGACCGAGGCAGCGGAAGCGGTTCAGAAGGCCGGCTACAAGACTTCGGCGGCGAATTTCCGCACGATCGTCAACCAGACGATGATCAAGAGCAAGGGCATCAAGAAGGTCAGCCGGGGTCAGTACACCGCGAAGTAAGACCCGGTCGTCGCACAGGCGAGCCCGGCTGCCTGCCGCGGTAAAAAAACCAAGAGCGCACAAAAACAGCGAGCCATAGGGCTCGCTGTTGTATGGACTGATTGCCTGTTCATGGCATTCGAGGCTACGCCGTCGTGCGCGACGGGCGGCTTACCACGGCACGGGTTCGCGCGTGAGTCGGCTTGGCCGATCGATCATGAGCACCCGCTGCGCGTCTTGGTTGCGCATGCGGGCGTTCTCGTTCTGCATGATCGCGATGACGTTCTGCACGTCGTGCGGGGTCTCGTGCAGGGTGTGCAGCTCGGGCGTGGGGTTCTTGCGGATGCGGTCAGCATCAGGGTCGTGGGAGGTACGCGGGCCGAGCACTGAGCAGCCCGAAAGGCCGACCACAGCGAGCAGCGAAAGAGCGGTGAGGCTTGCGGATGCGCGGCGCATAAAGGCAGTCTCCAAAGATGGTTCGGCCGGATGGCCGGTGGGGGCGCTGGTGGCCTGCCCGGCAGGGCCGAGCGGGCGGACGGGTCACGCGGAGCCGGCTTTGGGCTCGGCGGCGACTGGCTGTTGTATCGGGCCAGCGAGAGGGGGTCAACCGCGTTGGGCGTCAAATGGTTGGAAGGAGCGAGCGAGATTCGGCAACTCTCGGGGCGGGCGAGCGAATCGTGGGGTAGTCTGAGGCCGATGCGGGGTGGAGCCCGCGGCCGGTGCGTGTTGTGTCCGAACCTTTAGGCGAACCCTGGGAGCCGGGAACGTAGTCGATGGTCAAGCCCCCGCCGAGGGGAAGGCCGGGCACCGCGGCGAAGGCAGCCCCCCTTGCAACCCGGGTTCGGGCCAAAAAGTCGCCGGCCGTGGGCTCCGATCCGCTGCGGAGCAAGTGCCAGATCGGCAGCTGTCGGTATTTGTATGGCTGTCAAGTGGGCGGGCGGGTCGATCCGAATACCGGGCAATCGGCTTTCACAGGCTCGGTTCAGCGATTTTGTCGATCGTCGGGCTGGGCGCGCGGGTTGCAATGAGACTCTCTGAAGGAGTTTTTTATGCGACCTGATCGACTGACCACCATGGCCCAGCAGGTTCTTGCCGACGCCCAGACCCGGGCGGTGGGGGAGAGCCACCCCGAGGTTTCGGGGCTTCACATTCTGCAAGCGATGCTCGAAGACACCTCCGGCCCGGCGCTGGCGGTGCTCAGCAAGTTTGGCGCGGATACCGCCCGGCTGAAGAGTCTGGCTAAGGCGGAGCTTGATCGGCTGCCCAAGGTCGAGGGCTCGCCGGGGGCCTCGGGCCGCGAGGTCATCGAGGTGCTGGCCAAGGCGGACAAGGAAGCGCGCGATCTGGGCGATGCGTACGTCTCGACCGAGCACCTGCTCGTCGCGCTCACGCAGGTGAAGTCGGCGGCCAAGACGCTGCTCGATGTGCTGAGTGTGGACCGAGCCAAGCTGCTCAAGGCGATCGCGGAGATCCGCAAATCGAGCGGCGTGGAATCCATCCAGGACCCGGGCGGGGAGTCCGCGTTCGAGGCGCTCAAAAAGTACGCGATCGACCTGACGAGCAAAGCCCAAGACGGCAAGATCGATCCGGTGATCGGGCGCGACGAGGAGATCCGGCGGTGCATGCAGGTGCTGAGCCGTCGCACAAAGAACAACCCGGTGCTGATCGGTGAGCCGGGCGTTGGAAAGACAGCCATCGCCGAAGGCCTCGCGCTGCGCATCATCAACGGGGATTGCCCG
Organism: uncultured Phycisphaeraceae bacterium; assembly: GCA_964352615.1. Taxonomy (GTDB): domain Bacteria; phylum Planctomycetota; class Phycisphaerae; order Phycisphaerales; family UBA1924; genus OFTM382. The sequence continues at coordinate 18,356 of CAYGSG010000041.1, forward strand.
ACAAGCATGCGCCGCCAGCGGATCATGGCGCTGGATGTCGGCGCGCTGCTCGCGGGAAGCAAGTACCGCGGCGAGTTCGAGGAACGGCTCAAGGCGGTGCTGAGGGAAGTAGAGGCCTCGCAAGGCACGGTGATTCTGTTCATCGACGAGCTGCACACGATCATCGGTGCGGGCGCTGCCGAGGGCGCGATGGGCGCGGGCAACCTGCTCAAGCCGGCGCTGGCGCGCGGCGAGCTTCGGTGCATCGGCGCGACCACGCTCGATGAGTACCGCAAGCACGTAGAGAAGGACGCGGCGTTCGAGCGGCGGTTCCAGCCGATCTTGGTGGACCAGCCGGGCGTCGAGGAGACGGTCGCGATTCTGCGCGGCTTGAAGGAACGGTACGAGGCGCACCACGGCGTGCGCATCCAGGACAGCGCGCTGCTCGCAGCAGCGAGCCTGAGCCACCGGTACATCGCTGATCGGTTCCTGCCGGACAAGGCGATTGACCTGATGGACGAGGCGGCGAGCAAGCTGCGCATCGAGGCGGACTCGATGCCCACCGAGCTGGATGTGCTGCGGCGAAAGATCATGCAGCTTGAGATCGAGCGCGAAGCGATCAAGATCGAGAAAGAGCCCGATGCCAAGCAGCTCGACCGCGTAGAACGCGAGCTGGCGGAGCTGAACGAGAAGAACGCGGCGCTGTCGGCCAAGTGGGACGCCGAGCGCGCGGAGCTCGACTCGGTCAAGCAGCTCAAGGCGGAGATCGATACGAAAAAAACCGAGCTCGAGCAGGCCCAGCGGCGGGGTGACCTCGAAGCCGCGGCCCGCATTCAGTACGGCGAGCTGCGCGAACTCGAGCAGAAGCTCGAAGCCGCGAGCGCCACGCTCGATGCGCGCCAAGCGCGCGGCGATGCGATGGTGCGCGAGGAAGTTGATGCCGAGCAGATCGCCGAGATCGTCGCGCGGTGGACGGGCATCCCGGTATCGAGGCTCGTCGAGACCGAGCGCGACAAGCTGACGCACATGGAAGAACGCCTCACCGAGCGGGTGGTCGGCCAGCAGGCGGCGCTGACCGCGGTGAGCGATGCGGTGCGCCGCAACCGGGCCGGGCTTGGCGATCCGAATAGACCGATCGGCAGCTTCTTGTTCCTCGGCCCAACGGGTGTCGGCAAGACCGAGACGTGCAAGGCGCTGGCCGAGTTCATGTTTGATACCGACGACGCGGTCGTGCGGATCGACATGAGCGAGTACATGGAGAAGCACTCGGTGAGCCGGCTGATCGGCGCGCCCCCCGGGTACGTCGGGTACGAGGAGGGAGGCGCGCTGACCGAGGCGGTGCGCCGCAGGCCATACGCGGTGATCCTGCTCGATGAAGTCGAGAAAGCGCACCCGGATGTGTTCAACATCCTGTTGCAGGTGCTCGACGACGGCCGGCTCACCGATGGCCAGGGCCGAACGGTGGACTTCCGCAACGCGCTGATCGTGATGACGAGCAACCTGGGCAGTCAGAAGATTCAGCAGATGGCCGAGCAAGGCGCCGAGGATTGGGAGATCGAGGCAGCGGTGCGGGACTTGATCCGCACGGGCGCGGGTGTTGATGTCGCGGGCAAGGGCATGACGCCCGACATGGCCAGCGGTGAACTCAACGCCCGGCTCAATGTTGAAACGCGTGGCGCGTTCTTCCGGCCTGAGCTACTCAACCGCATCGACGACACGGTCGTCTTCCATCAGCTCGGCCGAGAGCAGATCGGGAGCATCGTGGAGATCCAGCTTGATCGGCTGCGCGAACGGCTTGCTGAGCGCGGCATCACGCTGGAACTGACCGACGAAGCCAAGGCGGTCATCGCCGAGGAGGGCTGGGACCCGGCGTACGGGGCCAGGCCGCTCAAGCGGGCCATTCAGCAACGGATCGAGAACCCGCTGGCGACCAAGCTGCTTACCGGCGAGTTCGAGTCGGGCGACACGATCGTGGTCGACGGCTCGGCCGGGGCGCTGACTTTCACCAAGCGCGAGGGGCAGGTGGCGTAGGGTCACCCGATGTAAGCTGAGGCATGCCAACGATCGAGCGAGACCTTACTCCAGGTGAGCAGGAGCGGGCCGACAAGCTCGTAGAACTAGCGACGGCGGAATTCGGCGATCTCTCCGAAGCGGACGAGTTCGTTGTCCGCTGCACGGCGGTCGGTGTGGAGGCCGATTTTCGGGTGGATGAGGTTCGCCATGAGTTGCTTCGGCTGTTGTTGGAACGCTCTTATGTAGAGTCTAGCAAGATCAATGCTTCTCGGAATCGGGCGGAATTCAAAGGCGCAGTTTGCTCGCCTAGTAGAGCCCCTGTCACTTACGCTGAAGTAACGGCGCGAGTGGTTGAGTGGTTGCTTGTCGATTCTGATGCAGCCTCCTACATGCGATCGAGAGCAGTAGTTATTGGCGGCGCGATCATTCTGGAGAAAGTTTGTTTGCAACACAGCAAGGCGATTGATCTCCTAGCTCTCGCCGAGTGTGTGCTGGCCCAAGGGCTGGACTTGTCGGGTGCGAGAGTCGGACGATTGATATTAAGTGGGTCCCAGTTGAGGGCGACAAATGACCCGGATCATGAAGTATTGATCGCGAACGGAGCCTGTTTCGACCGTGACGTGTTCTTGGACGCGGGCTTCTGTGCGATTGGCGAAGTCAGCTTCAATGCTGCAAGAATTGGTGCAAACCTTTCACTGGCTGAGGGGCACTTCATTGGCGAGCGCCAGGGGGTGGACTTAGACGGGGCTGTAATTGACGGGGGATTGTTTCTGCGACGTCTTGGGGCCATGGAAGGTATTCTGAATCTCACGCGAGCGCGTGCTTCGTGTATCTGCGATCGATCGCAATGGGAAGAGGAAGAAGGCCAATGGCCATCTCGACTCCTGTTGACCGGGATGTCCTACGACTCCATCCACCCGCAGTCTGATCTAAATGTAAACTCGCGACTTGAGTGGTTAGGACATCACGACGAAACTTGCGAGAGAGAATTCGGGTTTGACTTGCCTCCAGACCCTCAGCCCTACCGCCAACTCGCGGATGTGATGCGCAAGCAAGGGCATGAAGCGGACGCCCGGAAGGTGATGGAGACGCTTGGTTGGCGACGCCGCAAGTTGCTCGCCGTACGCATTCGTGAAGCGCCAGTAGGCCAAGTGGCACAGCGAGTCACGCTTAGTCTGTTGATCGCTGCGGTGGTCGCCATCCCCGCTATCGCGGGCCCTTGGTGGGCTGGACTGATCGGACTTGCCGTCGGCGTGGGTGTGTACTGGCGAGTGCGCAAGTGGCATCCACTTGAGTGGTGGATGCAGCAATCGGCGTACTGGGTGCATCGTACCTGCACCAAGTTCTACGGGCTGATGTTTGGCTTTGGCTACGCACGGTGGTACGCGCTGGTGTGGATTGCCGGGTTCATTCTGATCGGTGCTGGGACGTTTGGTTTGGGCAATGGCACGATGATGCAGCCAGCGCAGCCGCTTGCGCTCAAGAACTGGGATCAGGCGATCCTGATCGGGATGACCCCGAGCCCGGAAGATCCACAAGCATTCATGGACGAGATGCCCGAGGGTCTGGCAGCGCTCCAAGCGTTGGCCGCCCTGCCCGAACTGGGATGGGTCGGGGACTACCCGGCATTTAACAGCATCGTTTATTCGGCGGATGCGTTCCTGCCTCTGGTGAGCTTTCACCAGGAGGAGTACTGGACGCCGTCGGGTAAGGGGTGGAATGGCTGGGGCTGGTTCGTCAAAAACGTCTACCTGCCGTTTCATATAGTGATGGGTTGGGTCATCGCGACGCTGTTTGTCGCGTCATTTACTCGTCTGATGCGGCATCAGGACTAGCGCCGCCGCCTCGCTGCGGCGAGCCCGCCTGCCATGAGCGCGAACGCTGTGGACGGCGCGGGGACGATGCCAACGGCGTCGAGGTTGATCGTCGCGTCGATGTTCGCACCGATCTCGCCGAGCATCAGGTCGAACAGCAGGTTCGCGGTATCGCCCGGCGGCAGGATGGTCGGCAAGCCGAGCGGGAACTGCGGCAGGGCGACGCCCGCATCGAACGTCTCGTCGAGATTGAGCGAGGCGCTGGCGGCGAGGCTCGCGGTCTGGCCGCTGACTTGAAGCTGGCCATCAACGGGCAGCGCGAAGGGGATGGGGCCGAGGTCGAACATCTGGCCACCGATGGCTTCGAGCTGGATGTTGAGCACCACGGGGATGACCATGGTCAGGTCGTAGGTGCCGCCGCCCGCGGGCGAGATGAGGCCCGGCGCTGCGGGGCCTACTTGTGTGGCGGTAAGCGCGTTGAGCGAGAGGTCGCCGAACGGGACATCAAGCGGCACGCCGAGGTAGAGGGAGTCCGGGTTGGCGGTGCGGAAGGTATCGAAGGCGAGGCTGACCGAGGCGGGCAGGCTGAGCGGGCCATTCGCGAGGAAGTTGGCGGCGAAGCTATCTATGAGCACCGAGCCCGCGCCGGTGTTGACATCAAGGCCGAAGGTGAACTGGCTGGGGGCGTTGATCCCGCCGCCGAGCCCCAGGCCGAGGTTGACGGGGACGGCGACGTTCTCAGTCGGGCCGAACGCGCCGAACAGGCCGGGCTTGGTGCGGGTGCCAGCGGGGTTGGTGCTGGCGTCCCAGTCGCCGCGGAGCGAGCCGGTGGTCGCGACGGAGAAATCGACCGAGCCCACGAGCCCAGCGAGGGCGGTGGACTCGAACTCGTAGGACTGGGCGAGGGCGGGGGCAGCGATGCCGGCAGCGACAGCCAGCGCAAGGACGGTACGGATCGGCATGGAGATCTCCCTTTGGCGGGGGCGTGGCATGAGCCGGTCGCTGCCCGCGTTCCAAGGGAGAGCATGCGCCACGGGCGTGAAAATGCCGACAAAGTAGGGCCGACAAAGGCGTTAGAAGGGCCAAGGCGGCGGGGTGGGTGCCCGGGACGCTGTGCGGTCTGGCCTGATGGTGATGGTTCCGCCAGGCTTTGGCCTTCTGCTTGGCATCAGCGAGCGGCATGAACCTCGTCGCGCTGCGGCATTCGGCGCGGCGCCGGCCGAACTGAAAGCTCCGATCGGTCTGAATTCAGGAGGAACAGCCATCGCCAATCAGGACGGGGTCGGGGGATCGGAACGCTCGTCGCTGGACGCGTTCGGTGGT
>CAYGSG010000042.1:0-22616 GCA_964352615.1 uncultured Phycisphaeraceae bacterium
TCATCCGCCGTGATGTTGCCGGCCACGATGTCGCCGGTGGCCAGCGTCAGCGCCCAGGCGATGGCCGAAAGCAGGAAGACGACGTCGGCGATCGGCACGGCACCGCGCGCCATCAGCGCCACACGCGGCCGAAGCGCGACCGCCTGGCGGGCGGACTCGAGCCAGTCGGGCAGCCGATCGGTGCGCAGGCTCGGCAGCACCAGCCACGCGAGCAGGAAGAACAGCGTCGCGAGAAAGGCGAGCGTCTGGCTGGAGGACGCGGCCGACGCCGCGAGCCCAAACGCCAGGTACACCGAACCCAGCAGCACGAGCGAGAGGTACCCGCTGAGCAGGGGGCCAAGGTCGGGGGCGGGGTCGGCGATGGGCCAGAGCACCGCTGGGAACACGAGCGTGGGGGCGAGCATGGTGAGCAGCGTGAGCAGGCCCCCGAGGTACTTGCCCACGATGATGCTGGGCGCACCGATGGGCGCGCCGATGAGCAGATCGATCGTGCCGGTGCGGTGCTCCTCACTCATGAGCTTCATCGAGACTGCTGGTATGACCGGCAGCAGCAGCCACTCGGCGGCGTCGAAGAACCCACGGAGCGATGCTGCGGCTCCGGGCGCGAGGGCCGTCAAGGCCACGATCGACCCGCCCAGCGCGCACAGCAGGGCCGTCACCACCCAGCCGGTGGGCGTGCGGAAGAACGAGGCCCATTCTCTCAATGCGATCGCCCAGCAGGTTCTCATGGGCTGGCCTCGGTGTTCGCGCCCGCTGCGTCCATCTCGATGAGCCGGGAAAATACGGCTTCGAGCGAGGGCTTCTGGAACGACAGTTCGCGCAGCAGCATGCCCGCCAACGCCTCGGCGACCGCTGAGGGCAGATCGGCCTTGTGCGGGTCGGCGTCGGCTTGGGCGTGGACCCAGCCGTCGTCGTGCGTGGTGGCGCGCACACGGCCCAGGCCCGCGACTGAGGCGAGCCTTCGGCGGAGGGTCTCGCTGTCGGCCTTGGCCTGGATGCTGACGATCGGTGGTCCGCCGTGGTCGGCGACCAGTGCATCGGGCGAGCCGTCGGCGAGCAGCCTGCCGCCCGCGATCACGATGACGCGCGAGCACAGGCGTTCGACCTCGCTGAGCACATGGCTGGACAGCAGCGTGGCCCGGCCGTGCGCGGAGCCCTTCACCAGTTCGCGCGTGAGTTGCACCTGCGAGGGGTCGAGCCCGTCGGTGGGTTCATCAAGGATGAGCACGGGCGGGTCGTGGAGGAGAGCTGCGGCGAGGCCCACCCGCTGGCGATAGCCCTTGGAGAGCGTGCCGAGGCGTTGGCGCGCGACATCGGTGATTCGGCATTGGTCGAGGCAGCGTGCGACGGCGGATTTTTGCGACGAATATGGAAGGGCGGCAAGAGCTGCGCGGTACATCAAGTAGGCCCGAGCGGTCATCTCCGGATGGAACGGAGCCGCCTCGGGCAGGTAGCCGAGGTGGGCCTTGGCGTGCATGGGCGAGGCGATGGCATCGATGCCGTTGATGGTCACAGCCCCTCGATCGGGGGCAACCAAGCCGGCGATGGTGCGAATCGTAGTTGTCTTGCCCGCGCCGTTCGGCCCGAGCAGGCCGACAATCTCGCCCGGTTGGAGGTCAAAACTGACACCACGGACCGCGTGGACGGGTCCGAATCGTTTCGAGATTTCTCGGACGAGCAGCATGGATAGAGCACAGATTCGATGGTCGGGGGGCCGATGATGATAACCAGACGCGGAATGCTTGCTCTGAACCCGATCCCGGCGGCTTACACTCGGTGGGCAGCGAGGGTGTTCGAGGGAAGGACGCGATGACGAGCGGTCGGCCGAGGCTGCTGATAATCGGAGGGGCCAACGCCCCCGTTGGTCAGCTCAGCGCTGAGCTGGCCGAGCGTTACGACGTGGTCATCGCCGATTCTGTGCAAGAGGCCGACGAGCTACGCAAGGGCGGCATCGAAGCGGTGCTGCTCGATCCTGATGAACTCAGGCCCATGCGTGGCGATCTGGGCGCGGAGCCCGCGATAGCGCTACTCAACGCGATCGGCGAGGGCGTGTGCCTGGTGGGGCCGGACGCGGGCGTGGTGTGGGCCAACGACCGGTTCTGCGCGTTCGACGAGACGGTTCGAGCGCGGGTGATCGAGGTCTGCCGAGAGGCGCACGAGTTCATCGCCAAGGCGGACCCCGCGAGTTCGCCGACTTGCAAGTTTGACATCGAGCCCGAGGAGACGCGTCAGCACTTCGAGGTGTTCGTGTCGCCCGCGAATCTGTCCACCGGCGGTGCGCACGTGGCAGCGGTGGTGCGGGATGTGACCAAGCGCGTGCGCATGGAGCGGAAGATCACCGCGATCGACCGCGCGGGCGCGACGCTGATCGATGTGCAGGCGGACGAAGTCCGCCGGGCCAGGCCCGCTGAGCGGCTCAAGCTGCTGCAGAACCGCATCACGCAGTACACGCACGACGTGCTGCACTTTGACCACTTCATTGTTCGGCTGATCAACGAGGAGACGGGCAAGCTCGAGCCGGTCATCAGCGAGGGCATGCCGCCGGGGGCGTCTGATCTGGAACTGCTGATCGAGAACGAGGGCAGCGGGATCATGGGTCTGGTGGCGGCGACGGGCCAGAGCTACGTGTGCGACGACGCGGAGGCCGACGAGCGGTACCTGCCCGGCTTGCCCGGGGCGAAGTCGTCGCTGAGTGTGCCGCTTCGGCTCCAGGACCGGGTGATCGGGGTGATGAACATCGAGAGCCGGGAGGCGGCGGCGTTCACCGATCTGGACCGTCAGTTCGCGGAGATTTTCGCCCGTTATATCGCGATGGCGCTGCACATGCTGGACCTGTTGGTGGTGGAGCGGTGCGCGACCAACAAGATGCTCTCGGGCCGGGTTGAGGGCGAGCTTCGCGACTGCCTTGAGGACATTCTTTCAGAGACCGACTGGCTGACGGGCATCAAGACGGGCGACCCGGAGTTGGCCTCGCACGTCGAACGGATCAAGGCGGACGTGGAACGCATCCGTAAGCGGGTACGCGATGTGGCCGACGGACCGCAGACGCTCTTGGGCGTTGAGCGTGCGATGGCATCGAGCGAGCGCGACCCGCTGCTCGAGGGCAAGCGGGTGCTGGTGGCCGACGATGCGCAGAAGATTCGGCGGATCATCCGTGACGTGCTCACGGCGCTGGGCTGCGAGGTCACGGTGTGCGAAGACGGAGCGAAGGCCATCGAGGCTGTGCACGAGTGCTGCGGCCGGGGCGAGCCGTTTGATCTGGTGATCTCGGACATCAAGATGCCCGACCGCAACGGGTACGAGGTCTTTAGCGCCGCCCGCAAGGCGATCCCCGATGTGCCGGTGGTGCTGATGACGGGCTTTGGGTACGACCCGCACCACTCGATTGTGCGCGCCAGCGACGACGGCCTGCAATGCGTGCTGTTCAAGCCCTTCCAGATCGATCGGCTGCTCGAAGAAGTCCGCAAGGCCTTTAAGTGCGACGCGCCGACCAACACGGACTGAGCGCACGACTCAGAACTCGGTACGGCCGGACGATCAGACAGACAGCAGATCGTCGACGTGCAGATCGGCGATGGTTGCGACGACACGGTGCGCGCCGCTGAGTTCGGCTGCGGCCATGCTGTGCTCGACGGCGACAACCCTCATGCCGGCAGCGACCGCCGAGGCCACACCGCTGGGCGTGTCCTCGATCGCGATGCACTGCGCGGGTGAGCACCCGAGGCGTTGAGCGGTTTGCAGGTAGGGCTCTGGGTGGGGCTTGCCTCGATCGACATCGTCGAGCGTGACGATGGCGCTAGGCAGGCTCGCCAGCCCCAGGGCTTCGAGCACCGCAAGCACAGTCTGTCGGCGGGAGCCCGAACAGACGGCGATGGGTACCCGCTGGGCCGAGGCCCTGACGAGTTCGACGGCTCCTGGGCAGGCCGGCACGCCCTCGGCCCCGAGAATCTCGGCGAAGCGATGGTGCTTGGTCGCTGAGAGGCCCAGGAGTTGGGCATCGGTCAGGTCTCGGCTGTTGGCTCGGGCGATGTTGGCCAGGGCGGGCAGGTCGCCAAAGCCCACGCAGAGTTCGAAAAACTGCTGGCTGGTGAGGGTCATGCCCTCGGTCTCGACCGCTGCCCTCAGGGCCCGCTCGTGGATGGGCTCGGAGTCGGCGAGCGTGCCGTCGAGGTCAAAGATGATCGCGGTACGCATGGCGGGCGGAGCCTAGGCCGGGGCCGAGCGCTGACGTTACAATCAATCCGATGCAACTGGTTGTCTTTGATGATGGCAGGGCCGAGCTTTCGCCCCTGACGGATTTCCGCGCGGTCTTTGATGTGCGCACGGGGGCGCTCACCACGCTCGAACGGCACGAAGCCGACCTCGGGCTGCACGTCAGCGCGCTGTTCGTGCCAGAGTCGATCGCGTCGCTCACGGGCGAACGGCACGATGTGCTGATCAACCGGTTGGACCTTGGCGCGACGTCGCTGCTTCTCATCAACGGCGGGTGCCCGCTGCTGCCCGAGGAAGCTCGCGACCTTGCGATGGGTTCGGCGGTTGTTTCGGACGACGGCCGACTGATCGCAGCCAGAGTCGGCCCCGAGTCCGCGGCGGCGCTGCTTGCCGGGAAACCAGCGGATGGCGTACATGGCATTCATGTAACGATCGCCGAGTCGCACTCGCTTCTGGACCGGCCTTGGGAAGTTATCGCAGCGTTGGACATGGCGCTGCGTTTCGATCTTGATCTGATCGCACGGCATCGCAAGCGCGGCCCGCTGCCCGAGGGCGTGACGGTCATCGGATCCGCCGAGCGGGTGTTCCTGCACCCTGATGCGGAGATTCATCCCGGCGTGGTGATAAACGTTGAGGAAGGTCCGGTGGCGATCTCGTCTGGTTCGGAGGTGATGCCGGGCAGCGTGCTCTTCGGGCCGTGCTCGGTCGGGCGCGACTGCGTGGTCCACCCCAACACGGTGGTGCGGAGCCAGACATCGCTCGGCCCGCACTGCAAGATCGCGGGCGAGGTCGCGTCGTGCGTCTTCCAGGGTTACGCGAACAAGGCGCACGAGGGGTTCATCGGGCACAGCTTTATCGGCGAGTGGGTGAACTTCGGTGCGGGCACCAACGGCTCGAACCTGCTGAATACCTACGGCCAGATATCCGCGACGGCTCAGCCGGGCGGCGTGCCCGAGCCCACGGGCCAGTCGTTCCTGGGCGCGATCATCGGCGACCATGTGAAGTTCGCAATCGGCAGCCGAATCTCGACGGGGTCGGTCCTGCACGCGGGCAGCATGTTCGCGGTGTCGTCGTTCATCGGCGGGTGCGTCGGCGGGTTTATGTGGGCGACGGACACGGGCGACAGCGTGTACCGGTTCGAGCGCTGGGTCGACACGATGCGTCTGGTCATGAGCCGGCGGGGGCTCGAGCCGGGGCAGGCTTACCTTGAGCGGGCGCGGGTGTTGCACGCACAAGCGTCGGCTGTCGAGGCGTGATGCGGTCGTTCTATCTCATCGATGGCTACGCGCAGTTCTTCCGCGCGTACCACGCGGTGCGCACGCCGATGACCAGCCCGGTCACGGGCGAACCCACCAACCTGACCTACGGCTTCGTGGGCATGCTGCTCAAGCTGCTGCGTGGCCAGGAGGCCAGCATGACCGGGCCGCCTGATCTTCTGGCGGTGGCGCTGGATGTATCGGGCGATCGCGGGACGTTTCGCAGCGGGCTGTACCCGGCGTACAAGGCCAACCGCCCGCCGGCGCCGGATGACTTGCCGGTGCAGGTCAAGCGGTGCATGGCGCTGCTTGAAGCGATCGGCGTACCGCTGCTGGGCTCGGAGGGCTACGAGGCGGACGACGTGATCGCGACGGTGGCGACGCAGCTTCGCGCGAGCGATGTGCTGGTGCGGGCGATCAGCAAGGACAAAGACCTCAAGCAGTTGCTCGCAGGCGGGCGGTTCGAGCTGTACGACGTGCACACGGACACTCCGACGAGTGCTGCCACGCTGATGGAGGAGACGGGGCTCACGCCCGAGCAGGTGCCGTTGATGCTGGCGCTGATGGGCGACAACGCGGACAACGTGCCGGGCGTGCCGGGGGTTGGACCGAAGACGGCGGCGCAGCTGGTGGCGGAATTCGGGAGCCTGGAAGCGATCGCAGCCGAGGTCCGCGACGAAGCAGCGCCCAAGAAAGACTGGAAAATCAAGGGCAAACGGCGTGAGAACGTGCTGGCGTTCCTTGATGAGCTTCCGCTAAGTCTTGATCTGGTGACCCTTCGCCATGATGCCCCGGTCGAGTTCGATCTTGAGGCGTGCCAGACCAAGCTGATTCGGCTGGAAGCATTGCTCCCGATCTTGAAAGAGCTTGGCTTCAACCGGTACCAGGACGATGTGCAGGCGATGCTGGGCGGCGAGCCGACCAACGTGACCAAGGCCGTCAGCGCGCGCGCGCCGGCCGATTCATTGTTTGCCTCGGTCGAGCCTGCTGAGGAGCGAGAAGTGCAAGGCGCGTACCGCTGCGTGCGCACGCAAGATGAGCTTGCGGAGCTTGTGTGCGAGCTCGAATCGGCAGCGGTCATCGCGCTGGATACCGAGACGACGAGCATCAGCCCGATGCGGGCCGAGCTGTGCGGCCTGAGCTTCTCGACCAAGCCGGGCACGGGGTGGTACGTACCGGTGCGCGCGCCCGAGGGCGAAGGGCATCTCGGGGTGGAAGAAGTCCTCGCGGCGCTCAAGGCGATCATCGAGGACGATGCCAGACCCAAAGTGGGGCACAACCTCAAGTACGATCTGCTCGTGCTGCGCAACGCGGGGGTTCGGCTCGGCGGGCTCGAGCACGCCAAGAGCTGCGACACGATGGTCGCGAGCTACCTGATCGATGCGTCGCGGTCGAGCCACGGGCTCGATGCGCTCTCGCTCGCGCTGTTGGGCAGGCAGAACATCTCGATCAAAGAACTCATCGGCACGGGCAAGAGCCAGAAGACGTTCGACCAGGTGCCGCTTGAGCAGGCTTCGCCGTACGCTGCCGAAGACGCGGACGTCTCGCTGCAACTCGCCAAGATCATGCAGCCTCAGCTTGAGGCAGCGAGCATGACCGAACTGATGACCGGGCTCGAGATGCCGCTGGTCGGTGTGCTCGCGGAGCTTGAATACAACGGCATCCGCGTGGACCCGGACGAGCTTGATCGCCAGCGAGAACGGCTCGAGGGCGAGATCGCAAGGCTCAAGAAAGAGATCGACGCGGCAGCGATTGAGGCGACCGATCGCACGTTCGACCCTGATTCACCCAAGCAACTCGCGGGGTTCTTGTTCAACAAGCCCGACGACGAAGAGGCGCCCGGGCTTGGGCTGCGCCCGCTCAAGCGCGGCAAGACGGGTCCATCGACCGACGCGGGCGTGCTGGAGAAGCTCGCCAGCAAAGCCGAGATCGAGACGCCCATCCCGCAGTTGATTCTCGACTACCGCCAGCTCACCAAGCTCGTGAACACGTACCTCGGTGCGCTCAAGGAGGCGATTCTTGAGCGCACCAAAAGAGTCCATGCGAGCTTCAACCAGACGGTTGCGGCGACGGGCCGGCTCAGCTCATCGGACCCGAACCTGCAGAACATCCCGATCCGCACCGAGATCGGGCGCGAGATCCGCCGGGCGTTTGTCGCGGAGGACGGCCATGTGCTGATCGGCGCGGACTACTCGCAGATCGAGCTCCGGCTGCTTGCGCATTTGTCGGATGATCCTGGGCTGATCGAGGCGTTCGAGCGCGGCGAGGACATCCACCGCGCGGTGGCGGCACAGATCCACGGCGTGCCGCTGGCGGAGGTCACTGGCGAGCAGCGGTCGGGCGCGAAGATGGTCAACTTCGGCATTGTCTACGGCATTACCGCCTACGGGCTAGCGGCGCGGCTCGATATCTCCAATAGCGAGGCCGCGGAGATCATCGCGGGCTACAAGCAGCGGTTCAGCGGCATCACGACGTTCCTTGAGGAGTGCATCACGCAGGCCCGCGACCACGGCTATGTCGAGACCATGATGCACCGCAGGCGGCCCATCACCGAGATCGATTCCAACAACCCCCAGCGGCGGGCGCTGGCCGAGCGCATGGCGATCAACTCCGTCGTGCAGGGTTCGGCGGCTGACCTCATCAAGCTGGCGATGGTCGACCTGCACGAGAGGCTCGCGGCTGGTGCGCACAAGGAGCTCGCGGGCACAAAGATGCTGCTGCAGATCCACGACGAGTTGGTGTTCGAGACCCCCGAGGCCAAGGCGGATGCAGCGATCGGGGTGATCGTCGAACGGATGGAATCGGCGATGACGATCAAGGTGCCGCTGGTAGTGGATGCGAGCAAAGGGCCGAGCTGGTTTGAGGCGAAGTGATGAAACGGGTCCTCGCAATCCTGCGCTGGCTGGGCGTGAAGCGCGTGATCGCGAGCGCGGTGCTGGGGGTGGTGTTCCCGCTGCTGTTCGCGGCGTGGGTGGCGAGTGGGCCGAAGCTTGCTCGCGGATTGACGTACCTCGATCATTCCGAATACTTCATGACAAGCGATGCTGTGGGCCTGAAGCGTTGGAGCGCCACTGGTCGGCAGCAATCTGTATTCTACTTTGGGAGGGCTGACGAAAGCGCACTGAAGCAGTTGAAGACCGTCTTGTCGGAGGACTACAAGATTGGCCTCGAAGATGTGCCTTTGGAAATGCCAAAACCACTTACTCAGTGGCATCGCTCGATCCATGGTTGGCCTGCTTGCGCCTTGGTTCGGACGATTTTTATTCCCCCTGACGGGCCTTGGACATCAACGAGATCTGTTGCGGTTCCGAACGGCTGGTGGAGCGGCTTTATCGGCACAAGGACGATCCCTATCGGTATTGTCCCTTCTGGCCTCGCCCTGAACTGGCTGTTCTACGCGCCGTTGTTTTACTTGTTGTTCTCGGTGGTGCCCGGTGTTCGGCACGTTCGGCGCAAGCGGCGCGGGCTGTGCCTCCGCTGCGGGTACGATCTTTCGGGTCTTGCGAGCTGCCCGGAGTGCGGGGCTGACCGGAAGGAAAGGAGTTGAGGCAGCGGACGGGTGCTGTGCCCATCGCTCACGCTCAGGGCTCTTCCAACTCCATTCCGCTCAGCGCTCTCCGCGGCTTGGCTCCGCGCCTCCGCGTTTAGCTCCCCTCCTCGGGTATCCCGGCGGGCTTGGCGTGCCAACGATCGCCCATGACCACGGCTCAAGCATGGACGACGCGGACGCTGCTCGCATGGATGGGCAAGGCGTTCGCTGGCAAGGGCCTGGATTCGCCGAGGCTCAGTGCTGAGATACTGATGGCGCACGTGCTGGGGTGCGAGCGGCTGGACCTGTACACCGCGGCCGACCGGCCCGCGTCGGCGGATGAGCTGGCCATGCTGCGCGCGCTGACGGCGCGAGCGCTCAAGCACGAGCCGGTGCAGTACCTGACCGAGGATGCGCGGTTCTACGGGATGGACCTGAAGGCGGACCCGCGGGCGCTGATCCCGCGTCTATCGACCGAGACGCTGGTGGATGCGGTGGTCGAGCATCTGCGGCGCGATGAGGCGCCGGACGGGGCTGTGCTGGACCTGTGTACGGGCAGCGGGTGCGTGGCGCTGGCGCTGGCCCGGGCGCTGCCGGATAGAGCGATGGTTGCGACGGATATCAGCGCCGAGGCTTTGGCGCTTGCCGCAGAAAACGCGGAGGCGCTGGGGCTGGCTGAGCGGGTGGTGTTCAGGGAGGGTTCGTTGTTTGAGGCGCTCGAGCCGGGCGAGCGGTTCGCAGCGATTGCGAGCAACCCGCCGTACATCCCCGACCACGAGTGGGGGGCTGTGGAGCCGAACGTGAAGGACCACGAGCCGCATTTGGCGCTGCGGGGCGGCGGCGATGGGCTCGAACTGGTTCGTCCGATCGTGCAGGTCGCAGCGGACTGGCTCGAGCCGGGGGGCCTGCTTGCGATCGAGATCGCGTCGTGTACCGCTGAGCACGTGCGCGCGATGCTCGAAGCACAAGGCAGCTATGAGCACGTTCGGGTGCTCAAGGACTTCGAGGGGCTGGACCGCGTGGCGGTAGCGCTGCGCAGGCGCTGAACAGCGACGCTGGAGTGCAAAAACGAAAGCCCTCCCGCGAGTGGGAGGGCTCTTTGCAACGTGCGTTGATGTGTGCTTGGCTTACTCGGGCAGGAGCACGGTATCGATGACGTGAATGACGCCGTTGGAGGCGTCGATGTCCGCACCGGTCACGTTGGCGTTGTTGATGGTGAGGCCCTTGGTGCTGGAGTGGATGTCGATCTTCTTGCCGTTGAGCGTGGGGGCCATGTGCAGTTTGGCGGCAGCATCGGAATAGACGCGGCCCTCGACGACGTGGTAGAGCAGGATGCCCTTGAGCGTGTCAAGGTTCTCGGGGCGGAGCAGCTTCTCAACGGTGCCCGCGGGGAGCTTAGCGAAGGCTGCGTCGGTCGGTGCGAAGACGGTGAACGGTCCGTCGCCCTGCAGCGCCCCGACAAGGTCGGTGGCCTTGAGCGCGGCGGCGAGCGTGTTGAACGAGCCGGCTTCGGTGGCGACGCCGATCAAGTCGCGGCTCTCGGGAAGGATGACCGAATCGATGATGTGGATGACGCCGTTGGAGGCGGTGACATCGGTCGCGGTGACCGTGGCGCCATCGACCATGACCTTGCCTTCCCAGACCTTGATGTTGGCCCGCTGGCCGTTGACGGTGTTGGCGCCGTCGAGTTTGACGACATCGCTGGCCATCACGTTGCCGGGGACAACGTGGTAGGTGAGGATCGCGATGAGCTTGTCCTTGTTCTCGGGCAGGAGCAGCTTCTCAACGGTGCCGGCGGGGAGCTTGGCGAAGGCTTCGTCGGTGGGGGCAAAGACGGTGAAGGGGCCCTTGCCGGTGAGCACATCGACGAGGCCAGCGGCCTTGAGGGCGGCGGCGAGCGTGTTGAACGAGCCGGCGGCGACGGCGGTCTCAACGATGTTCTTCTCGGTGTGCGTGAGCGAGGCGAGGATGGAATTCGAGTTGGCGGTCTTGGCCGAGTCGTTGCAGGCGGTCGAGCTGCCGCACTGAGCGGAGCCAGCCGAGGCCAGAAGCGTTGAGGCAGCGATAGCGGAAAGAGTTCTCAGATGCATGATTTATTCCTTGGTTGAGGCGGGTCCAACGCCGGGCTACTGGCCCGAGGCAGCGTTCGGCCCCGCAGTGATTGGCCCTTGGTTCGGTCGCTCTCGGGTCCGGATTCAAACGGGCCGAAAAACTTCGGATTGGGCACTGGCACGGCATCGAATCCGTGCACCGGGCTCGTGCGAAGGAGTGAGCGTGACCGCAACCGCGTACATGACAAGCGTTAGCTGGGACGAACGGGTGCCTCTGGCAGGTGCCCGCACGAACCAGTGGCGGCACGCGCGGTGGGGCTCCTACCATCTGTGGACCCGACTGTGGTCCCGAAACCAACGAACTTCCGCTGGCGTCGAGTCCGATAGAAGCACTCAAGCCGTGACGAACGAACACGCCATCGAGAGCCCGCTTTTGCCACTGATCGCTGAGGGCGATCAAGAGGCCATGCGCCAGCTGATCGATCGGTACGCGGGTTTGATCTGGTCGATCGCACGTCGGCTGATGCGTGATGATGCCGACGCCGAGAACGTGATGCAAGAGGTCTACGTCGAGCTTTGGAAGCACGCGGGCCGATTCGACGAATCGAAGGGCTCCGAGAAGGCGTTCGTAGCCATGATCGCCCGCAGACGATTCATCGACCGGATCCGTCAGCAGGCTCGTCGGCCCGCGAGAACCACCGACCAGATCGAGGCGTTCGCGACGGCGACGCCCGACACGGCGGGCGAGAGCCTCGACAAGAACGAGTCGGCCCAGCGGGCGTTTGCCGCTTTCAACGAACTCAGCAGCGATCAGCAGCGGGTGCTGAAGCTCTCGATTCAGCACGGCCTGACGCACGAAGAGATCTCGCGAGCGCTTTCGCTCCCGCTCGGCACCGTCAAGACGCACGCCCGGCGCGGGCTGCAACGCGTTCGCTCGCTGCTGACGCCTTCATCGGGCGTGGAGGTGGCGTCATGACCATCCACAACGCAGACCGCGACCGCATGGAAGAATTGCTGGCTGAGCAGGCTTTGGCCGGGCTGTCAATTGAGGACGCCAACGTGCTCGCTGAACTTGAGACCGGCGAGCACGATGCGAGCTACGAGTTTGCCGCCGCCGCTCTCGAGCTTGCACTCGTTGAACACGAACGGGTCGCACCCCCGGCTGACGTGCTGGATCGCATCAAGGCGGGCGTGCTCGCGCACGCAGCGGCCAGCCGCGCATCAGCCGGTCGAACGCAGGATGCTTTCGAAGAGGAAGCTCCGGCCCCGATCGTGGTGCTGTTCCGCGCGTTGCCCTGGCTCGCAGCAGCGGCGGCGATTGCTCTGGCAGCCGTCGCTTGGATGCCCGTTAGAACGCCTTCGTTCAGCGACCAGCGGGTGGCCATGCTTGCATCGCCCGGCGTGATGACGGTGGCTTGGACGGCGCTCGAGGATCCATCGGCCGCTGGGTATGTCGAGGGCGATGTCGTGTGGAGCGATGAACTTCAGCAGGGCTACATGCGGTTCGTGGGCCTCAAGGCGAACGATCCGGCCACCGAGCAGTACCAGCTCTGGATTTTCGATGCCACCCGCAGCGCCGATCACCCCGTCGATGGCGGCGTGTTCGACGTAAACGACTCGGGCGAGATCATTGTGCCGATCGATGCCAAGATCCGCGTCAACCAGGCCTCGATGTTCGCGATCACTGTTGAGCGTCCCGGCGGCGTGGTGGTCTCGGACCGTTCGAGGCTTCCGCTGCTGGCCCAGCCTGCGGGCTGATCGGCTCGGGACGCTGCTTGCGTCACATGAACAACTCGTCGGGGTTGACGATGGCGACAATCGTCTGGCCCGCTGTGGGTTCAGCGCTCTGGCCGGTGATGATGCCCAGCTTGCCCTTCTCACCGATGGTGAAGAGCACCTTGGCGCTCTGGCCGTAGAGCATGCGGAACTGTTTGTAGGTGAACTCGCTGCTGAGCGGCGTGACCTTGACGATCCCGCCCCGCTGGAAGTAGCCGTCAAGCTCTTCGAAGGTGGGGGTGTCGGTGCCGATGGCTCGAGCGTGCAGGTCGCCCGACATGCCCTTGCGCTTGCTGCCCTGCTGGTGTGGCATGAGCTGGAAGACGTTGGCCTTGCCGAGCACGCGCGCGAACCGCTGGGCGACGAGCGCGTTGACCTCGTCGTTGGGGGTCGCGGCAAAGACTCGGCCGATGCCGGTGAGGTTGATCTCGTCCATGGCGTGCTCGCCCAGAGCATTTCCGTACCAGACTTCGAGCCCCGCCATGCGAGCCGACTGGATGTTCTGGTAGTTCGCATCGACCAGCCTGACCCGCACGCCGCGCTTGTGCAGCGCCAACGCAAGATCGCGGACCCACGGGAATGCTCCGACAAAGAGCAGGCCCTGCGGGTTGGCGTCGGCGATGCCCAGTTTGCGGGCGAACGGGCCGGCGGTCAGGCTGTAGAAGGCGACCGTCACGATGATGACGCTGAAAACGATCGGACTCAGCAGGTTGGCGCCGGGGATGCCCTCGGCTTCGAGCGTGAGCCCGAAGACGGCGGCCACAGCGGCCGCAACGATGCCGCGGGGCGCCACCATGGCGATCATCGCACGCTGCTTCAAGTCGAGCTTGGAGCCGCGTGTCGCCAGCCAGACGCCGATGGGTCTGATGAGCACGATGAGCACAATAAGGAACGGCACCACACCCAGGCCTATATCGCGGAAGCCGTCGAGCTCGATCCGAGAGCCCAGCACGATAAACAGCGTGGAGAGCAGCAGGACGCGAAGGTTTTCCTTGAACTCGAGGATGTGGTGAACGTCGACCCGCCGTTGATTGGCAAGCACGATGCCCATGATGGTGGTCGCGAGCAGGCCGGATTCTTTTTGAACATGGTCCGAGACCGCGAACACGACCACCACCAGCAGCAGCGAAACCGGGTTCTGGAGTTGCTCGGGCACGAGGTACCGGCGGAGCATCTCGACCAGCAGCCACGCCGCAGCGGCACCCAGGCCGCCGCCCACGACGACCGTGAGCGCCACGCTCTTGAGCATCATGAGCAGCGTGCCGCCGACGCTCTCGCCCCCTTGGCCCGCGAGCAGCACCTCAAACACGAGCACCGCGAGCAGCGCGCCGACCGGGTCGATGGCGATGCCCTCCCACCGCAGGATCGCCGACGATGGACCCACCGGCCGAATGAAGTTCAGCAGCGGGCCGATGACCGTTGGCCCTGTGACCGTGAGAATCGCGCCCAGCAGAATGGAGATGCCCGGCGGCAGGCCTATGAAAAACACGCCGCACACCGCGACCCCGATCCACGTGACCAGTGCCCCTAGCGAGATGAGCATCCAGACGACACGATCGTTGGCGGCGATGTCTCTGAACCGCAGCGTGAGCCCGCCCTCGTAGAGGATCAGGCCTACCGCCAGCGAGATCAGGGGCAGCAGCAGGTCGTCGCCGATGAGTTCGGACGGGGCCAGCAGCGGCTCGCCCTTGGGCAGAAACAGGGCGGAGATCGGGCCGGCGAGGATGCCGAACGCGAGCAGCAGCAGGATGGACGGGAGCCGGAGCCGCCACGCCAGCCACTGGGCGCCCACGCCCAGGGTCAGAATCAGCACAACTCCGGTCAGGATCTCTTGGTGTTGCATTCGAGCGGTTCCGAGGCGATGCTAATGAGATGCAGCGTAGCGACCGTCCGAGCCTGTGGATCATCCGCCACGGCAGGGCCGAGCCGAACAGCGACTCGGGCCTCGATGCCGACCGCGCCCTCGACCCGCAGGGCCGCCGCCAAGCCGAGTGGCTGGGCTCGGTGATGACCAATCCGGCGTTGCGTCCCACGGCGATCGTGGCGAGCCCGGCAGTGCGAACATGGACGACCGCCAAGGCGATCGGCTCAGCGATTGATATTGCGCCGGTCGAGTGCCCCCGGCTCTCGTGCGAGCACCAGTTGAGCCATGCTGTGGAAGTGATCGCTGAGTTGCTCGGAGCGACGGACCCGCCGCGTCTTGCGGTTGTAGGCCACAACCCTACGGTCAGCGAACTGCTCGGCTGGCTGGTGGACGGCATGGGCCAGACGGACATCAGTCTGCGCACCGGCGAAGCGTTTCTGGTGGAGTTCGCATCGGGCGCGGGGTTCGACCAGCCGGGCGGCGCGGAGCTACTTCAGCAGTGCCGGCGAAAGGGCGGTTGAAGCCAATCGGGCCGGCGGCTGGCGCATCGGGCTATCGTCCGCGCTGAGCGGATTGGCCCCGCACGGAGGAGCACCATGGCCGAGCGAACGACCACAGCGGCTCACCAACGCACGCGTCTCGATCACGCGGCGGAGGTCACCGAGGACTACACCGAGGCGATCGCCGAGATCATGGCGGCGCAAGGACAATGCCGGGTGACGGACCTGGCCGAGCGCTTCGGCGTCAGCCACGTCACCGTGGTGCGCACGGTCAAGCGTTTGGTCGAGGCGGGGCTCGCGACGACCGCTCGGCACCAGCCGGTCGAACTGACCGCCAAGGGTCGAAAGCTCGCTGAGCACTGCAAAGCACGGCACGAGACGGTGTACCGGTTGCTTCGCGCCATCGGTGTATCGCACAAGATCGCGGCCATCGATGCCGAGGGCATCGAGCACCACGTCAGTCCAGAGACGCTCAAAAAATTCGCGAAATTTGTGAGCGAGCGGGGCGGCGATTAAGCCCCAGCCTCGCGGAGCAGCAGCGAGCACACGCTATAGGTGTGCAGCAGGGCTCGGCCGCCGACGGGGCAGACCTCGCCGGTGGTGAACAGGCCGGCCATCGCGAGGCTTCCGGGACCGGTGTCGATGGATCGGCCGGGCTTGGCGAGTTCCGGCCCGGGCGTCTGGCGTTCGAACGCCCGGCTGATGGCTGCGGCGTCATGGTTGGGTTTGCCGAACAGCGATCGGCCCCGGCCTTCACCCACCAGCGTGATGGCCGCGGCCGGTGGGCCGTGGAGCTTCTGCACGTCCAGCAGCAGCGCGAGGTCTTCCTCGGCGGTCGTGCGGTCGCGGACATGAAAGCGCACGGTCTGCCCGACCTTGATGAAATCGTTCAGCGCCAGCGCTTCCTGCTCGCGCAGCACGCGTGCCACATCGCGGATGAGGTAGTCGCCTCTGCCGAAGCGTGGCAGGTACTCATCAACGACTCGGCCCAGTAGCACCCCGCTTCGGGCAGCCTGGCGCACGTTCGCGGGTTCTTTCTCGAGCACATCCTTGAGCACTTGGGCCGCTGGCCTGCCGCCGAGCTGGTAGACAATGTTGCGAGAAGCCTTGGTGACCACGCAGTGCTCACCGATGGGCCTGCAACCTTGGCTGACCAGGGTGGACGCTCTGAGCCGCTCGCCATCGAGCCGAACCCCGACGAGTCCGCGCTGGCGGATCTGGCCGTCAACGATCAGCGTCGCCGGGCCGTGGACAGTGGCCTCGCGTCCCTGGCCCCGGCCCGACGATGGACCCAGGCATGCGCCCAGCACGGGTGCCGACCGCTGGCCGAAGGCCTCGACCAGCGAGGTGCTGGGCATGCTGGTGGTGTCCGCGAAGAAGAGCGTGGCAGCGGAGGGCGCGAGCGCCGAATCAAGCTGTTCGGGCGTCTCGACCGCGAACGGCGATGCGGTCAAGCCTCGGATGGCCAGGGCGGCGCAGGCGTGTCCACCTTCGGACTCGAGCGCCCCGGCGAGGATGCCGCCGCCCGCTGCCCCGATGACGACCTCGGGCGAGAGTCGCTCGCGGAAGCGGCGTGTGATGTCCGCTGCGGCCTCGGCGTGCGACCGGCTCAAGCAGAGCACGACCAGATCGCAGGGCCTTGCGAGCAGCGATTCGATGCGCGCGCAGACCTGGTCGGCGGCACGCAGCGGGTCATCAAGGCCCGACAGGCCGCTGGCTGCTTGCAATGAACCCGCCATCGTGCTGCTCACAAAGCTGAAAGGGAACGCTCAGCCTCCGGGCAGCAGCACGCTCGCGTTGTTGGTGTTGACGAGCCGAACGCCGAGCGTTGGGTCGAGTCCGATCGAGCCGGTGAAGCCCACGACCCGGCCGACCTTTTCAGCGAGTTGCAGGTCTTCGCGGTCGGCGACGTACGCGATGGTCCGTGTGCCGGTCTGGTCGACCGAGACGATGCGGTAGAGCTTGGGTAGGCGCAGGCCATCGTAGATGCTGCTTGGAACGAGCTGTCCGACGACGCTGTAGGCGGCCCGGGAGGCCGTCGCCTCGATGCGCCGCTGGATCTCGATGGTGGTGGTATCGATCGAGGTCTGCTGGGCGGCCAGCTCTCGCCTGCGATCGCGGAGGTCGATCATCACATCGAGCACCGCAAGCCGCTGATCGATTCGGCTGGCGATCACCTGATCAACGGGCGTGGCAGAGAGGCTGTCGCGGACACGCTGGAACTGGTTGCGCAATTCACCGAGTTCGGCTTCCATCAGAGGCTGCGTGCGGACGGAGGCGAACGAGGCTTCGAGGGCCTCGACATCGAGACTCGCATCGATCATGGTGTTGAGACGAGCGACCTCGGCTGCGGTTTCGGCTGGGTCGGGTAGGGAGGTTGCCGGGGCGCTGTCGGCGGGTGGGTCTGCCGGGAGCACTTCGATCGGGTCGTTGTCCACCGGCGGCACAACGAACTCAGCATCGGTGACGACGTTGGTCGTCGATTCCACCGGGTCGGTGGCGATCGGCGCGTTGGCCGGGGTCTCGACTGGCGTCACAACTGGTGTCACTATTGGCGACACAACGGGCGTGCTCGGCCGGGTCTGCTCGCCGGTGACCTGCATGTCATCGATCAGCGAGATGACTTCTTCTGTGGGCTCGGAGACCACCGGAGTGGGATTGTTCTCAGCAGGTGGAGCTGTGGCGACCGGCTCTTCCTGGGCCGGGGGCACGGCACCCGTGGCCTTCAAGAACGCCTCGACTTCCTCGTTGGTCGCCTTGCGCAGCAGGCTCGACTCGACGTACGCGCGGGCCGATTCGGGCGGCGTGACGATGTACGCCGCGATCGAGCCGTCGCTGCGCTTCACGGGCTCGGTGTAGCTGAGCACCGCGCCCGGCTCGAGTTCAGCGCCCGCGGGCAGCAGGTTCTGCCAGCTGCCGCCGAATCCACGATCGGCGTTGGCGGCCTTGAGCGGCGTGGTGCGGATGACTTCCAGCTTGCCGTCGCCTAAGTCTTTGACTTCGCGGGCGGTTGCGTAGCTGGTTACCCCGGCTGGGTAGGTCACTCGCGACCAGCCGGCACCGGCACCATCAACGCGGAGAACCGCCCCGGCATCAAGCCGGGCCACGGCGTAGTACAATGGCATGTCGCCCGCGTGGAGCGAGGTCTGGTCCACCGTGACCACCGCAAAGAACGGCTCCACACGATTGATCTGGGCACCCGCCCACGAACTAACGCAGGCGACCAAGGCCAGAGCGACCGCGCGAGTGGGACTGCGGAATTCACGATCGGTTCGGCGATTGGGTCGGTGATTCTGTAGGTTCCGCATGGCGTTCTCCTCGGGTCTTGCGCAGTGCCGTCGTGCTTTGCAGGTCAGGCGATCGGGATCGATCCGCTGGGCTGCTCGGGGCGCATTCGGCTTCCAACCGCCATAGTGTACCCGCTCGCAGGCAGCCACCGGCCAGCGCGCGCCAACCAAGGACCGAGCCATATGCCGACCGAATCCAAACCGCGTCCCGCACACCTGCTCCGCGCCCGTGGGGGCGTTGTCGCCCTTGCCTCAGCGGGCTCGGCGATTCTTGCGCTCTCTGGGTGCAGCCCCTCGCCGCTGGCTCAGCGGAGCCAGATCGATCTTCGGGCGTCGGTGATCCAGGCGGTCCGCGCCGAGATCAAGGCCGCCGAGGCCTACCCCCAGGTCCGCACGACGGTTCGAGAGGACTATGTGGCGGCTCTGCCCATCGAGGCGGAGTTCCGGGCCGAGGGCGAGAAGATGGCTGGGCCGGGCTCGTACTCGATGGATCAGCAGACGATCGGGGTGGATCTTCTCGGCAGGCCCACCGAGATCGTCGCGGTCTCGCTCGAGCACGCGATCCGCACCGCGGTGGATAAGAACCTCGCGATCCAGTTCGCGCGTCTTCAGCCGGCCATCGCCGAGTCGCAGGTCGTGCTGGCCGAGTCCGCGTTCGACTGGATATTCACCAGCAACCTGACGTATTCGAACACCGACACGATTTCGCCGAGCCAGCAGTTCATCGGCGCGACCAACCGCGGCGCCCAGCAGAACAGCAGCGTCAACTCGACCAGTGGGCTCCGCAGGGCCACGACCAGCGGCGGGCAGTTCGCCATTGACCAGACCCTCGTCTACAGCGATTTCGATGCGCCGGGTCAGACGCTCTCGCCCGACCCGTCCACCTCGCTCAGACTGACCGCGACGTTCGACCAGCCGTTGCTGCGCAACTTCGGGTCGGATATCGCCCTCGCGCAGGTGCGCATCAACCGCAACATCGAGCGCGACGCCATCGCCCAGCTGCAATCGGACCTCAACCAGCTCGTGCACAACATCGAGTCCGCGTACTGGGATGTGTACCAATCGCAGCGGAACCTGATGATCCTCCAGCGGCTGCTCGAGCGGGGCATCAAGGTCGAGGAACAGCTCACCATCCGCAAGAACGAGGGGCTGGATGTCGATCAGGCGCAGCTTTCCGATGCGGTTGCACGCGTCAGTTCGCGCCGGTCGAACGTGTTCAGCGCGGAGATCGCCCTCCGGCGCAACAGCGACCGCCTCAAGCAGATCATCAACGACCCGCGTCTGCCTGTCGGGAGCGAGCTGCTGCTGCTGCCTGCGGATTCGCCTATGGATGAGAAGGTCGAGTACAGCTTGCTCGAATCGATCACGGCGGGCATCGCCAGCCGGCCCGAGGTCATGCAGGCGATCCTGTCGATCGACAACTCCTCCATTCAGCAGGTGGTCGCCAACAACCAGCGGCTGCCGCAGCTTGATCTGCGCACGCAGCTCGGACTCAACGGGCTCGATGACGACCTCTCGGTCTACGAGGAAACGCTCAACGGCAGGTTCGTTGATTACGTCGTCGGCATCGTGTTTGAGCAGCCCATCGGTAACCGTGGTGCCGAGGCGACCTACCGCCAGCGCCGGCTCGAGCGCCAGCAGGCCGTGCTCTCATACCGCAACACGGTGCAGAACATCATCCGCGAGATCAAGGACGCGCTGGACACGATTCGGCTGAACTACACGCTCGTGAACCAGACCAAGGCGGCCCGAATGGCCGCGGCCGAGTCGCTCCGGTCGCTTGAGGTGCAGCTCGACTTCATCCAGGGCCGAACAGCGCTCCAGCTTGATCAGTTACTCACCCGCCAGGAGCGCGTGGCCAACGCCGAGCAGAACGAGATTCAGTCGCTCGCAGACTTCAGCCGAGCGGTCAGCGATCTGTACCGCGCCACGGGCACCATCCTCACACGCAACCGAATCGAACTTGTCGTGCCTGATCCGGGTGACGAGATCCGTGCGTGGTACGGCACACGCGAGTACCAGATGGCGGTGCCCGCTTCGACCGAACCGGCTGCCCCGGCTCCGACCTCGATGCCAATAGCGAATGAGCCCTCGGCCACCAGCGACAGCATGACGCCGATCGAGCCCTGACATGCCCGTCGAGCCGCCCTCGGCTGAAGCCATTGGCCGCGCCGCGAGCCTGCTGCGTGCGGGCGAATTGGTTGTGTTTCCTACCGAGACCGTCTACGGGCTCGGGGCGATGGCGCACGATGCCAAGGCCGTGCGGGCGGTGTTTGAGCGCAAAGGAAGACCCGCGAGCAACCCGCTGATTGTGCACGTCGCCGATGAAGCGATGGCCATGACGGTGGCCGCCGATTGGCCAGCAGAGGCGAGCAAGCTTGCCGAGGCTTTCTGGCCCGGTCCGCTCACGCTCGTGCTGCCAGCGCGGGCCGACCTGCCGAGCGAAGTCACCGCAGGCGGTCCGACGGTCGCTGTTCGCTGCCCGGATCATGCGGTTGCGCTGGAACTGCTGCGAGCGGTGGGGGGTCCGCTGGTGGCCCCCAGCGCGAACCCTTCGGGGTATGTTTCGCCCACGCTTGCCGCTCACGCCGCCGGGCACTTCAGCGATCTGATGGTCCTTGATGGCGGAGCGTGCAGGGTGGGCATCGAGTCCACGGTGCTGAGGCTTGATCCGCTTGAGATTCTCAGGCCCGGGGCGATCGGTCCGGAGCAGATCGAAGCCGTGCTCGGGAGAAGGCCAACTTTCGCAGAGCGGTCGGCGAAGGGATCGGAGGCATCGCCCGGCAGGCTCGGGCCGCACTACCAGCCAAAGGCCCGCGCCGTGATGGTCGAAGGCCCTGTCGCACTCGCTGCGCTGCTCGGCCATGCGGAGACCGGCCCGTGCGTGGTGCTCGCGCAACGGGCCGTGAACATCAAGCCTCCGCACCAATTGATCGAGATGCCCACCGTTGCCGCCGAATACGCAGCCCGCCTCTACGCGGCGCTGCGTGCGGCCGACGCCATGGAGCCCGAACTGATCGTGGTGCTCCAGCCCGATGGCAGCGACGATGCGGGCCTGTGGTCGGCGATCGCCGAGAGGCTCAGCCGGGCGACCGGCCGCTGACGTAGCCGGGCAGCTATCCAGGCAATGGGCAGGGGATGATCCCAGGGCGTGGCGTCCCTATCGTCCGATCCTGGCCATCCCCAAGACTGATTCCGAGCCAACGCCGGCCGTCAAGCCGATCGCTTCCCAACATGCAGGACCAACCCGCAGGAGACCCGCTGTGACCACCAAACTTCGCATCGCCAACACCCCCGGCGACGGCATCGGGCCGGAGATCATGAACGCCTGCCTGCGGATTTTCGACGCGGCGGGCGCGATGGACCACATCGAGTTCATGGATGCCAAGATGGGCGAGGCGGAGTTCGCCGAGGGCAACTCGATGGGCATCTCGCAGCAGGGGCGCGACGCGGTCGAGGCTTGCGGCCTGCTCTACAAAGGCCCGATGGGCACGCCCATCGGCGGCGGCGGCAAGTCGATCAACGTCACGCTCCGCAAGATGTACGGCGCGTTCGCCAACGTCCGCCACTTCCGCACCCTGCCCGGGGTCGAGACCGTCTACTCCAAGGCCGGCATCCCGATTGATTTCTACGTCATCCGCGAGAACGTCGAGGACACCTACGGCGGCATCGAGCATCGGCTCACCAACGACGTCATCGAGTGCAAGCGCCTCATCTCCGCGCCGGGCTGCGACCAGGTGCATCGGGCCGCGTTCGATCTTGCCAAGAAGATCGGAATCAAGATGGTCCACTGCGGGCACAAAGCCAACATCATGAAGATGACCGACGGCTTGTTCCTCGACCGGTTCCG
Organism: uncultured Phycisphaeraceae bacterium; assembly: GCA_964352615.1. Lineage (GTDB taxonomy): Bacteria > Planctomycetota > Phycisphaerae > Phycisphaerales > UBA1924 > OFTM382. The sequence continues at coordinate 22,326 of CAYGSG010000042.1, forward strand.
GCGCATGGCATCGGAGTACCCGGGCATCGAGACGGGCGACGTCATCATCGATGCGCTGTGCATGAACCTTGTCATTCGGCCGCAGAACTACAAGATGGTCGTGCTGCCCAACCTCCAGGGCGACATCGTGTCCGATCTGGCAGCGGGCCTGGTCGGCGGGCTCGGCTTTGCGCCCAGTGCGAACATCGGCCACCACATCTCGATCTTTGAGGCCGTTCACGGCACAGCGCCCGATATCGCGGGCAAAGGCATCGCCAACCCCACGAGCCTGCTGCTCAGCGGCTTGATGCT
>CAYGSG010000043.1:0-1322 GCA_964352615.1 uncultured Phycisphaeraceae bacterium
CCCCAAGCCCCCGGCCCTCGGTCCGCATGTGGGGCCACTCGATCGACGACGCCACAGCTCTTTCGCAGACAAGGACTTCTGACCGTCTGCCCGGCTTTGTGCTGCCTGCTGAGGCCCGCGTCTGCCTCGATGCAGCCCACGCCCTCGCTGGCGCTGACATCATCGTCTCAGCCATCCCCGTGCAAGTCACGCGCGAAGCATGGACCAGCCTCCGCCCGCACATTCCGCCCCAAGCGGGCGTGGTCTCGGTCGCCAAGGGCATCGAGACCGGCACGCTGCTCCGGCCCACGCAGATCATCACCGACGCCCTCGCTGACGACCCCGATGCAGCCCCCCGGCCCGTCGGAACCCTCAGCGGGCCGACCATCGCCACCGAGCTCGCACGCGGCCTGCCCGCGACCATGACCGCAGCCAGCGACCACCCGGGATTCGCGGCCACCATTCAGCAGCTCTTCAGCACCCGATGGCTGCGGGTCTACACGCACGACGACCTGCTCGGGGTCGAGCTAGCCGGCGCGACCAAGAACGTCATCGCCATCGCTGCGGGCATCATCGACGGGCTCAACGCCGGCTACAACGCCAAGAGCGCCCTGCTCGCACGAGGCCTCGCGGAGATCACCCGGCTGGGCACCGCGATGGGTGCCAAGGCCGACACGTTCTTTGGCATCTCGGGCGTGGGCGATCTGGCGACCACCTGCTTCAGCCCCGAGGGCCGCAACCGCACCTGCGGCGAGGCATTAGGCCGGGGCATCGCCCTCAAGGACCACCTCGCAGCGACCAACTCGGTCGTCGAAGGCGTCGAGACCACGCGCGGCGTCGTCGAGCTCGCACGCAAATACCGCGTCGAGATGCCGATCACCGAGGCGGTGCACGACGTGCTGTTCGAGGGCCTGGACCCGATCGCGGCCATAAGCAGGCTCATGAGCCGCCAGCTGCGCGATGAGAGCGTGGGCTGAGCCGATTTCGGGCGTCCGGTACTGGTTATCGTATAACTTCCATGCACTCCCCTGAACTCGCGCTTGGTACGGGCCGATAGCTCATGCGCACACCGGCGGCGTTCGGGCGGGAGACTCCGCCCCCGACCGGTGAACACCGCGCTCAGCGCCGACATCATCAGAGGAGTCCTCGCCGTGAATACCTGCATCCCCCAGTTCACCAATCAGTTCAACAACCAGTTCACCACCCCCTTCGCCAACCAGTTCGCCAACCAGTTCGCCAACCAGTTCGCCAACCAGTTCGCCAACCACTTCACCACCGGCTACACCAACCGCTTCACCACCCCCGTCAGCATCCCCGTCAGCCACCCCGGCATCAACCAGTAT
>CAYGSG010000043.1:1332-22384 GCA_964352615.1 uncultured Phycisphaeraceae bacterium
ACCTGTTCGCCACGCAGTGCAGCACCCCCTTCGGCGCCCAGTTCAACAACCAGTTCGCCACGCCGTTCAGCAGCCCCTTCGGCGGCCAGTTCAACAACTCGTTTGGTGGCCAGGTCACCGGCATCCCCAGCTTCAACACGGGTTTCAACACTGGCTACAACACCGGCTTCCCCATGGGCCTCTCCAACGGCTTCACCGGCTGGAACACGCCCTCGGGCTTGACCGGCACCAACACCAACTTGAACACCGGCTGGAACACCGGCTGGAACACCGGTTTCAACACTGGCTACAACACCCCCGTCAACTTCAACAGCCAATTCGCCAACCAGTTCCCCGGCCAGCTCGCCAACCAGTTCCCCGGCTTCAGCCCCGCCAACTTCAACACGGGCTACGCCAACGGCTACAACACCCCCGTTGGCTTCACCGGCATCAACACCGGCTGGAACACCCCCATCACCAACCAGTTCCCCGGACAGTTCACCAACCAGTTCCCCGGCCAGTTCACCAACCAATACACCAACCAGTTCCCCGGCCAGTTCGTGAACCAGTTCGCTGGCCAGTTCCCCGGCTTCAGCCCCGTCAACTACAACACCGGCTACGCCAACGGCTACAGCACGCCCGTAGGCTTCGGCGGCGTCAACACCAACTGGAACAACGGCTACAACACCACCACCGGCACCACCCAGACCACCACCGGCAACTACCCCTTCCTCGCTTACGCCTTCAACCCCTACTTCGGTATCAACACCCCCGTCACGGGCACCCCCACCGAGACCGCCAACGTTCAGGCCGCCTGATATCGGCTGATACAGCCTGATCGGCCGACAGACAATCCGATTCCCGCGCAGCGGGGCAGCCGTCCGAAGTACAACCGGGCCGCTGCCCCGCTGTGCTGCGCGCGCTGTACCATCTCTCCGCCGTCCCCGATCCCAAGCAGAGACCATCTCCCCCGAGATACGACCATGAACATCACCTTCCTCGGCCACTCCGCGTTCTACCTCACCGATGGCGACCACCGCGTGCTCATCGACCCGTTCCTCACGGGTAATCCCGTCGCGCCCAGCACCGCTGGCCTGACCCCAGCCGACATCAACCCCACGCACATCGCCCTCACCCACGGCCACGACGACCACATCGGCGACACCATCGACATCGCCAGGCGGACCGACGCCACCGTCATCGCGCCGTACGAGCTTGCCAACTTCATCGGCGAGCACGGCGTCACCAACCTTGAACCCGCCGGCTCGGGCGGCACCATCGCCACGCCCTTCGGCTCGGTTAGCTTTGTGCAGGCGTTCCACTCATCCAGCACCGACGGCCGGTACATGGGCCCCGCCTGCGGCATCGTTGTGCTCATGCATGACAAGGTTGTTTACCACGCGGGCGATACCGCGCTGTTCAGCGACATGGCCCTCATCGGCGAGCTGTTCAAGCCGCACGTCGCGATTGTCCCTATCGGCGACCGCTTCACGATGGGCCCCATGCACGCCTCCAAAGCCGTGGACCTCATCAAACCGTCGGTGTGCGCGATCCCGTGCCACTACAACACCTGGCCGCCGATCACCGTCGATGCCTCGCAGTTCAAGCCGACCGCGTGCAAGGTTGAAGCCCTCAAGCCGGGCGAATCGCTGGAGCTCTGAGCCTCCACGCCCGGTCCCTATGCTCTGCCTGTGCGTTTCACCTTCCTCGGCACCGGCACATCCGCGGGCGTTCCATGCCTCGGCTGTGACTGCGCGACCTGCAACTCGGACGACCCGCGCGATGCCCGCACCCGCACCAGCGCGCTGGTCGAATGGATCGATCCATCGGGCCAAGCGCGAGCGGTCATGCTGGATGCCGGCCCCGACCTCCGCCAGCAGGCCCTGCGCCACCGGCTGAACCGGCTCGACGCGATCCTCTTTACGCACAACCACGTCGATCACACCTTCGGCCTCGACGAGGTCCGCCGGTTCAACATCACCATGGACGCGCCCATCGACCTCTACGCCGAGGCGCCCACCATGACCCACCTCAAGCGGGTCTACGCGCACATCTTCGACCGCGCCTCCAACGTGCAGGACTCGTTCGTCGCGACGATCATCGCCCACGAGCTCAAGGCCGACCGCGAGCTTGTGCTCTGGGGCATGCGGTTCACCCCGATCCGCCTGCTCCACGGCCGACTGCCCGTGCTCGGCTACCGAATCGAGCCCGAGCATCCGACCGCCCCTGAACCCAACGGCTGGTGGCCGCTGGCGTACTGCACGGATGTCTCGGCCATCCCGCCCGAGAGCTGGGCCAAGCTCACCGGCCTGCAGACCCTCGTGCTGGATGCCCTCCGCCGTCGCAAGCACCCGACCCACTTCACGCTCGGCCAGGCTGTGGGCGTCGCGCATGAGGTCGAGGCCGCCCAGACCTACTTCGTCCACATGGCCCACGACCTGCCCCACGAGGCGACTTCCGCCGACCTGCCGCCAGCCATGACCCTCGCCCATGATGGTCTGTCGCTGGGCGCTTTATCACCGGGCGGGCTATCGCATGAGGCTGACGAGGCCTGATCGAGGCCTGATCGAGACCAAAGCTGGCTCAATTCTCTCGCCACCGAGCCGTCGCCAAGCCGGACCAAAGCCCCCTAGACTCCCGCCCTATGGGTAAGACACGCGAGATCAAGAAGCGCATCAAGGCTGTCGGCAACATCAAGCGGATCACCCGCACGATGCAGATGATCGCCACGGCCAAGTTCTCCGCTGCCCTTCAGCGGGCCGTCGCGGGCAGGCCATACGCCGATGCCATCTTCGACCTCGTTGCCGAGATGGCCTCGTCCTCTTCCGAGGTCTCGCACCCGCTGCTCGCCACCGGCGACCCAGACGGCCAGACCCTCACCCTCGTCATCACGTCCGACCGCGGGCTCTGCGGGCCGTACAACGGCTCGGTCCTCCGCACCGCGCTCAAGCACTTCCAAGCCCAGCCCGGCTCCACCGAAGGCCGAATCGAAGTCATCGGCAAGAAGGGCGCCAACGCCCTCCGCTTCAACGGCGTCGAGCCCACCGTCCACCACACGCACTTCACCGACAAGCCCGTCTACGACGACGTCGAGAAGCTCGCTCAGGATTACATCGACCTCTTCACCAGCGGCAAGGTCAGCAAGGTGAACATCGTCTCGATGAAGTTCATCTCCGCTGGCCGTCAACAGCCCGAGGTCGTCCAGCTCCTGCCCTTTGAGGCGCCCGAGAAGCAAGAAGCCGCGCCCGGCTCGAAGGCCGACTACGAGTTCAGCCCGTCGGCCGCCGAACTGCTCGGCGAGCTGCTGCCCGCCGCTGTCAAGGTCACGCTGTTCCAGGCGTTCAATGACGCGGTGGTCTCAGAGCACGTCGCGCGGATGGTCGCCATGAAGGCCGCCACCGACAACGCCGGCAAGATGGGCAAGGACCTGACCCGCGTGTACAACCGCGCCCGCCAGGCCCAGATCACCACCGAGCTGACCGAGATCATCTCCGGCGCTGCAGCACTGGAGTGAGCGCTCCAGAACGAGCCGCGACCGTGAGGGAGCGGGTTTCAACTGCCGCAAAGCATCCAGGGGCCGCGCGGCCGGTGAGTCTGTACAAGATGCAAGGCTTGGCTGTAGCAACAAGCGGACCGCCCCTGTGCAAGGACGGCCCGCCGAGTGTGTGCCTTTATCTGAACCGACCCGGTGGCTCAGCGCTTGCGACGTGTCGCCGCGATGCCCGCTATTGCCAGCACGCTGGCCGCGCCGGGAGCGGGGATCGTTGCGATCCACGCTTCGGGTCTTCCTTGGGGATTTGTTCCCCAGCCGACGATGACCGTGCCATCGTCAGAGATACCCGTGGCCTCTCGTAGCGTCCAGCCGGTCATATCAATCCCGAAGTCCATCGCCAGCACATCGGACAACAGTCGCATGCCATCCGCATCATCCCAAAGGAATGCTTCTTGACCGTCCCCGGTGAATCCGAATCCGACGACTACCGAGCCATTGCTTGATACGTCAGTCGACCTGCTTTGGAAATTCCCTCCCGGAAGATCACCCAAGCCCTGCATGCCGCCGCCAGCCGTCCAGCGGAAAGCCTCCTGACCGCTCACGCTTACGCCATGGCCGACCACAACCGAGCCGTCCGCACTCACACTGTTGGCGACGCTCGAAAACACACCTCCCGGCAGGTCGCCAAGGCCCTGCATGCCCCCGCCAGCGGTCCAGCGAAAGGCTTCCGCGCCGTTCGTCGCTGAACTGGTCCCAACGATCACGGCGCCGTTCTCGCTGGCGGCGCGAGCCGAACTCGCGAACGGACCGCCCGCCAGATCGCCAAGCCCCTGCATGCCGCCGCCCGCGGTCCAACGAAAGGCCTCCGAACCGTTGGTGCCCCTGCTTTCACCAACCACCACCGAACCATCGCCGCTCACGTTCATCGCGAGGCTTTGGAATGAGTCTCCCGGCAGATCACCGAGGCCCTGCATGCCGCCGCCCGAGGTCCAGCGGTACGCCTCTGTCCCGTTCGTGCCGCTCGAATATCCCACTGCTATCGAGCCGTCGCCGTTCAAGCCAAGCGCGCGGCTGGCGAAACCACCTCCTGGCAAATCACCGAGGCCCTGCATGCCGCTGCCAAAGGTCCAACGGAATGCCTCTCCGCCGTTCGCACTGCTGCTGAAGCCAATAACCGTCGAACCGTCACCGCTCACGCCACCTGCTTCACTGAATACGTTACCTCCCGGCAGATCCCCAAGCCCCATGAAGCTCACCTGAGCGGCGGCCGTGCCCGCCGTTGCCATGAGCGCAGCCACCGCGCACGCATTCATCCTTGCGTTCATCAACATGTCATTCTCCGTGGCCGCGTGCAGCGGCCTGTGTCCTGTCGTCAGCTCCTCCGCCGGTTTCCCGACGGACCTATGGCCACAACTTAAGCACTCTGGCAACGGTTCGCTACGCAAAAATCACGCGCTCACCCAACTGGAGGGGTTTGCACGCCACCACGCAAACTGTCGAACTCGGTGCGCTGGAGGAACGAAATCAGCGTAGCGGCCGCGCCGTGTGCGCGCAAGAAAAACCCACGACCATGACGGCCGCGGGCGAGGGTCTTGTCCAAACGTCTGAGATTGTGTTAACGCCGGCGACGCGTCGCGGCAAGACCGGCAAACCCCAGCACCGCAGCGCCAGCCGGCGCGGGCACCTGGTACCGAACAGTGATCGACTTGATGTACGTCTCAAACGCGCCGACCTGGGCGCTCTGGATGAACCCGATCTGCGAGAACGAGGCGTGGAACGACTCGGGCTGACCCACCGTGGTGTTGGCATCGTTCGCCACGCCGCCGAGGCCGATCGCCTCAAACTCCGTCGCGCCGATGCCCGTGAAGTCGACGAAGCTGATGTTCACTTCGAGCACGTTGCCGCCAGCAGCACCCGGGAAGGTGATGAGCACTTCGTCGGAAGCCAGCAGCAGGCCCTGACCATCGAGCTGGTTGAAGTCGTTGCCCGGGCCGTTGCCGGCAAAGTCGCTCGACAGGTCGTAGCTGAAGAACGCGTCGAGCATCCCATCGGTCAGATCGTCCGTCACGGACACGATCTGGCCCGTGGCCGAACCCGTAAAGGCCACCACCGCCGCCGCCATCAATGCACGCTTGATCATTCTGGTTTCTCCCTGCTCATGGCTCTTGCGAGCCGGCCCACTCGTGCCGCCCGCTCTCACGATGAGACGGACAGCCCCGGCCGCGCGAGCGGCCGATAGCCACACCATGCCCCATAAACAGGGGATTGCCAGCACGCACGTGTGGATTCCTTGCCAGGAACCCCCAGCACCCCGGCCCTCAGAACTTCGACGCCGTAAAGCTCGCCCCCACCTCGTCGCGGTCCCACAGGTGCGCCGGCCCGCGCGCTTCCTGGTACCACTCCCAGAGCTCGAACCAGTAGCTCCTAAACCGGTGCTCGCCGAACGGCTCGTAGTGCTTCTCAAGCCGCTTGAGAAGCGCCCGGTCTTCGCCCGTCATCCCGAGCACCGTCTTGCCGTGCCGGATTGATTCGGTATCCAACGCCAGCCGCGAGTACCGCCCGAGCAACTGCATGATGTTCCCCGCTGCGTACGGCCCGATGCCCGGCAGGCCAAGCAGAAAACCGAACGCCTCGTCGTCACTCGTTCCCTTGCTCGTCAGCCACGCCTCGTCCACCTCGCCCCGCACGAACATCTTCGCCAGCTCCACCAGCCGCTGGTCGCGGTAACCAACCCGGCACCTCGCGCGCAGCGTGCCCGCCCGCGTTCGCGCGATCCGCTTGGCCGTCGGGAAGCTGAACAGGCCCGATGGGCTCTGCTTGCCGCACACCTCGCACAACCTGCGGTTCATGTTGATCGTGCTCGGCCACGCCACGTTGCAGCTCGTGACTGTTTTCACAACGTCCTCGAACAGCGTGGGCGATCTGAACAACCGCCCCCGGCCGCTGGTCTTCCACCGCGCATCGACCTTGTGGAACGCTGCCACCTCTGGCCGTGTTTCGTCCAGCCGAAGCATCCGCGCCAGCTGCGCGCGCGCGGCAACCTGCTCGGGCCTGCTCAGCTTGCGGTCAAAGCGTACCGCAAGCTCGCTGCCGTTCTTACCCGACTGAGAGAGCTTGCACCCCGCTGCGCCGGCCTCCAACTGCAAGCACGTCAGCATGCACTGCTGGTCCACGATCCAGTGGTTGGGCATCAGCAGGAAGTAGCCGTACGAGCATACATCCCGCGAGAGCGAGTAGTCCGCCGGCACCTGCACGCGCAGCAGCGAACCGCTCAACTTCACTCGTGGCCGAACCAGCGCGGGCATCGCGCTCAGGCCGTTCTGCGCCGGCGCACCATGAATGCGTTCTCCACCATGTTCAGGCAGAGCCGATCGGCCATCACCGCGAACCGCTGGTAGTGCGCTTCCGCCTGCGCCGCGAGTGTCTCGGCGGTCTGCCCTGCTGCGGCGGTCTGGTCGTGGTCCGCTTTGGCGATCTTCATCGCCATCGGCTGGTCTGCCTCAGCATGAAACTGAACACCCAGCGTCCGCAGCCCCGCGCTAAAGGCCTGCACCTTGCACCCCTCGCTCGTAGCCAAGAGCGTTGCGCCATGCGGCAGTTCTTTGATCTCATGGCCGTGGCTCTGGAACCACCGCCCCGACCACGGAACGCCCGCCATCAGCACGTGCGTCTGCGCGGGCACCGTCAGGTCCACACGCTCAAAGCCCACCTCGGGACCGTTGTCCATCCGACCGACCGTGCCGCCCAGCGTGTGCGCGATCAACTGCGCCCCAAGACAAATCCCCAGCACCGGCAGCTCGGCCTCGTGCGATTCGCGGATCAACGCTTCTTCAGCCTTCAACCACGGGTGCGGGTCGCCCACATTCTGAGGACCGCCCAGCACCACCAGCCCATCGAACCCCTCCATCGAGCCCGGCACAGGCGTGCCGCCCTTGTCGCTCGACAGATCAGGCCGGCGCACGTCCAGCCTAAACGCGTGGTCGCGGAGCACTGCACCAAGGCGGCCCGGGCCGCCCACGTCGGAGTGTTGTAGCACAAGAATTCGAGCCATGGTCCGCGATCATAGCAGGACCATCTGGGCTCTCTGCAGCACGCCTAGCGAGACCCGCTCCCGGTGCTTCTCTCTCGCCTCACGCCCGGCGTGATGGTCAGCGAAACCCGGTGCTTGCTCCCGCCGAACGCTTCCATCGCCTCTGCGATCTGCTCGCCCGTGATCGAGGTGTACGCCTCTCGCAGCGCGCTGGCCGAGACCACCGGCAGGCCCGTCACATCCGACGCCGTCAGCCGATCCGCCCAATACGCCGGGCTTCTGGTCAGCATCGCGATTTCCTCGGCCGTGCTCGCGCGGAGCACCGCGATGGCTTCGGGCGTGCTCGTCAGGCTGTCGATCCCGCTAAACGCCTCGTCCAGCGCCTCTCGCGCCACGCCCACCATCGAAGGCTCGACCGCCACCACCACCCACGCGAGGCTCCGCCCGCCGTGACGATCGCCAAAGATCATCCCGCTGGCCACGCCCGAACTGGCCAGCCCACGCTCAGCAAGCAATTGATCCGACCGCGCCTCAAGCAACTGGCTCGCCTGCCGCAGCCGGCGCGCCGTGTCCAGCCGGTCCGATGGAGGGCCCACCACACCCCGCAGCACCATCGCCGGCGCTCCCGGCACAGCCCGAACCACCACCGTGCGCTCGACCTCAGCGGGTTCCCAAGGCTCGGGCATTTCGGGTGCCATCCGCGCACGCTCTTGGACTCTTTCCGTCCCACCGCCCATTCCACCACCCAGACCACCACCCAGACCACCGAGCCACTCGGCCATCGACTGCATCGTCTCGCCGCGATCGATATCACCCGCGATGGCAGCGCTCATCGGGCCGCGCCCAGCACGACTGCCCAGCCAGTCCGCGACCCCTTGGGCATCATCAAAGATGGGTGCATCAAGCACCACCGCATCCAGAGCTGGCAGGCCCATCAACTCCTCGATAGCCGTGTTCAGCGCCGTCCGCGGCTCACTCGCGCCCGCATCCATCAACGCCTTTGACTTCTCGCGCCACCGCGTCAGACCCGCCGAGGTCCAACTCGGTCTATCGAGCATGGCCGCAATCGTGCGCACAGCCTGCTCGACCGACGCCGCCCCGCCCGGTCCATCCGCGTTGATCGTAACCGCCCCGTCCCACGCATTGGCGTTAAAGACCCAGCCAGCCGCTTCGAACGCCCGCTTGGGAGCACCGCTGGCGGCCATGTCATTGAGCATCGCCGCCGAGGCCCGCGCCAGCATCAGGTCGCGCGTGCCGTCGCCCTCGCACGCTTCGCGCGCGATCACCAACCGCAGCGCCGCAGCACCCGGCGCAGCCGCCATCGGAACCGCGTGTACCCGCACCCCGTTCGAAAGCCACCCGCTCCAGGCAGCCTCAGATTCAGCCAGCTCCGACCCAATCGGTAAATCGAGTAGCACCGAACCGCTCACCTCAACCACCCGCCCGGGTCGCCAAGGCTCCGCCTTCACATGCACATGCTCGCTCGCCGCCACCGCTCGTGCTGACCCCACCTGCGCGCACGCCACGCCCGCAGGCGCCAACGCCACAGCCAGCAGGGCCACCATCGAACCAGTGAATCTCGCTCGAACCTCGCGCATCACCTTCACCTACCCCCCAGCCGATACCACGTTGCAGCCGCCCGCTTGCCGCTACACACCGCGGTCCTCCCCATCGATCCACGAGCACGACTCGCAGCCCTTGCCCGCCTCAAACCGACCACTGCGAATGCCGTCCACCGCCGTCGCCACGGTCTCAAGAGCGCCCGCCACATCAAGGTCCGAGAGCCCGATCCGCCCACGCTCGCCCGTCCGCAGCACCCAGTACTCCGCCCACCCCTCACGCACCTCCATCTGGTCCGCCAGCACGTGCGCGTACAGGCACATCTGTAAATCGTTCTTCACCGGCTCGAGCAGCGCCGGGCGCGCACGGCCTGTCTTGTAGTCCACAATCCGGTGCTGCTCGCCCAGCCGGTCCAGCCGATCAAGGCGAACCTCCAGCTTCGAGCCATCGCCCGCAGCGGGCCAGTCCATCACCAGCTTGTACTCAAGCTCCAGAATCTCCGCGTTCGCCTCGTGCAGCTTCTCGTGCGCCGCGGCCGCCATCGCAACGACGCTCTCCCGCGCGGCCCGATCCACCTCCTGATCCCTCGGCAGCATCGCGTTGTACACCCGCTCGGCACGCTCGCGCAGCCCTTCAACCGTCGGCGAAGGCTCGCCCATCGCCTCGGCATTCCGAAGCTCGTCATAGAACCCGTGCAGCGCCGTGTGCACCGCCTTGCCCACCACCGAAGCACCCGAGGCCTCCTCGGGCAGCTTCAGCACCGAGCCCATGTACCAACACCGCGGACACCGCAAGTAGCTGTTGACCATCGTGTAGCTCAGCCGAAGCGGCCCCGTCACCGGGCGCATCACAAGCTCGCGCCTGGCCTCACCCGTGCGCACGGCCGCCGCGCCACCCAGCCACGCGGGAACTTCGCCCCCACTTGTTCCACGCCCGTGCGCCGCCAGCGCCGCCGCCGACTCCCGCAGTTGTTCGACCGCGCGCTCGAACGCAGCCTCATCCTCGGCTGAACCCGCCCGCGCCAACGCCTCAGCGGCACGCCGCCTCGCCGACCGCTCGCCCTCGGCCCGCTCCGAATTGGCGGCCTGCTCGGCAAGCTCGTGGTCCAGCCGCTCGGGCTGCAACGCCAGCACGTCCGATTCCTGCAACCGCGCAAGTGAACTGCCCATGTCCGCCGCCAGTTGCTGCGCAAAGTGAACCGATTTGCTCGCCGACTTCGTCTTGACCGTCAGCACCACCGCCCGCCGCTCGGCCCGCGTCATCGCCACATAGAACAGCCGACGCTCCTCGTCGTACATCCGTTCCTTATCGCTCCGCTCATCGCCCGCAGCATCGGGCAGCATGCCCGTTGGCACCGCGTCGTCGCGCGATCGGCTGCTCGGGTATCCATGAGGCGGCGCCACCCTCGGCACAAACACCGTGTCGAACTCCAAACCCTTCGAGCTGTGCGCCGTCAGCACCTGCACCGCGTCGGCCTCAAGATCCTGCTCATCGGGGCCATCGCTGTCGAGCGCCTCCTCGCCGATCGCCTTGCCCATCGTTTGCTCGTCCGCGTCGAGGTCCTGGTAGTACGCCCACAGCGTGCGCGCATCGCCCGGCATCGGCAGCTTGGGCTGCAACCCCCGCACGAAACCGATCGCCGACACCAAGTTCCGCACCCGCACCGCCCTATGCCGAGGGCTCAACAGCTCAGCGTCCGCGAGCCCAGCCCGCCGCACGATCTCAATAACCGTGCGCTCGGCCGTCTCTTCGCGCGCGACCGATTGCAGGTCCTTGTACAACGCCGCGAACCGCTCGACGGCGGCGCGCTCTTCGCCTTGCAGAGCATCGCCCTCATCTTCAAGTCTTGCGATCAGCCACGACGCAAAGCCCGGCATCCCGCCGCTCTCGCTCCGCGACCGCTGGGCCGCGTACGCGCGTTCCCATTGCAAACTGGCATCTGCCGGTGCGCACACCGGTGCTGCGCCCAGCACACCCCGCGCCGCCCACGAGGCAACCGGATCACTCAGCAGTTCGACCCACGCCAGCAGCCGCCGCACGCCCCCGTCGCTCGCCACCGCATCCGGACGCCTGCCCACATACGGCACGCCCGCCAGCTCCAGCGCCGATGCAATCCGCGCCCCATCGCCATGCGTGCGCACGATCACCGCGTACGATTTCCACGCCCGCGCCTCGCCAGACTTCTTCTCGCCAGACTGCCGCTCGTGCCATTCGCGGTCTTGGCGTATCAGCCGAGCGATCACCTCGCCGTCGTTGCGGAAGTGGCTCAGCTCAACGAGTTCAACTCTTGCGTCCTTTGCGTGCTCGCTCCGCCCCGGCTCGATCGCCTTGTCCGGTGCGAACCGGTGGAACGCCCGCGCCATCACCGCGTTCGCTGCGCCGATCACCGGCGGAGACGACCGGTAGTTGCGTTCAAGCCGAACCTGTGCGCATCCTTCCCACCGCTGTGCAAACCGGTCGAACGCCAGGTCGTCCGCGCCCCTGAACTCGTAGATCGATTGGTCGTCATCGCCCACGACGACCAGCTCCGCGCCGCTCACCGGCGGGCTCAGCAGCGCCAGCAGCTCCGCCTGCGCCGGGTTCGTGTCCTGGTACTCATCGACCACCACATGCCGGTACTCATCTCGGCAGATCGCCGCGGCCCGCGCATCGCTTCTGAGCAGTCGTATCGGCTCGACCAGCAACTCGTCGTATCCCAGCCAGCCGCGCTTGCGACGCTCGGCCTCGGTCGCCTCGAACGCATCCACCATCCGCCCGAACAGCTCCAGCCCGTCGCGCCTTGCCGCCAGCGCCAACTCATCGAGCGAGTGCTCGGCGCCTGCACCATCGGTGCGCACGCCGCGTTCCAGCTCATCTGTGCGAAGCGTGATAACCGCTCGCAACTGTTCGACCGAGAGCGCCTGATGATGGAACTGCGCGAACGCCTTGCGCAACAGGTCAATCCAGTCCTCGCCCGCCGCAGCGCCCGCGGGCTCGATCCGTCCCCTCGCCGCCACCACATCCCGCAGCAGGCGTTTGCGCATCGCCGAGTCCATCAGCACCGGCGCGCGATCGAACCCCAGCCGGTCGGGGAAACGCCGAATGAGCTGCCTGGCGAAGCTGTGAAACGTGCCCGCAAAGATGCCCTCCGCAGCCGTCGGCGTCACCAGTTCCGCGAGGCGCGACCGCAACGACTCAGCCGCCCGCACCGTGAACGTCAGCGCCACGATCGACCCAGGACGCACGCCCCGCTCGCGGATCAAGTGCGCGATGCGGTGCGTGATGACCCGCGTCTTGCCCGTGCCAGGCCCCGCCAGCACCAGCATCGGCCCGCCCGCGTGCTCCACCGCCCGCGCTTGTCGGTCGTCGAGACCCATCAGCCGTCTTCCTTGTCGGCGCCAGGAGAACCGAAAGCAGGATCGCGCATGTACAGGTGCACCGCCGTGCTGCCATAGTCGTGCGTCTCCGGCCCGATCGCACCCTTCATCACCAAATCCACAGCCACAGCGCCCTTCTCGCGCGATTGCTCCTCTTCGTCGGTCAGCGTTCTCGGCTTGCCGTGTACCGCTGGCCACGGCGTGCGCAAGATCGCGTACCCCGTGTCGTCCAGCCGTTCGATCAATCGCTCGAACTGCGCGCGCACGCGGGGCCAAACCTTCTCATCCCGCACCATCGCGTACGGCGGATCAAAGAACACCACGTGCACGCCCCTTGGGCATCGCGCCAGCGACCCAACCCCCAGCGCATCGCCCTTGACGATCTCGAGCTGGTCGCCCATGCCGAGCGACTCCGCGTTCGCCTCCAGCACCGCTGCGACCTTGATGTCGCGCTCGACCGCGACCGCCCGCTTGGCGCCCCGGCTGATGGCTTCGAGCGAGAACGTGCCGACGCCCGCGAAGCCGTCGTACACCTCGACATCCTCGAAGTGCCCGCGCAGCAGGTTGAACACCGCCTCGCGGACCATGTCGGGAATGGGCCGGGTAGTGGAAGATTCGGGTGGGCCCTTGATCGGGCGTCGTTTGTGGCTGCCGCCGATGATGCGCATGGCCTATAGCCCAGCACAGCTAAAGGCGAATGTCAAGCGGGGCGAAGATTCACCACTGAGATCACAGCGAGCACGGAGGGGAAGAAGGAAATCGGGGCAAGAGGAGCAAGGAAATCTGGGTGCCATGCCCACGCCCCGTCTCAATGGGCGCGGGCATGGGGGCTCTCCTCGTGGCACGGGGCGTCCCCACGTCTGACCCGCATGAGAGAATGCCCTATCCGGGTGGCACAGGCAGGCAGGGGGGGCAGCCAGTGCGTTGGATGTGCTCATTCGAGAAAACACGGCTGGGTCGTACGCCCATCAAAGCCCCTGCCGCGACCGCCATACCCCGAGCTGCGACGACCAAGGCACGGGCCACGGCCGCCGTTCCACCGGCCTCAGCCCACGCGGCAAGACGCACCCGGGCGAGAGCAAGATGTCTTGTCAGAGCCGCGGGCGTGAGCACGCGGGCAACGGGCGCTCGCACAGGGAGAGCCAGCGCTTGCGAGCCCAACGCCAGCCAAGCCGCGAGCAAGGCGAACGCAAAGACGCAGAGGGGATTCACCACAGAGACACAGAGGGCACAGAGACGAGGGGACGGAGACAATGGGGAAAGCAAGAAGGGGGGAAGCCTTCCCTCCCTCTCCCCTGGAGGGAGAGGGAAGCCCGAAGGGCAGGGTGAGGGGGCTTGGACTTCTGGTAGAACACGGCTGATCGGGTGGAAGTTATGAAAACCCCTCACCCCAGCCCTCTCCCTCAAGGGGAGAGGGAGGATTGACCCAGCCAGTTGGTAGGATGGTTGTGTGGAATCAAATCGAACGGAGCGAGCAAGACAGCTTCGTGCGGACCAGACACCGCCGGAGGGCATCTTGTGGTCGAAGCTCCGCGATCGGCAGCTCGGCGGGTACAAGTTCCGCCGCCAGCAGCCCATCGGACCGTACGTCGCGGATTTCTATTGTGCCGAGGCAGCGCTGGTCGTCGAGATCGACGGCCGCATGCACGACCCGGGCCATGACCAACGCCGCGACGCGTGGATGGCAGCACGCGGCATCATGACGCTGCGCTTCACCGCTTCGCTTCTATCAAAGGACATCGACACCGTGCTGCACAACATTCTGCACCACGCACGCCAACGCTCCGCGCAGCACCCACCCAACGAGCAAGCACGAACCTCCCTCTCCCCTTGAGGGAGAGGGCTGGGGTGAGGGAGCCCCTTTCTTGAGGGCAGATATCCACCCCGGCGGAGGTATCTTTACTCGATCTCCCAATGCGACGAACCGTGCTTATATGTCTCTCTGCAACCCGTACTAGAATGGCAAGTCGTCGACCTCGGACGACACATTGCTGACTCGAGTTGCCACAGCAGCTTCAAGCGACCTTAGCATCTGGAGAACCAGCGGACTCATCTCAACATCCATCCGAGATGTGCGAAGCACGTGCCTCGCCGCTGGCAGAAAATCACTAATGAACTGTGCATACTGTTCAGGACTTGCGATCGTTTCTACGTCGGTCGCAAATTCGTGAACAGAGTGAATTAGATCCGCAAGCGCCCTGCCGCTTGCGCCTCCTCGCGGAGATGGCCTTGCACTGACTCTTGTAAGCTCCAATAACTCTTCCAAAATACTTCGATCTGTCCTATGAGGCAACGCATCTGTAGATGACTCACTGTCCAATATCTGCGCGACCTTCTCTTCCAAACGTGGCCACCACATCTCGAACACATCATCAAACGTGGAGTCCAATAGTTTTGCATCGCCACCTTCAGCATTAATGGATCGTGTAAGTTTCTTGAACTCTGATTTCTCAAACTTAGTATGCTGAAAGAGCGTGAGCGGACCAGTTATATCTGAACTGTCGACTCCAAACAGCAGAGTCATTACCTTCGACTTGTCGAAGCTTTTTGACAGAGCACCCGCTTCAAACAAAAGCCAGGGGCGATCCAAGTTTTCACGAGTCAGGCAGACGATCCCAACACGACACTCATCTAACTCAGAAGTGACATCCTGTACCCACCTTGTGCCCTTTTCCACATCATCAGGCGTAAAGTATGGCGTGACAAACTGCAGCGCTCCCGGAAGCCAGTGACGAACTGCTTCGCCCAGTTGTTTGCTACGATCACCGGACCAACTGATGAACACTTTGGTAGGCATTTCTTGCTTCCTCTGGTGTAGGCCTTCGCCACTGTTCAGCATACTCGGCGTCAGCCCAGCCCCTCAAACACAACCCCCGGCACGTAGCCGCGCACCACATCCTCCCACCCTCGGGGGCCGATCATGCCCTTGACGAAGCTCGACGAGATCTCGCACAGCTCCCGTGGCGGCATCAGAAACACCGTCGTCAGGCCCGCCTGCAGATCCGCGTTGATGTACCGCATGCCCCGCTCGTAGCGGTAGTCGTCCTCGTCGCGGATGCCACGCACGATGAACGTCGCGCCGACACTCGCCGCGTACCGCGCGAGGAACTCGTTCTGCAGGCACGCGACCTCGACGTTGGCGTGCTGCTTGCAGATGGCTTCGAGCCACGCGGCCCGTTGGCTGAGCGGGTAGGTGTAGCTCTTCTCGGGGTTCTCAGCCGCCGCGACGATGAGCCGGTCGCACAGCCGCGCGGCCTGCTCGATCATCCAGACGTGGCCGTTGGTCGGCGGATCAAAGCTGCCGGCGTAGACCGCTGTGTGGTTCGAGTGGGTAGTGGGCATTGGGTGTCCAACCAAGAGAACACGAGGAGAGTGAACGCAGAGAGCGCAGAGTGAATCGCGGAGACGCGGAGAACGGAACCAGACAAAGAACCGGAGAAGAGAAACGAGAAAATGGAAAGAGGGAACGAGGGAAAGAGAGAAAGAGAGAGCCTATCGCTGCTCGGGCCCGCCCGCGCCGGGGTAGCCGATCACATAGTCCTGTTCGCCCGGGAAGAACACGCCCTCGATCAGCGTGCCCACGCAGTGCGTGGTGTACTCGAACGGGTCGCCGTCGTACATGGCGATGTCGCCGTCCTTGCCGACCTCGATGGAACCGATGCGGTCCTCAAGCCCGAGCATGCTCGCAGCGGTGGATGTAATAAGACGCAGCCCCGCCTCGCGATCAAGCCCACCGAGGCCTACCGCGACCGCCGCCTCGAACAGAATCACGCGCACCTTGGGCACGTACGCCTCGTAGCCGGTCTGCATGCCGAACGTAACGCCCGCGTCGGTGAAGATCTTGGCGGTCTCGAGCGTGCCGTTGGCGGCCTCGCCCACGTACCGGCCCATCGCGGGCCGCAGCAGCACCGGGTTGCCCGCCGCCGCAAGCTCGCTGGCCATCAGGTGGCCCTCGGCGGCCGAGTCGATCCACACCCGGATGCCAAACTCATCGCCCAGCCGCAGGGCGCTGGCGATGTCCTGCATCTTGTCCGCCGTGATGATCAACGGCGTGTCGCCCGCGAGCACCGAAGCCAGCGCTTCAAGCTTGAGGTCGCGCGCAGGCGGCGCCTTGTCCTTCTTTTCTTCGCCCCCCTCACCGTCTCCGCCATCTTCGCCTGTTTCTTCGGCTTCACTGCTCTCGCCCGCGCCGCTGTGCTTTTTGGCGTACGCCTGAGCCTTAAACAGCTCCTCGCGCAGCATGGCGATCTGCTTGCCCCGTGTGCCGGGCGATTTGCCGCCGCCCTCGGTCGCACTCGACCCGAGCGTCGCGGTCACGGCAAACTCAGGCGTGACCACCGCATCATCGATGGTGTCGCCGCGCGTCTTGACGATGACCGTCTGCCCCGTGATGAGCTTGCCCGGCGCGTGGCCCGTGTGCACGGTTGTCACACCAAACGAACGCAGGTACCCAACCAACGGCTCGCGCGGGTTGTAGGCATCGAACGCGCGCAGCTCCGGCTGGATCGGGCTCGATGTTTCGAGCACGTCCTGGTCGTGATCCACGTTGTACATGCCGCTGAGGCCCGCAGTCGATCGCACATCGATCAACCCCGGCATCGCAAACGCGCATTCATGCACCGTGTACCCGTTGGGAACCGGCGTGGAAGCAGCAGGCCCGACCGCGGTGATCTTCCCCTCGGCATTGATGAGCACCACGCCATCGCTGATCGGCCCTCCATCCATCGTGTACAGCGTCTGCGCCCGAACCGCGACCTGAGCAGAAGCAGCCGTTGCGATGAGAACACCTAAGACACTCGCGAACTTACTTAGCATGCTCATTCGGCACCTCCCGTCTTAGCAGCCTGCACCTCGGCGTCGTAACAACAGAAGTAAGGCTCCGTGTCGTTCGCCGCCCCATACCCGCCGACAGCAAACAGCCGGTCCTCGTCCCTCGACCTATCAAACGCAAGATCGCCCTCGACCCACGTCTGCTCCACCACCGTGTACACACTCAGCGGGTCGCCGCTCAGCACCACCACATCCGCGTCTTTGCCCACGGTCAATGACCCAAGCCGTTCATCGAGGTCCAGCAGCTCAGCACCCGTCAGCGTGATCGCTCGCAGCGCACCCTCGCGCGTCATGCCGCCCCGCACCGCGAACGCCGCCATCCGCATGAACAGCCGGCTGTCGACAATCCAGTCGTCCGTGTGTACCACCGTCTTAACGCCCGCACGCTCAAGAATCCCCGGCGTCTCGAACCGCAGCCCCACCGCCTCGTGCTTGCCGCCCGGCGAATCAACCAGGATCGCGCTCACGCCAACACCCGCCTCTGCGATCTCGTCGGCGACGAGCCAGCCGTCGCTGACGTGGTGCAGCACAACCCGGAACCCAAACTCCTTGGCCAGCCGCAGCACCGTGATGATGTCGTCGTGCCGGTGCGTGTGATGATGCACCACACGCTTGCCTTCCAGCACCTCAACCAGCGTTTCCATATCCAGGTCCCGCGCGGGCGCCTTATCAGGATCATCCTCGGCCTTGGCGAGCTTGGCCTGGTACTCCTGCGCCTTGATGAACTTCTCCCGCACCAGGAACGCGCTTCGCCCGCGTGTTCCGGGGAACGCTCCTTCGCTGGCGCGCTGGCTGTTGGTTCCGTTGGCCATCTTGAGCCCGCCGGTGGGCTCGCCTGCGTCATCGAAGATGGTGATGTCGTCGATCGTCTTGACCTCACCCCCGTAACGCAGCTTCAGATACGCCGTCTGCCCGCTCGATAAATGCCCCGAGCCGGGCATGACGTTGATCGTCGTAAGCCCTCCAGAAAGCGCGCGCTTGAAGCCGCTGCTCAGCACGTTGAGCGAATCACGAATCCGAACCCCCGGCTGGATCGGTCCGCTGCCGTCCGCACCGCCAAACCCGCCGATATGACTGTGCGTGTCCACTAGCCCGGGCATGATCACCTTGCCCTCGCAATCCACCTCAGTCCGTTCCACTTCATTGAATGTCCCAGACTCAATCCATCGCTGCGGCGATCCCTCACCGACCGCGATGATGTGTCCCTCATGCATGATGACGTAGCCCCGCTCGATCTCAGGCCCGTCGATCGGGATGATCCGCGCGTTGACGAGCACCACCGGCTCCGCCTGGGACCATGCCACAGACGCACAGCAACAGGCCAACACCGCCGAACAGATTGAAGCAAGTCGTTTCACAATCAGCACCTCCAGGCCAGCGAGCACCGCCAGCGGTCCGCCAGTCTACCCAAACCCGCCAAGCCAGTGCCCGCCGCGTGGTAGACTCCGCACATGAAGACCAAACCCCATACCCGTCAAGCCCTCGCTGCCCTCACCGCACTCGCCCTGCTCGCACTCACCGGCTGCTCCGACGTCCAGACCCTGCGGATCACCAACACATCGGCAGTGCCCATGGCCTTCACCCAGGCCGCCGGCGACGACGACCTCAAGGCCGCCACCGGCACCCTCCAGCCGGGCCAGTCCATGACCGTCACCATCCGCGAGAACGAATCCATCACCCTCCCGGGCGCGCTGACCATCAAACTGCTTGGAGATTGAGGGGACGTCTGGTAGACTCGGGCCGGCCGGGCTTACGCCGTACCCAAGGAGCACACCACCATGACCAGCATCAGAGTTCAGACCATGCTCGCCGCCGCTGTGTTATGGTCCACCAGCTCCGCTTCGGCACAGTTCGTGCTCGGCTACAGCGATAGCACAAATGCCGGAGCGCTGTTCAATGCTGCCGACGGGTCGCTCGTCGATCCGACGTTCATCGAGGACGCCGCTCTTCGAACGTACGTCACCTCTCGAAAGACCATCGAAGTTGGCGACGAACTCTGGGCCGCTGACATTTCTAGAGATCGGATATGGAGATTCGATCGAAACACACGCGCCTTGAAAGGCGAGATCCTCGGCGGTAACGAGAGTACGGTCGGCCAACTGCCCGGCATGCGTGGCCTCACACAAGTGGGCTCCACTGTCTACGGAACGCTCTCCGATTCCAACGATACGTACCAGCAAGGAATTGTTGCGATCGATGTGAATACGCGGCAAGTAAACTGGAGCGTCCCGCTGCCCGTAACGGTTGGCTCTTTTGTGCTCGATGTTGTTCAACACCAGGGCGAGTTGCTGGTGAGCCGCACCTTCGATGAAACGTCACACGTCATCGACCGATACGACCTCGATGGCAGTTACCTAGGGGTGTTTGCGGAGTCCAACGGCTCTGGCAACTTCAACTTTCCGGCGCAATTGGCGGTGGCAGACGATGGAAGCGTGTTCGTCACCAGCCCCATGGGCGACGCGACCGGTATCTACAAGTTCTCCGCGGACGGCACGCCGCTTGGGATCGTCGAGGCGGCGGGGCAACTCGCGTACGGCGTGGCGGTGCTTCCCGACGGAAGGCTCATGTGGAATCAGGGCGAGTTCCCCGGCGAACTGTACCTCGACGACTCCCTCGTCCAATCGCTCAACATTAAACGCATGCTCTCGCCTCTAACGGTTCCCTCGCCGGGCGCGCTGGTCCTGTTCGGTGCTGCGTTTGCCCTCCCGAGGGCCAGGAGGCGCTGCTAGCAACCGACGGGTTCGTGTTCGCGTATCGACCTGTTGAAGGTGGTACGCCGTGACTGATAAAACCGCCAAGAAGTTCAAGATCATCAGCAAGGGCGCGATCAAACGCCTCGCGATTCTCTTTGCTTCCATCGCCGTCGCGCTAACCGCATTCCTGCAATTCGCCGTCAACATGCCCGGCTCGGGCCACACCGGCCCTCTCCCCGCCCTCACCGATGCACAACGAGCAGCGGCCGACAGGCTCGAACGCGACGTGCGATCGCTGGTCGAGAACCATCCCGGACGCAGCCACATGGCACCCGCACGCTACCTCGCTGCCGCCCAGGCACTCCGAGTAGCGCTGGCCGACGCTGGCGTACTCAGCGACCTCGAAGCCTTCGAGATGACCAACCGCGAAGGCAACGCAGCCAACGTGGTCGGTGAAGTGCCGGGCACAAGCCACCCCGACCGCATCGTCGTCGTCGGTGCGCACTACGACGCCCACCTCGGCATGCCCGGCGCAGACGACAACGCCTCGGGCGTGGCCGGCGTGCTCGAACTTGCACGCAGGTTCAGTCAATCACCCGCACCATTCACAATCCGATTCGTGCTCTTCGCCAACGAAGAGCCGCCCCACTTCATGACACCCGACATGGGCAGCTACGTCCATGCAGCAGGCTGCAAGCAGCGCTCCGAGAACGTCGCCGCCATGATCTCCGTCGAGATGATCGGCTACTTCGACGACTCGCCCGGCAGCCAGGCCTACCCGTTCCCCCTGAGCCTGTTCTACCCGGACACCGGCGACTTTGTCGCGTTCGTCGGCAACGTCTCATCCGGCGGCATGGTCCGCAGCGCCGTGCGCACGTTCCGCGACACAACCCCTTTCCCAAGCGAGGGCGTCGCCATGCCATCGGGCATCCCCGGCATCGGATACTCCGACCACTGGTCGTTCTGGGAGCACGGCTACAAAGCCATGATGGTCACCGACACATCGTTCTACCGCAACCCCCACTACCACACTTCGCGCGATCTGCCCAGCACCCTCGACTACGAACGCATGGCCCGCGCCGTCGACGGCGCGGGCCATGCGTTCGTAGTC
>CAYGSG010000044.1:0-22192 GCA_964352615.1 uncultured Phycisphaeraceae bacterium
GCTAGGTCCCCCCTATAGGCCTGTCGGCCGAGGCGGAGTTGGCTGGGTGCCACGGCGCGGGTCTCTGCTACAGTGGCACCGCAAGCTGGCCCAGCCCACAAGAGCCCGTCCAAGGATTCATTTCTATGCCCCTTTCGATGACCGCTCCGTTTCGTTCGCCGTTCGCTCGTCGCGGCCTGCCCCTGGCCTGCACGCTGGCGCTGATCGCTGGCTCGCTTGCTGGCTGCGGCGAGGACAAGGCTCAGGACGCGCTCGACCAGGCTTCTCGCCAGCTGACCTCGATCAACGCGGGCTCGAACGGCCGGCAGTGGTCGACCGACAAGGTGTACCAGTCGGTGGTGAGTTCGCTGAAATCGCTGCCAGGCTCCGCGAGCGAGGCCCAGCAGGCAGCGGCCTCGCTGATGGTGGCCCAAGCCGAGCGCGGGCTGGCTGAACTCGACGCACGGGATGCCTCGCTGCTGATGGGCGACGCGATGCTGCTCATCGGGCCGGCCGAGGCCGAGCTTCGAGCGATCACCTCGCATGCGGCCCGGGCCGCTGAGGCTCAGGCGTTCGATCCCTCGGCGCAGTTTGCCCGGCTCAAGCAACGCGCGGGCGAGGCGCAGAGCCAGGCCGCGAGCATCGGGAGCAAGATCGAAGCGCACAACACCGAGGCCAGCACGCTGCGCGAGCAGGTGGCGTCGCTAAGGCTCAAGGCCGACGAGTACCGATTGCAGGCTGCGGACCTCCAGGCCCAGGCGGATTCCCAAACCGCTGTCGCGGGTGTATCGGCTGCTGAGCGCGCCCACGCGGCCCGGCGCGAGGCGGACACGCTCGCGCTGCAAGCGCTCGCCGTCGAGCAGCAGGCGATGACCGAGGACCAGCAGGCTGCAGAGCTTGCGATTTTGCAGCAGAAGTTCGTCGAGCAGCTCGCAGCGCTCAAGCAAGCCGAGCAGGGCTTGGAGCAGCGGGCGACACGCATGAAGGCAGAGGCCGCCGAGGCTTCGGCTGCCGCGACCGAGGCAAGCCAGACGTTCCAGGCATCGCTGAGTGGCGAGGGCGGTCTCGATCAGCACCACGCCACGCTGATCCCCGAGCCGTTTGACAAGGCGATCAGCCAGTACCAAGGCTCGGTCCGGTCGGCACAAGCGGCGCGGAGCGTCAACCGAGGCTCGGCGTCGCTGGCCATCGGTCTAGCGAACCAGGCGCTGGCCAACCTGCACACCAGCCGGGGCGAGGGGCTGGTGGGCTACGCAGCGCTGTTGCAAGCCGCCGGCGATGCGGGCGTGCCCGGCGCGAGCGAATACGCCAGCCGGGCCAGCCAAGCCCGCGAACGTGCGGGCGAGCACGCGACGATGGCTGCGGAGGCCTACGAAGCGGCGATCGGCGGGTACGAGGGCTCTGGGGCGAAGGGCAACGCCGCCGAGGTTCGCGACAGCCTTGCAGCCAGGCTCAAGGAGCTTCAATCGCTCGTGCTCGATCAGCAGGCGGCGCCCGAGTCGTTCGCGCCGGCTGAGACACCCGACAACGAGGGCGACTCGGGCGAGCCCGCCGCAGCAGCCGGCGATGACGCGGGCGCCGTTCGGCAGGCCATTGCCAACTACCAATCCGCTGTCGCCACGGCCGATGGTGTCGCGGGCGTGGGCTTCCTGCACCCGGCGGGACCGGCAGAAGAGAAGCTGCTGGCCACGCTGAGCACGATGGCGACGAACACGGCCGTGCTCGACAGCGCCACCGAAGCGAAATTCGGCGAGAAATTCTCGCTCTGGGCGCAAGCCAACCCGCAGGCCATGGGGCCGCTTGGCGCGGTGAACAACGGGGACCAGATGCAAGGCCCGCTGGGCCAAGCCGATGTCGATGCGCTCGACATCCGCGTTTCGGGCGATGAAGCCGTGGCGATCCTCGATGATGGCACGTCGGTTGATCTCGTCCGTGCTGGTGGGCAGTGGAAGCAGGTGTTCCGCCTGGCGGACCTGGGCTTGCCCCCCGGCGCTGAGCAGGGCTTTGCGATGATGGACCGCATGGCCGGGCCGATGGGCCAGTTGATGCGTTCACTCGCATCGCGGGTCGAGTCGGGCGAACTCGCCTCGAACCAAGCGGTGGCCGCCGAGATGGTCGGCGAGATGATGGCCGCGATGCGGGACATGATGGGCGGGGCCAACGGCACAGGCGGCGGCGGCTAAATCCCAACTCTGACGCAAGTGAATCCTCGATCCACGGGTACCGGCTGCGAAGTATCCACCATGCCCGATGCCGACCCCTCCACCACCGCTGCGAGTGCTGAGCCTGACTTTGGCTCGGTGGTGATGAACGCCCATTCGCCGCGCGATCCGGGCACCGGCACCGTGATTGAATCCCGCCGATGCACGCGCGCCAAAGCGAGCGGGTTCGTGCGGCATGTCGCGATCGATGTCTCGCAGACCAAGCTCGCCGGCGCGTTCCGCGCTGGACAGTCGTTCGGCGTGATCCCCGATGGCGCTGGCGCCGACGGCAAGCCGCACAAGGTCAGGCTGTACTCAATCGCGAGCCCGAGCGCGGGCGAGGACGGCGCGGGCAACGTGCTCGCCACGACCGTCAAGCGAACCCTCGACGAGCACTGGGACGACCACCGGCTGTTCTGTGGCAGGGCGTCGAACTGGCTGTGCGATCTTCAGGTGGGCGATGAGATCCGCATGACTGGGCCGGTCGGCAAGCGGTTCTTGCTGCCCGCTGAGCCCGCCCGCCACCGGTACCTGTTTCTGGCGACGGGCACGGGCATCGCGCCGTTCCGGGGCATGGTGATGGAACTGCTCGCGGCTGACCCAAACGCGGACATCACGCTCATTGTGGGCGTGCCCTACGCCACCGAACTGATGTACGACGAGCAACTGCGAGCGCTCGAAGCGAGGCACCGCGGGTTTCGGTACCTGACAGCGATCAGCCGGCACGAGCAAGAAGACGGCGGGGGTCCGATGTACCTCGACGGCCGAATGAGCCGGCACGCGGACGCTTTCCGGGAACTTCTCGCCGACCAACGGACCCTCGTGTACCTGTGCGGGCTCGCTGGGATGGAGATCGGCGTGTACCTGCGACTGGCTGAGCTTGTTGGCTCCGAAGGTCTTAGCGGCTACCTGCACGCAGCCAGCGGTGAATCTGGCGATCTTCGTGATCTGGGCCAGTGGGACGCTGCAACGATCCGCAAGCAGGTCCGGCCCGGGCCCAGACTGATGGCCGAGGTGTACTAGAGTGGACACAATCCGTCCGTATTGGCCCGTATTGGGCTATCGAGTTGACCGGACGGGTACAGAGGGATTACGTTTGCGGTCCCTCGCGCGGGGGCCTGAGCGAGGCTCGCTCAATCTGCGTGGGGCATGCTGCCTCGCCAACAGGCCCGGAGGTTCCGCCTTGCCATTGCTGTGGATCAGGATGCTGACGATGCTTGCTGCCTGCGTGGCCATGTGTGCGGCGCCGGCCGGGGCTCAGATCGGCGGCCTGCCGCAGGACCTGATCCG
Source organism: uncultured Phycisphaeraceae bacterium (assembly GCA_964352615.1). Classification (GTDB taxonomy): domain Bacteria; phylum Planctomycetota; class Phycisphaerae; order Phycisphaerales; family UBA1924; genus OFTM382. The sequence goes on from CAYGSG010000044.1 coordinate 3,471, forward strand.
CAAGACTGGTCAGCTCACGCCAGCCGAAACCGAACAGGTCAGGGCCTTTGTAGCGCCGCTGCTGAGTGACCTCGGTCAGCCCGATGCGGTGGTCCGCTCGCGGGCGAGGGCCTCACTCACTGAACCGCTCAAGACGGCGGGCGTGAGCGTGGCGTTTCAGCAGGCCTACAGCACCACGGTGAGCCCGTCGCTCGGGCCGCTGGTGGTGGCCGACGACGGGGCGGTCCGGATTGCCGCCATCGACGTGGCGGGCACCCTTGGCACCATCGAGGGCTGGCAGCTCGTCGAGCCACATATGGCCGACGACCAGCCCGGCGTTCGCATGGCGACGGCCGTCGCGTGCCGATCGCTCCTGGAAGCCGCAGCCAAGCGCTCGCCGGCGATCAACAGTTCCTCCACGTCTTCGATCATCGATGCACTGGGCCAACGCCTCGCCGCTGAGCCGAATCCGTTTGTTGCCGACGGTCTGGTTCGCACGCTCCTTCAGGGCGGGCAACTCGTAACCGTAAACACGTTCGAAGCATCGGGCACTCGTGCATGGCAGGCGCTCAGCGAGCACCTCGGCACCCGTGCGTTCAACAGCCGGGATAAAGACGACTTCGCCGCCCAGCAGACCCGGCTGACCTTGCTCGGAACACTTGAATTCTTCCGCACCGCAGGCGGCTTAACCCGGCCCGGCGGGGTCGACCCGGCGATTATCGATGCGGCGGCCTCGCTCTCAGCCGAGGCCCTTGCGATGGTCGCGGTCGAGGCCCACACCAAGCCCGGCACGCCCCTGAGCAGCGAGATGGTCCGCATGGGCCGAATGACCGCCACCGTGCTCTCGCTGGCTGCTCGCCAAAAAGGCGTCGCCCCGCCCGAGGCTTCGCTGCTGGCACCGCCGATCGATGGCGCCGACCCGGACCTGTTCTTCCGCGATGTCCGGACGTATGTGCTGAGCGTGGCCCAAAAATTTGGCGTGCCCGCAGCCCGCGTGAGCCGCTGGTTCCCGTAAGTGGCCCTTCGGCACCACGATTCAACCGACCGGGTTTGGGTATGCTCTGGGCATGCTGCGTGTTCTATTGCCTGTGTTGTTGCTCGCTGTCGGTCTGGTGCTCTCGGTGGTTTCCGAGCGTCCTCTGCCGCGCGCTGATCTGGTGGTCAACAACGGGAGCGACATCTCGACGCTTGATCTTCAACGGATGAGCTGGTCGATGGACCTTCGCGGCGCTCGCGTGCTGTTCGAGGGGCTGGTCGCCAACGACCAGTTCACGTGGGGCTTCGACATCAAGCCGGGCGTCGCCGAGCGTTGGGAGCTGAGCGACGATGCGCTGACATACACGTTTCACCTGCGCGAGAACGCGCGATGGTCCAACGGCGAGCCGCTGACGGCCCACGACTTTGTGTTCAGTTGGCGGCGAGCGCTGCTGCCGGACCTGGCGGCGGACTACGTCGCGCTGTTCCAACTCATCGAGGGCAGCGTCGAGTTCTACGACTGGCGCACCGAGGCGCTCGCCGAGTTCGCGACCCAGTGGTCCGGCTCGGACGACGCTTCCGAACGGGCGCAGGCCGCCCGCGACCTGTGGGCGATGACCGAAGCCAAGTTCGACGAGATGGTCGGCGTTCACGCTTTGGACGACCGCACGCTCGAGGTGCGTGTGGTTCGGCCCGTGCCGTACTTTCTTGACCTGTGCGCGTTCGCGACGTTCTTCCCGGTGTATCCGCCGCTGGTCTCGCAGTACGACCAACTCGACACCAAGACGGGGCGCATGATCGCCGAGGCGGGCTGGACCAAGCCGCCCGAGCTTGTGAGCAACGGCCCGTTCAGGCTGACACGCTGGCGGTTTAAGCGGGACATGCGGTTCGAGAAGAACGAGTACTGGTGGAACGCCGACAGCGTGGCGATCGACTCGATGTCGCTGGTCTCGATCAGCGACCCCAACGCGCAGGTGCTCGCGTTCCAGACCGGCGCGGTCGAGTTTCTGGCCGACGTGACCGCTGCCTATCGGCGGGAAATGTACGCGAAGAAGCGTTCGTTCTACGACGAGCACCGCAGCAAGTACGAATCGCTGCTCGCGGCCGGGTACGACCAGTACGAGATCGACCGCCGGCTGCCGGATGATCCGCGCAAGCACGCCCACTTCGTGCCCGCGTTCGGCACCTACTGGTTCAACTTCAACTGCAAGCCCAAGCTGCCCGACGGGCGGCCCAACCCGTTCGCCGATGCCCGCGTCCGCCGGGCGTTTGCGATGGCGATCGACAAACAAGCGATCGTCGAGGAGGTCCGCGGCTTTGGTGAGCCGACGGCCAACACGCTCATCCCCCGCGACTCGATCGGTGGGTACACCTCACCCAAAGGCCTCAAGTGCATGTCCGACGCTGCAACCGCGCAGGAGCGGCAGGCCATCGCATCCGAGGCCCGAGCGTTGCTCGCCGAAGCCGGCTACCCGGACCCGAGCCAGTTCATCACCGTCGAACTGCTGTTCAACAAAGACAGCGGGCACGACCTGATCGCGCAGGCCATCGCAAAGAACTGGAACAAGTACCTTGGCGTGCCCACCCGGCTGATGCAGCGGGAGATCAAGGTCTTCCGCGACGACCTCAAGAACACCAACTTCATGACCAGCCGGGCCGGCTGGTACGGCGACTACGGCGACCCGACCACGTTCCTTGATCTCAGCCGCAAGGACGACGGCAACAACGACCGCAAGTACCACACCGCCGAGTTCGAGGGCTTGCTCGACGAGGCCAACCTCGAGACCGACCCGGCCAAGCGGATGGCACTGCTGAGCCGGGCCGAGACGATCATCATGGAGCGGGACCTGCCGATGGTGCCGCTGTTCCACTACGTCCACACATATATGTTCGATGCCTCCAAACTCGGCGGGCCTAACGCCCACCCTCGCACCAAGCAGTGGATGGGCGGGTTCGACATTCTGGGTGACGGCAAGGGGCCGGACGTCGCGCCGACCATGCCCCTGCGACCGATTCTCCAATCGCTCATGCAGCTCGACGGAGCCGCGTCATGATCGGGCTGATCGTTCGCCGGCTGCTGCAACTCCCGCTGATTCTGGCGGTGATCTACACGCTCACGCTGTGGCTCGCGTGGGGCATCCCGGGCAACCCGCTCGAGAACCCCGAGGGCCGCCAGCCGCCGCCTGAAGTCATCGAGGCGATGCAGGCGCAGTACAACCTCGACAGCTTCGGCTCGTTCTACGGCTCGTACCTGGCCAGCGCCACGGGCGTTACATGGCTCAGTGAGGAACTCAGCGGCGAAGCGGCCCGCCGAGCGCAAGAAGCCGCCGACGCGGGCGTCGCAGCGCCCAAGCGGTACGTCTTCGACCTCGGCCCGTCGCTCCAGTACCGCGACATCCGCGTGAACACGATCATCACCGACGCGATGCCCGTCTCCATCACGCTGGGCCTTGCAGCGATGCTCATCGCGGTAGTCGTCGGCGTGTCGGCGGGCGTGATCGGCGCGATTCGGCCCAACGGCCTGGCCGATGTCTCGACGCTGGTGCTCGCGCTGATCGGGATCAGCCTGCCGAACTTTGTCATCGGCACCATTCTGCTGATCGTGCTGGGCATCTGGATCCCGATCATCCCCATCGTCGGCTGGGGAACCCTCGCTGCGATCCCGGTGCCTGCGATCACGCTGAGCCTGCCGTTCGCGGCCTACATCGCCCGCCTCACACGCCTGGGCATGCTCGAGCACCTGTCCAGCGACTTCATCCGTACCGCACGCGCCAAGGGCGCGAGCGAGACCCGCGTCATCATCCGCCACGCGCTCAAGAACGCCTTTCTGCCCGTGCTCAGCTACCTCGGGCCGGCGACCGCGTTTGCGATGACAGGCTCGTTCGTGGTCGAGCGTGTGTTCAGCGTGCCGGGAATCGGCCAGCACTTCGTCAACGCCGTGCAGAACAAGGACCTGTTCCTGATCATGGGCGTGGTGCTGATCTTCGCGACGATGCTGATCCTGTTCAACCTCGCGGTCGATGTGCTCTACCGCTGGGTTGACCCGCGGATCGAATAGGCCCGGGCCCGATTGCCGCGCAGCCGCAGGCCCGGTGCGATTACGCTCTGCGGTGTGGACGATCGCCCCGAGGCTCAGACCGACGCCCAGCTCATCGAACTCGCCCAGTCTCGCTCCCCCGAGGCGACCCGGGCTTTCGAGACGCTCTACCGCCGGCACCGCGACTGGGTGGTGCGCTCAGCGAGGCGGCTCACGCCCGATGACCAGGCCGCGCTCGACGCGGCCCACGACGCGTTCCTCGGCCTGATGCGTCGCCTGAGCGTGCCCCCGCCGCTCAAGCTGCGATCAAGGCTCACGACGTACCTCTACCCCGCGGTTCGCCACGCCGCAGCGCGGGCAGCCAAGAAGCGGACGCTGCCAAGAAATCTCCCGGTTGCCGGGCCATCCGCAGATCACGAGCCTGCAGCTTCCGGCTCCCTGCGGGCCGCCCTAGACCGCCTGCCGCCCGCCCAGCGTGAGGTACTCGTGCTGCACACCGTGGAGGGGCTGACGCTCGAAGAGGTCGCTCTGGCCATGCAGACGCCCGTGGGCACAGCCAAGAGCCGCCTGCACAAGGCGCTTCAGCGGCTCAGGGCCGACGAGAGCCTCCGCGAGCTGTTCGAGCCCTGAGCAGCTCAACCTTGGAAGAAATCTCACAAGCCGCGCGAACCGTCTAGCCAGCAGCCGTCTCTCACCCTCTGGAACCGCCATGCACGACCACGACGACAGCCAATCTGAACCCGCTGTGCCCGCCAAGTTGGTCGAGGCGCTGCGACAAATCAACCGTCAGCCCATCGATACCCGCGAGTTGGACACCCGTCTGCTCGCCTGCGCCGACCGTCTCGGCTCGCCATCGAGTTTCCCGATTCGCCTCAGCATGGGCCGGCTCGTGGGCCTCGGCGGGGCGCTTGCTGCGGGGCTGGCGCTGGCGATGGTCTTCTGGCCCCAGCTCTCTCAGCCGCGAAGCGCCTCGCTGGCTCAAAGCTCGATCGCCAACGACTTCGACCGCGACGGCCGGGTCACCGTGCTGGACGCCTACCTCGTGGCCCGCGGCGTGCGCGATGGCACTGTCGATCCAGCTTGGGATGCCGACGCTAGCGGAACAGTCAACCTCTCCGATGCGGACGCGGTCGCGCAGCTCGCAGTACTGCTCGAACCTGCTGACTCCGCCCCAACCGGCGAACTGCTCGATTCGGCGGGTGCCGGATGAACCGACTCTTTGCACCGCTCATGCTCGTCCTGCTCGCAGCACTGCTGCTGAGCCCCCAGCGCGACGCTCTCTCGCACAACACTAACGCGCAAGACGAGGCACGGTTCGGGTGGGTGGATATCTACCTTGATGCGGGCACAGGCCGTGAGCTGGGGGCTTGGCAGATCGAGCTGGTCGATGCTGCGGGCCGATCGACCATCGTGGGCATCGAGGGCGGCGAACACCCGGCCTTTGCCCAGCCGCCCCACTACGACCCCAGAGCCATGGCCGACAGCGACCGCGTGGTCCTCGCGGCGTTCAGCACAGCCGATGTGCTGCCCACGGGCCGAACCCGCGTAGCGCGCATCCACGTGCGCACAACCGTCAAAGCCGACTGGAAGCTCACGCTCATCGCCGCAGCCGACGCCGCCGGCACACCCATCGAGCCCGAAACGAAACTTGAAGAAGGGAGCGCCCCATGAAGCGCCTGCTGACGATTGTTCTGGTCACGCTTTCCATCGGTGCTCTGCTCATGGTGAGCATCGCCGCGTGCAGCAGCCCGGGCGCCACACGCTCCACATCTGGCACCGTGCCACCGCCGAGCCAGAGGCAAGCCTCGGTCCCACAGCCTGCGCCGTCGGCGCAGCCGCGTCCGGCAGGTGAGGAATCTGGTTTCGACTGGATGTATACCACCGGACAGCAGCCTGTCACCTCGGATGCCGCTGTGGGCTTTGACCCAGAACTTCAGCGGTCCCTCTCCCTCGACCAGTCCCTCCGCTCAACGCCCGGCACGATGCCCGCGCTCGATGAAGAGCTGTGGGTCGTGCAGCTGCCCGAGGACTGGAAGCCCCAGCCCGACCCGCTCACGCCCGGCACGGGCTCACTCATGTGTACGTGGGCGGGCGGCGACATCGACAATGTCGAACGCCTCGTGCCGGTGCCGCTGGCAAGCACGGACGTGAGCGCGCGCATCGGAGGCATCATCGCCTCGACCGTGGTCACGCAGTCTTTCCAGAACCCGTACAGCGAGAAGATCGAGGCGGTGTACGTCTTCCCGTTGCCGCAGAACGCAGCGGTCAACGAGTTCATCATGGTCGTGGGCGAGCGGCGCATCCGGGGCATCATCCGCGAGAAGCAGGAAGCCGAGCGGATCTACAACCAGGCGCGCGCACAGGGCCACGTCGCGAGCCTGCTGACCCAGCAGCGGCCCAACATCTTCACGCAGAAGGTCGCCAACATCGAGCCGGGCCGGGCGATCGATATCGAGATCACCTACCTGCACACGCTGCCCTACCGCGACGGCTCGCTCGAATACATCTTCCCGATGGTCGTCGGCCCGAGGTTCAACCCGCCCACCGTTGGCGCGGGCGGCATCGGTGCTGTGCCGCGCACGGCCAGCAGTAACCAGCAGACGAACGTCAGCTACCTCGCGCCCCGCGAACGCAGCGGGCACGATATCGGGATCGACATCGCCATCGATGCGGGCGTCCCTATCCGCGGCATTCACTCCAAGCACCACACGGTCCAGACACATCGCACCGGCGAACATGGTGCGCACGTCCGGCTCACCAGCCGTGACACGCTGCCGAATAAGGACTTCGTGCTGCAACTCGACATCGGTGGTTCGATGACCACCAGCGGCGTTCTCACTTGGGACGACGGCCGAGGCGGCGGGTACTTCGCGGCCATGCTGGTGCCGCCCGCGGAACTCGCGAGCCTGCCAAGGCGGGCGATGGAACTCGTGTTCGTGCTCGACTGCTCGGGCAGCATGAGCGGCACGCCGATCGAACAAGCCAAGGCCGCCATACGCAAGGGGCTGGACCTGCTTGAACCGTCTGATACATTCCAGGTGATCCGGTTCTCGAACAACGCTTCGGGCCTGGGCGATCAGCCGCTGGCAGCGAACCGAGACAACCTGCGGCGGGCGCGCCGGTATGTCGACGGTCTCCACGGCAGCGGCGGGACGATGATGATCGAGGGCATCCGCGCAGCCCTTGGCTACCAGCACGCCGAGGGCCGCCAGCGGTACGTCGTGTTCCTGACCGACGGGTACATCGGGAACGAAGCCGAGATTCTCAGCGAGATGGCCCGTTCGATGGGCGCGAGCCGCGTGTTCTCGATGGGCGTGGGCTCGTCGCCCAATCGCTACCTGATGGAGCGGATGGCCAAGCTCGGCCGTGGCGCGGTCGCCTACCTGAGCCCGCGCGACGATGCGAGAGAGACCATGACCCGGTTCTTCGAGACCGTCTCGCGCCCTGCGATGACCGAGGTCACGCTTGATCTCGATACAGGGGCGGGCACAGAGGTCACGGAGGTGTACCCCAGCAGCGCACAAGACCTGTTCGTCGGCAGGCCCGTCGTCATCACGGGCCGGTACGCGGGGCGTGCACCCAGTTCGGCGCGGCTTCGCGGCCACGCAGCAGGCGAGGTGCTCGACATGAGCATCGCCGCTCGCCCGGTCTCCGACACCACGCTCGGCGCGGGCCTCCGCACGGTGTGGGCGCGCGGCAAGATCGCCGATCTGATGGACCTATCACTTACGGTCGCCATGCCCGACCTCGCTCACCGAATCGAACAGCTCGCGCTGGAGCACTCGCTCATGAGCGCGTTCACGGCGTTTGTCGCGGTGGACAGTTCACGGATCACCGAGGGCTCGCACGGCACAACCGTCGCGGTGCCCGTGCCGGTGCCCGAGGGCGTGCGCTACGAGACAACCGTTGGAGCCGGGGGGGCAGGCGGCGCGGGGGGTGGCGGTTGAGGCTGCTCGTATTCGTGCTCGTGGCGTGCGCACCGTTCATGCTCGCTGCATGTTCACCGGCCAGAGTGCGTTACCCCGAGCCCGGACTGCTCGTCAAGAACGACACCAACCGCGCGCTCAGCGTGAACGTCGATCACGGCAGACTCGACCCCAGCACGGGCGCGTTCACGACGCTCGGATCGCTGCTCGCAGATGAGAGAATCAACCGGGGCCGGTACACCATCGTGGACCTTGGTGCGTACGAGAACCTGCTGCATTCGATGCAGTCGGCGGGCGCGGTGCTCCGCGTGCAAGCGATGGACCCGAGCTATCGCTCGACGCTTACATCGGCGTACCTCGTGCCCGCATCGACCGTTGGCCGTGAGAGCTACCAAACCAACCCGACCGGGGGCACCAGCCGCATGGCTCGCACGGTGGTGCAGCACGACCACCGCCGCATGTCTGGCCGCGTCCGCTGGGAGGGGTATCCGAACAACTACTGGCTGGTCACCGAGCGCGGCTTTGCGGAGGTCGTCGCAAGCCAACAGCAAGCCATTATCAGCGACACCACCATGCGCACCATCCCGGGCGATCGGTACCCGACAGCGACGGGGCGCTAGCTTGCCGCTGCATCTCTCGGCTCAGAGAGCAGCTTGGCTCGCCTGCGGAGGATGAACACGATGCCGCCGATCCACACCAGCACGCAGACGCCGAACGTAACGATCGGGATGATGTAGTCGCTCGGCGAGCCCATCATCGCGCCCATGCCGCCCCAGTTCGATGTTCCGCCCGACTGCTGGAGCTGTGCGCCGCTGTTGTTGGCATTGACCCCGGCTGAAGCCATCATGTTGGTCTCGTAGCTGAGCGGGTCTTGCAACGCCAGGTCGGCCACATTTGTGATCTCGGCTGCGAAGTCCGGCAGTGTCGCGTGCTCGGCTTCTTCGAGCCCGATGGCGCGGAAGGCAGCGGTTACGTCTTCTGGCGCAAGGTATTCGCCGCGCGCGATCTCGACGCCATCGGGGCCGGTCAGCACCCAGGCATCCGTCGACGCGTCGTTAAAGGCGATGACCGCCTCCTGCTCGTCCGCCGAGAGCGTGAACAGAATGGTCCCCGAGTTGGCCGGCATGCCCCAGTTGCCATCGACATCCACGTCAACCGCGAGGTTGAAGCTGGGCGGACTCTGCCGGCTGCCGTCGGCTGCGGGCGGCAGGCGCGAGGGCCGGAAGGTGAAGTTGGAGGTGTACGGCATGCCGCCGCCACCCGCGACGACCGTCTGCGACATCGCCATCATCGAGGCCATCGAAACCGCGTAAATCACGATCGTCCCGACAGCGAGCACGATCAGCGACCAGCCGAGCATGGCTGCGGGCACCGAGCCCGCTGTGCGGATGACGTTTCGCCGGGTGTTGACGCCCGCCTTGAGCAGGTCCGCCCCGCACTCCGAGCATCGGCCAGCCTGGAGCGTCGTAAGCTCGTAGCCGCAAGACCCGCAGCCCGCCGACCTAGGAAGGCCCGCTGGGGCGGCGATCGCCCTCCAGACCGCGTTGACCGCGAGGCCCACCGCGATGAGAATTGCTGCCAAGAACAGGATTCCGCTGGCCATCATGCCCATAAACATGCCCGATGCTACCAGACGCCTCGCCTCTGCCGCAAGGATTGTCTCGCTGTGGGCCTACTCGGCCTGCTTGAACGTCGCGCCGTCGAGCACATCAAAGCTCACAAAGTCCGCGATCGCAAAGTCTGCGGCCTTCTGGCCCGGAGCCGTGGGCGTGCAGTGGATCGGCACCCCCGCGTGGACCACGACCGCCCCGCCCTCGATGGCGATGACCATGCCCTGCACCCGCCTGGGCCTGCCGAACACGGGCTCGACGTAGCGCCCGCCCGCGCCGACCTTGTCGATCCGCCGGGCCTGGGCCGAGATCGTCCCGATGATGCGGTCGCCCACCTCGGCGTTCACATCGCCCGAGGGGCGCAGGTGCATCTCGTAGTTGGTGTTGGGGAACGTGAGCTTGACCGCCGCGGCCTTGGTGGCCGTCGCGGGCAGGTGGCTCGCGAACACGCCGCGAGCGAGCTTGGGGTCGATCTTGGTCGTCGGAGCGGGGTGGATCATGCCCTCAAGATAGGGCTGGTTGGCGGGCTACAGGGTCGGCGGAGCCGATCTTTCACAGCGCATCCAGTTCGTCTTGCCGATGGTGGCGCACACGCAGGATGTGGACCTCTTCACCAAGCACGCAGTAGATCACGCGGTGCGAATAGAACAGGAACTGGCGAAGCTCATCGGCTTCGCCCTCCCGGTGCTCACGCGCGTAGCCACAGCGGTGGGGGTGTGATTCGAGCGAACGGAGCTTCTCCCGCAGCTCATCGAACCAGCGTCTGGAGGCTTCGGGGTAGCCTTCCTCGGCGATGTAATCCGCCGCGTCGAGCATCTCGCCCAGGGCTTTGCTGTGAAGGACTACGCGGAAGGTCATCGACCCTCTGGTGTCGGCTCGATTCCCAGCCGCTCTGCGATTTGTGCCAAAGCCTCATCGAGCGGGATGCCCGGCTCGCCGCGTTTTACTTCATCGAGCCTCTCGCGGATGATCTTTGCATCCTCGGCTTGCTGCACTTCATCGAGTAGCTTCTGATACGCCGCAACGTCTTGCACGACCAACCGGGCCTCGCCATTGACAGTAAGCACCTCGGGGCGGCCTGTCTCTCTGAGCCGGGTGATATGGGACTTGGGATCGCGGACAAAGCCGGTGAGCGCGTGGATATCGGTCAGGTTGAGCATGGGGGCCTCGTTCCTATCAGCAGTGAATAAACAGTTAATACTATGCTACACCATCGGCTCTGGCTGTGTCAAGAACAATTATTCGTATAAATATTTGTATTGTGTTTGGGATATTGCGAGCATGACGACCGTCTGGGCATCGCATAACCCTTACTTTATCGACCGCCCCGGCCCATCAGCGACATGGGCGATGCGGCTGGATTCAAGCACCTGCTGCTGGCGGTTGGCTCGCGGGCACCGGCACCCCGAAAAAGTTCGCCAACAGCGCCGGGCCGCATCGGGTCAGGAAGCTCTCCGGATGGAACTGCACACCCACCAACGGCGCCTTGGCGCTATCCGCCCAGACCCGGCGCAGGCCCATGACCACCCGGCCTTCGCCAGCTTCGGGACCATCCGGCTCGTCAATCCAAGCACTCACCACAAAGCCGTTCTCGCTCGGGCCGGGCGGCTCGGGCAGGCTCGTGGGCACCACCACCAGCGAGTGGTAGCGGGCCGCCACGAAGGGCGATTCCACGCCCGCAAAGATGCCCAGCCCGTCGTGGTGGATCAGGCTGGTCTTGCCGTGGACGGGCCGGTGGTGCTCGGCGACGGTCATGCCCGAGAGGGCCGCGATGCACTGGTGCCCCAGGCACACGCCCAGCACGGGTATTCGGCCCGCAAAGTGCTCGATCATCGCGGGGCTGATGCCCGCCTCGTTGGGTGTGCAAGGCCCGGGCGAGATGACCAGATGGCTCGGGCCTTGGCCGCCGTCGAGTGCGCTGGCTTGATCCGGCGTGATCTCGTCGTGCCGCAGCACCAGCACATCGCGCCCAAGCTCCGCGCCGGGCATCAGCGTGCCGATGAGTTGCACGAGGTTCCAGGTGAAGCTGTCGTAGTTATCGATGACGAGGATCATGGCGAGGGCAAGCCTAGGAAGGCACCAACAAAAAGCCCGCCCGGCCAAAACGGAACCGGGCGGGTGCGGGCGGAATCAAGATTGCCGTCTCTCAGAGTCTCTCTACCCACCAGAAGGGGTTGAGCGGGGCATCGATTCCGCCAGTTAACGCGGCGGCCACCGTTGGCCGCGAGCGACAAGCTCGGTCATCAACCTGCACGTCGGCCCTCAGGCAGCGAGGTTGCAACGCCCGGCCACGCCGTCGAGCGTCACATAGAACAGTTCGTGGGTGATCGGGTAGGGCAGCCTGCGGTAGTCCTGCTCCACCTTGCTGCGGACCCGCTCGACGAACGGCGCTGGGTCGTCCGAGAGCGCGACGAACATGTCGCGGGCAGGGGTGGCCACGAGGAAGTTGCCGCCCAGCTCATCGGCGAGCTTGCGGTACAGGTTGCTCATCAGCAGGCGGGCGGCGTCGTAGCCGTCCTGCTCGCTGATGATCGCGGCCCGGCCGCCCTCTTTCGAGTCCACGAACTGGATCTCGATCTCGGGCGAGTAGCGGTCGATGTTCTCGCGTGCGATCTCGTCCATCTCCTCGATGGTCAGCCCCCACTTGATGACCTGCTCGGTGGTGATGCTGACGGTCATCTGCGGCAGATCGGTCACGAACACGACCACCGTGTCGTTCACAAACGGCACGTGGGCGACCAGCGCCTGATCGAGATGCTCAAAGATCGAAACCGGCTGAATGCGGGGCATGATCCGCTGGCGTGCGAAATCCAGCGGCATGGTCAGCGCGTTGCTCGCGTCGGCTGCAAAGAGCTGGTCGAGGTAGTTGCGGACGATCTCGTCGCCCCGCTCGGGCTCACCCCGGACCATGCGGTAGACGTTGTCGAGGTCGAGGCGTCGGCCGTTGACGAGCATCTCCCGAGGTCCGACAAGCTCGATATCGAGCCCTGGGCGGATCTCCTTGAGGAGGCATGCGACGTGCTCGCTGAAGGCTTCGGGTTCGGTCGGGGGGTGTGTCATGCGTCGTCCTCCACCACGCAACGCGCGGTCAGACTTACACACCCGAGCCTCCGATCCGGCCCAGAGAAGTGCGGCCTTGGCCGACGTTCGCTGCCCGCAGATCGAAGATTCACCCCTCACTATGCACCCTGTTCGCGGTTGGGGCCAACTTTCTGCCCGACCAGCCCACACAGGCGCTCTCACGGGCAAGCCCCGCCCCGATTCTCGGGCGGGTCACACACCCCCCGGCGGTCAGGCTATACTCGCGGCCTGCGTTGCCAAAGGCCCCCGGTCGGTGGTTGAACGGCGGACCGAAAAGCTGTGTGGAGAATGCACGTGACCGAACAGGAAATCGAGACCAAAGTCATCGAGATTGTCGCCGAGCAGATGGGTGCCGATAAGGCCTCGATCTCAAGGGCCACGCACTTCGTCGACGACCTCAACGCCGACAGCCTCGACACCGTCGAGTTGGTCATGGAGTTCGAGGACGAATTCGATACCGACATCCCCGACGACAAGGCCGAGCAGATCAAGACCGTCGGCGAGGTCATCGCGTTCGTTATGCAGGCCCGCGGGGCCGAGTAAGGCCCAGCCCGCAAGGGTCCGAGCCGAGCACGAACCACCATGCCCACTCGCCAAAGCCAGCCGCACCGCGTGGTTATCACCGGTGTCGGAGCGCTAACCAACCTCGGCCCTGACGCGCCCTCCACCTGGGAGGCCATGCGTGAAGGCCGAAGCGGCATCAGCCTTATCGAGGGCGAAGCCTTCGACGACTACCCCGATGCCAACTGGCACTGCAAAATCGCGGGCCAGATCAAGCACACCGATCCCGATTCCCTGCTCGATCGCAAGGAAGCCAAACGGCTCGACCGCTGCACCAAGCTCGGCATGGTCGCGGCCATCGAGGCGGTACGCGAGTCGGGTATCGACTTCGCCAAAGAGAACCCCGAACGGTGCGGCGTGATCATTGGTTCGGGCGTGGGCGGCATCAGCTCGATCGAAGAAGGCGTGCGGGTGCTGGTCAGCCGAGGGCCCGACCGCATCAACCCGTTCACCGTGCCCAAGCTCATGGTCAACGCCATCGCGGGCAACGTCTCGATCCGCTACGGGCTCCAAGGCCCCGCGTCGGCGCACGCCACAGCCTGCGCCAGCTCGGGCCACGCCATCGGTGACGCCATCTTGCACCTGCGGCTGGGCATGGCCGATGTGATGCTCGCGGGCGGCTCAGAGGCCGCCTGCACCCCGCTGTGCGTCGGAGCCTTCATGACCATGAAGGCCCTGAGCACGCGCAACGACGCCCCCACCAAGGCCAGTCGCCCGTTCGATGTCGACCGCGATGGGTTTGTGCTCTCCGAGGGCGCTTCGATCTGCGTGCTCGAGACCGAAGAACACGCCAAGGCCCGCGGGGCGAACATCCTCGCCGAGTTCGTGGGCTTTGGAAACTCCTGCGATGCCCAGCACATCACCGCCCCCGATGCGCAGGGCCGGGGCGCGGCCCGCTCGATGCGGATGGCGCTCGCCGATTCCGGCCTTGACCCGACCGAGATCGGGTACGTCAACGCCCACGGCACCTCGACCCCTCTTGGCGACAAGGCCGAGGTCGCAGCGGTGCTCGGGGTCTTTGGCGACCACGTCCGCGCCAGCGCGGGCGGCAAGCTCATGATGAGTTCCACCAAGTCCGCCCACGGCCACTGCCTGGGCGCTTCGGGGGCCGTCGAGAGCGTCGCGTGCATCCACGCGGTCCGCGACGGCGTGATCGCCCCCACGATCAACCTCGACAACCCCGACGAGGGCTTCGACCTCGACCTCGTGCCCCACACCGCCCGCGAGCGGCAGATCCGCTACGCCATGAACAACACGTTCGGCTTCGGCGGGCACAACGTCACGCTCATCGTCGGCCGGTACGACGGCTAGCTCCCAGCAACCCACGCAACCCGTCGGCACGTGCTTTGCGAGGCTCCCCTTGCCACCACGATGGCCGGAGGTCCCCTATGGCGATGCGTTCCAAGTCCATTCTCTCGATCGAGGTCCCGGTCATCGTTTATCTGGCCGAGCGGTCGTTCACCACCGCTGAGATCATGCGGCTGGTGCCCGGCTCGATCATCGAGATGGCCAAGCAGGCCGACAAAGATCTTGAGCTGTACATCAGCAACCGGGCTGTGGGCACAGGAACCGCGGTGAAAGTGGGCGAGAATTTCGGGTTGCAGGTCACGTCGATGATCGAGCCCGAGGCCCGGCTGGAGGCGGCACTGGATGATGCAGCGGTGCCCCCAGCAGCGCCAGCCTCCCCGGCCCCAGACGAGACCGCCAGCGACTCGACAGCCGAAGCAGAGGCCGCCTAGCACATCAACGGCTCAGCGGACCCGGCCCTTGCCACGCATGATCTTGCCGATGGTGTAGACCGTTTCGCCCGATCGGCGCAATCGTTGCGCGACGGCCTCGGCGAACGTCGGTCGCACCACCACGACGTACCCGATGCCCATGTTGAACACCCGCCGCATCTCGGCCTGCTCAACCTTGCCCTTGGCCTGCAAGAACTCCAGCACCGGCGGCACGGGCCACGCGGACCAATCGAGCTTGGCATCCACGTTTGGGCCAAGTGACCGCGCAAGGTTGTCGGCCAGCCCGCCGCCCGTGATGTGCGCCATCGCGGTAACCACTTTCTTCACCCGGTACGCGCGGTCGAGCTTGGTGATGGACTCCGCGTAGAGCCTCGTCGGCTCGAGCAGCGCCTCGCCCAGCGTCGGACGCGAGCCGTCGGGCTGTTCGAGTTCGGGGTACGCCTTATCGAGCTTGAGGCGTGCGCTCTTGAGGATCGCGCGGATCAACGTGTAGCCGTTGGAGTGCGGCCCGCTCGAACCCAGGCCCAGCACGACATCCCCCGGTTCGGGCCGGCGGGCCTTCATCGCGCGTTTCAGTTCAACGACCCCCACCGCGAACCCGTTGAGGTCGAAGTCGCCCGGCGCGTAGAGGTCGCCCATCTCGGCGGTCTCGCCCCCGAGCAGCGCGCAGCCCGCGAGCTCGCACCCCTTGGCCACGCCCGCCATCAGCGCCGCCATCACGCGCGGCTCCACTTGAGGCACCGAGAGAATGTCCAGAAAGAACAGCGGCTCGGCGCCCTCCACGATCAGGTCGTTGACGTTCATCCCCACCAGATCGATCCCGATGGTGTCGTACACCTGCATCTGCTGGGCGATACGGATTTTGGTCCCCACCCCGTCGGCGCACGCGCAAAGCACCGGCTCGCGGTAATTCCGTTTGAACAGCTTCTGGTCGTAGTCCAAGCGGAACATGCCCGCGAAACCGCCGGGATTGGCCAGCACGCGCGGGCCGTGCGTCCGCCGCATCAGCGACGGCAACTGGTCAATGAACCGGTCGTAGCGGTCAAGGTCGATCCCGCTCGAGGCGTAGGTCAGCGGGCCGGGGGGGGTGGACGAGCCTCGATCAGCGGTGCGTGGAGGGGGCATGTTCGCCCAGAGGATAGCGGGCCGTCGGGGCTCCCGGAGAGCCCTCCGTCCCGACTGGCGTTGCTACAGTTGGGCCTGATGAGCGAGGCCGCACCAAGCAGCAAGGACCACACGATGCCCAACGATCTCTTTACCAGCGAGTCCGTCTCGATGGGTCACCCCGACAAGGTCTGCGACCAGATCTCAGATGCGATCCTCGACGCGATGCTCGCGTCCGATCCACACTCCCGCGTTGCGGTCGAGACGCTCGTCGCCACCGGGCTGGTCGTCGTCGCGGGCGAGGTCACGACCGCGGCCTACGTCGAGATCCAGGACATCGTCCGCCAGACCATCCGCGAGATCGGGTACACCTCGGGCGATATGCGGTTCGATGCCGAGAGCTGCGCCGTCATGGTCGCGCTCAACCGCCAGAGCCCCGAGATTGCAGCGGGCGTTGACCGCGAGGGCGCGGGCGACCAAGGCCTGATGTTCGGCTACGCCTGCAAGGAAACGCCCGAGCTGATGCCGCTGCCGATCATGCTCAGCCACCGCCTCGTCGCGCGGCAGGCCGAGTGCCGGCGCGAGGGCATCATCCCCGGTCTGCGCCCCGATGCCAAAAGCCAGGTCACCGTCGAGTACGACGAGAGCGGCAAGCCCGCCTCGATCGACACCGTGGTGCTCTCCACCCAGCACGACAAGAGCTGGAGCGGCAAGGCACGACAAGAAGAACTCAAGAAGCAGGTCATCGACCACATCATCAAGCCCGTGCTCGGCGAGTGGTGGCACCCCGGCATCACCGTCCACATGAACCCGACGGGCGCGTTCGAGATCGGCGGCCCCCACGGCGATGCGGGCCTCACCGGGCGCAAGATCATCGTCGATACCTACGGCGGGCGCGGCCGGCACGGCGGCGGCGCCTTCAGCGGCAAAGACCCGACCAAGGTCGACCGCTCGGCGGCGTACATGGCCCGCTACATCGCCAAGAACATCGTCGCCGCCGACATCGCATCCGAGTGCGAGATTCAGCTCAGCTACGCCATCGGTGTCGCCGAGCCCACCAGCATCAAGGTCGAGACCTTCGGCACCGGCAAGTACAACGAGGACAAAATCGCCAAGGCGGTCCGCGAGGTCTTCGGCCTGAGGCCCAAGCAGATCATCGAGAGCCTCGGCCTGCGCGCACCGATCTTCACGACGACCGCGCGCCACGGGCACTTCGGCCGTTCGCCCGGCAAGACCCAAGACGGCAAGCACGACACGTTCACCTGGGAGCGCACCGACAAGGTCGATGCGCTGCAGAAGGCCCTCGCTGGCGCTGAAGTGATGGTCTGAACCGTTCAGTCACCTGTACTGTCAGGTTGGTCGCTTGTTCCGTATAACCCGTGCTCACGGATGAACCGCTCCACCTCAGGGTGGAGTTGTTCTGCGCCCACCGCTTCGCCGCTCGCGAGCTGTTCGCGAAGCGCCGTCGCGTTGGTTTCTACTACCGGAAGTTCGACGATGCGCTCGATCCACCATGCGCGCTCGGCCGGTGACCACTCGCCGGCTTGGCGCAGCGCCTCGTCCAGCGTGTGCGCATCGCTCACGGGCGGCCTCAGCATGACCACCGGCTCAGCGAGCCGAAGTATCTCGCGGCAGTCCTTCCACTTATGGAAAGACGCTGCCTGATCCGCGCCGATGAGAAACCGCAGCGTTGCCTTCGAGCCAAGCCGATCACGAGCGACACGCAGCGTGTCCACCCAGTACGAGGCGCCGCCCGCGTGCGCACGCTCGATCTCCTCTGTCCAGACCGCAGCGTTCGCCACGCCAGCCAAAGCGAGCTGGAGCATGCGCACGCGATGCTCGTCGCTGGCAGCGGGACCGGCCACTTTGTGGGGGGACCGGGCAGCGGGCACAAACACCAGCCACGAGCCAGCGGGCATCGCCGCGTCACGGGCAAGTTGCGAGAGCCCGACGTGCGCCGAGTGCGGCGGATCGAACGTGCCCCCGAACAGCAGCACGCCAAGAACATGCCCCATTGGTTCAGCGCCCATTGGTTCAGCGCCCATTGGTTCAGCGAGAAGCTTCGGCAGGCTCGCGCCAGCCGGCACGGGCTCGCCCTCGGGTTCGCGTTGTGGGCGGCGAGTCGTCACAGGCAACGATACGGGCCGACCGCGAGCCGAGGCCCAAGGCGGTTTTCGTGGGCCTGGGCCGCTGCCGAACCGGTGGCAGGGGGACTACCATCGGCCCGGCGGCCCCGTCGTCTAGTCTGGTCCAGGACACCAGGTTTTCATCCTGGTAACACGGGTTCGAATCCCGTCGGGGTCACTTTCTCTTGGCCTGCGCGTTGGCCTGCGAGTTGGCCTGCCCGCTCGCTACCACCGGCGCGAAGAATCTTCGCACCGCTCTGCGATTCGCAGGCACGCCCAGCGCCTCCAAAACCCAGTTTCATCCTTGAAACCACGGCTCGCACGCATGGTGGCGATGCCGCGACGGTTGATCGCCACCGCGCCCGTCGATACCGTGCGGTGGGAACAACCGGGCCGGGGCCATCGCGGCTCGGCCCATCTCCACGGAGGGAGCTACGCATGGGTGTCTTCGGCAAACTGACCGGTCTTTTCGGCTCGAACAAGTCCAAGCGGTCCACGCCGCCCGTCCCGGCTGGCTCGCCCGCTGGCGGCGCTGCACGCAGCACGTTCACGGGCGCGGGGCCCCCCCCCGCGCCCCCCCCCCC